>WFSI01000128.1 GCA_015486105.1 Aquificota bacterium | reverse complement strand
CCCTATACCCGGCGCATAGTCCAGGATATGAAGGCCACGGGGGTGCCCTTAATTCTCTTCGGCACGGATACGGCCACCCTTCTGGATGACCTGGCCGATGTGGGAGCCGACGTGGTGGGGGTGGACTGGCGGATAGAGATGAAGGACGCCGTGAAGATCCTCAGGGGCAGGGCCTCCGTTCAGGGCAACCTGGACCCCTGTGGTCTCTTCATGCCTAAGGATGTCCTGGAGAAGCGGGTGGAGGCCATTCTCGAGCAGGGACGAAAGGCCCGGGGACACATCTTCAACCTGGGCCACGGTATTCTACCCCAGACGGATCCTGACATGGCCAAATTCCTGGTGGACACCGTCCATCGGTTGAGTAAGAGGTGATTCATGTGGCTGAGGGATTTAAGCTCGGGGTCCCCAAAAAGTCGCAAGACTTTTTGGGGTCTAAAAGAGAAGTACGCCATAGTGGGGGTGGGTTACACGCCCCAGGGTAAGGTGCCGGGCAGAACGGCCCTGAGCTTTCACCTGGAGGCCTGCGCCAAAGCCATAGTCGATGCCGGCATGAAGAAGGAGGATATCGACGGCCTCATTTGTTATCGCCGGTTTTCACCAAAGTTAGGAGAGCCCGAGGTTACTCCCTATCTTCTGGCCCAGGTGCTAGGCATCACTCCCCGCTACCTCACCCAGGAGGCCAACTGTGCCAGGACCCATCTCTTCCACGCTATGGCCGCCCTGGAGATGGGCCTGTGCAACTATGTGCTTATCTCTTACGCCGACAACGCCCTTTCAGGCAGACGCACATTTATAGAGGAGGACACCCACGGGGAGCCTCCTGGAGATCTCCTCCTCTATGGCCAGATGGGGTTTACCGCCGACTACGCTATGGCTGCCAGGCGGGCCATGGCCACCTTCAAGACGGGGCCTGAGACTTGGAAAGAGATCGCCGTGGCCCAGCGCAAGTGGGCGGCCCTCAATCCCAGGGCGGCCTTGTGCAACAAGCCCCTCACCTATGAGGACTACTACAGCTCCCCCATGGTGACCGAGCCTTTTCGCCTCTGCGACGCCTGCCTCATATCCGATGGGGGCAGGGCTATCGTGGTCACCTCTGTGGAGCGGGCCAGGGATCTGAAGCACCCCGTGGTGGCCATTATGGGTTTGGGCATGGCTAATCCCTCTTACGACGTCCACCAGTCTCCCTTCCTGGCAGGACCCACGGGGGCCAGGAAAGGGGGGAAGCAGGCCTTCGAAATGGCGGGTATCACCCTGGAAGACATAGACGCCTGCCAGATCTACGACTGCTTCACCTACACCGTGGAGATTACCCTCCAGGACTACGGCTTCTTTGGTCCAGGGGAAGGGGGAGACTGGTTTAGGGAGGTGGGTATAGGCCCGGGGGGTAGAATGCCCGTGAACACCTCGGGGGGGCTTTTGGCCGAGGCCTACTTCATGGGGCTTACGCCCCTCTCCGAGGGTGTCATGCAGCTCATGGGCAGGTGTGGCGACCGGCAACTGGGCCCCAAAACGGGCAACAAGGAGCCAGAGGTCATACTGGTGAGTGATAACGGTGGTGTCCTTCAGACCCACTGCTGCACCATATTAAGGAGGCTGTGACATGGGTGGCGAGGTGTTAGTACCCCAGCCCACGGGGGATACCAAAGAATTCTGGGAAGGTTGCAAAGGGAAGAAGTTGCTCTTTCAGCAGTGTGAGGCCTGTGGCCATGTGCGCTGGCCCCCTTCCTGTCTCTGTCCGGTGTGCCACTCACTGGAGGCCCGGTGGATAGACTCTTCGGGCAGGGGCAAGATCTACACCTTCACCGTCTATCACGTGGCCTTTCACCCCGCCTGGAAGGAAAAAGTCCCCTACATTACTGCCGTGGTGGAGCTGGAAGAGGGACCCAGGCTCCTCACCAACGTCGTAGATGCTGATCCTCAAACCCTCTCCTGCGACATGCCCGTGGAGGTAGTCTGGGGCAAGGCCGGCGAATACTTTGTGCCCAGGTTCAGGCTTGTTGGCTAAAGGCTCCGGTTTCCCTGGAAGTATCATGGTTCTCCAGGTGATTTGGAGTGGTGCTGGAGGGAAAGGATAACGGTGATGGTGGTGCCCTCTCCTTCTCGACTTTCCAGTTCTACGGTGCCTCCATGGAAACGGACTATGTGTTTCACTATGGCCAGTCCCAGCCCTGTGCCTCCGGAGGCCCGAGAGCGGGAGGGATCCACCCTGTAGAAACGCTCGAAGACCCTGGGTAGATGCTCTCTGGGTATGCCCATCCCCGTGTCCTGGATTATTACCTGGACCTGCTCCCTTGTGGTCTCCATCTCAAAGGATACCCACCCCTGATCTGTGTAGTTGATGGCGTTGCTCAACAGGTTCGTCAAAAGCTGCTCTAACAAATGGGCAACCCCTTCTACTTCCACGGGTTCATCTGGGAGCTTTTGCTTCAACTGGAGCCCCTTCTCCCGGGCCTGGTGCCTTGCCCATTCCAGGACTTTCAGAGCGATTTCTCGGAGATCTACCTTTCCCTTTTTATAGTCTTTACCCTCTTCCAGGGACGAGAGGAGCAACAGATCCGAGACCAGATTGGTCATCCTATCCGTGTGTCTCTTCACCACTTCCACGAACCCCTTGGCCTCCTCCAAGGATCTGGCCATCTCCAGGGTCTCGATGTAACCCTTCATCACGGTCAAGGGTGTCTTCAGCTCGTGGGAGACATTGGCCACAAACTCCGTCTTCATTCTGTCTAAGCGGGCCTTTTCTGTGACATCGTGAAAGAGTAGGAGCACTTCTCTATCAGGCGCGATGACCAGGGCTGTGACCTCGTATTGACTGTTTTCCAAGGCAACCTCTCCCCTGACTTTCCCTTCGTCCCACACCCGGGAGAAGAGATCCACCAGGGAGGGAGAACGTATGGACTCCCAGATAGAGGCCGGCTTTTTGCCATACCTGGCTTTGAAGGCCTGATTGGCGAATAATATGCTACCTTTTTTGTCGGTGGCCACTACCAGGTCAGGTATGGCCGATATCAGGGCATTCAGTTTCTCCCTTTCCTCCTGCACCTGTTTGAAGGTCTTCTGGATGGAGTCGGCCATGGAATTGAAACTCCCCGCCAGAATAGAAAGCTCTTTCACCTTGCTCATGGGGGCCCTTACCTGGAAGTCGCCCTGGGAGAGGGCCTGGGCCGCTGAAGCCACCTGGGTCACCCCCTTGGCCACCTCCCGGGACAGGAATAGGGCCAGAAGGGAGGCAAAAAGAAGGAGGAAGAAAAGCCCCCCAAGGATCCTCTTTTCCAGGCGAAAAAGGGGCCTCTTCAGGGAACTGAGATGATAGGAGAGGCGCAAAACGCCCAGCAGGTTGCCCCGGGCATCCTTGATGGGGATGGCAACATAAAGGAGATGGGTATTGAGGGTGACGCTGTAACGCTTGGAGGCCCCCACACCCTTTTTCAATGCCTCCTGGACCTCGGGACGATGCCAGTGGTTCTCCATGGTGCCGGGGTCATGCTGGGAGTCGGCCAGTACTTTACCTCCAGGGGCAATAAGGGTGATTCTCACCCCTGATGCATCCCCCATCTTCTTCACCCAGGGCTGGGGGTCCTCTTTATGGAGAAGCAACCGGGCGAAGAAGGGGGCCAGGATGCGGTCCTTTTGAAGGAGGCTCTCCTTCTCCCTCTGGATATAGAAGGTTTTGAACTCCCTGGAGGTCAGGGCATATATCCCCAGGCAAGAAAGGGCCATGAGGAGGGCAAAGACGAGGAAGATTCTAGCCCCCAGGCTGTTGAACCACCCCTTCACGATAGCTTATATCCCCATCCCCTGATGGTCTTTATCCTCTTTCCCGCCTCTCCCATTTTCACCCTGAGGTTCCTTATATGCACATCCACGGTTCTCTCTGTCACCGATTCCTCCCCCTCCCATACCAGCCTCAACAGCTCTTTTCTGGATAACACCTCTCCACGATTTGTCGCCAACACCTCCATCAGGCGGAACTCTAAGGGGGACAGGGAGAGCTCTTCTTCCCCTATAAACACCGCCTTCCCCTTCCGGTCTATCCTCATTTCATCCATGGAGATGACAGAGGGCCCTTCCCTGTCGCTCCTCCTCAGAACGGCCTTCACCCTGGCCGTGAGTTCTCTGGGGCTGAAGGGCTTTACAACGTAGTCGTCTGCCCCCAGTTCCAGTCCCAGCACCCTGTCCATCTCCTCCCCCTTCGCTGTGAGGATGATCACAGGAATGGAAGCAGTGTCCTTTCTCCCCTTCAAAATCTTTAGCACCTCCAGGCCGCCTATATCAGGGAGCATGAGATCCAGGATCACAAGGTCACAGGAGTTTCTCTCCATGAAGGCTAGGAAAGACTCTCCATCGCCAAAGATGAGGGGAGTGAAGCCTTCCCTCTCCAGGTGGAAGGAGACCAGCTGAGCAACGTCCCCCTCGTCCTCCACTATCACCACCTTCCTGCTCTTCATTTGGGCTTGGTATGTTTAATGATCTTCCCTTTCTCCAGGAACACCGCCTCCTCCGCAATGTTGGTGGCAAGATCGGCGATGCGCTCCAGGTTCCTGGCGATGGATGTGAGCTTAAGCCCCCTGTCTATGGTGGAGCTATCACTCACCATATAGGTTACCAGTTCCCTTCTCACCTGTTCCAGGAGATTATCCACCTCGTCGTCCCTCTCTATCACCCTGAGGGCCCCCTCGGGGTCTCCCTTCATGAAGGCGTCTATAGAGTCCCTGAGCATCTCCGAGGCGATCTGGGTCATGCGGGGTATGTCTATCAGGGGTTTGACCGGGGGCTTGTCCACCAGGTCCAGGGTGTATTCGGCTATGTTCACGGTGTGGTCCCCGACCCGCTCCAGGTAACGGCTTATATTGAAGATGGCCAGAGTCATCCTCAAGTCTCTGGCCTTGGGCTGGTACCTGGCAAAGATTCTGACTACATCCTCCGTGATCTCCAGATCCAGGAGGTCCAGCTCCTCTTCGTCCTTATCTATCACCTCCCGGGCCAATTCGCCCTTTCTCTCCTCCAGGGCCTTTTCGGCCTTGTTCACCATGCCCTCGGCGAGGAAGGCCGCCTTTCTCACCTTGTTTTGTAGATCCTCTAAGGCCTTTTCCAGCATCCTCTCCTCCTGTTCATTATCCAAACTTTCCTGTAAGGTACTCTTCCGTTCTGGAATCCCTGGGGGCGGTAAAGAGGGCTTCTGTGGGACCGTATTCGATGAGCTCACCAAGGTACATGAAGGCTGTGTAGTCTGAAATCCTTCCCGCCTGGGCTATGTTGTGGGTCACTATAACGATTGTCACCTGCTCTTTCAATTCTACTATGAGCCTCTCTATATGATCCGTGGCCTTGGGGTCCAGGGCTGATGTGGGCTCGTCCATGAGGAGAACCTCGGGCTGCACGGCCAGAGCCCTGGCAATGCACAGACGCTGCTGCTGTCCCCCCGAGAGGAAGGTGCCCCGCTTGTGGAGGGCATCCTTCACCTCGTCCCAGAGGGCAGCGCTCCTGAGGGCCCCCTCCACGATCCTGTCGGCCTCATCCCTTTTCAGGCGAATGCCGTTGAGCCTGTACCCGGCCAGCACGTTGTTGTAGATGCTCATGGTGGGAAAGGGGTTGGGCTTTTGAAAGACCATGCCCACCCTCCTTCTCACTACCATGGGGTTCATGGAGAGGAGGTCCTGATCCCTGAGCCATATCTTCCCCATCATACGGGCCCCGGGGGTCAGCTCGTGCATGCGATTCAGGCACCTGATGAGGGTGGTCTTTCCGCATCCAGAGGGTCCCATGATGGCCGTCACCTTCTTCTCTTCAATGGAGAGGTTCACCCCCTTGAGCACCTGATGATCATCAAAGTAGGCGCACAGGTCTTCTGTTCTCATTATAGGGTTACTCATTAGCTCCTCCGCTCATCTTTCTGGCTATGATCTTGGCGGCAATGTTCAACAGAAAGACCATGGCCACCAGGATAATGGATGCCCCCCAGGCCTGCCGCCACCAGTCCTGGTAGGGGCTGGTGGCGTAGTTAAATATCACTAAGGGAAGGGCGTTGACGGGTTCTGTCACCTTTAAGGTGAAGAAGGGGTTGCCAAAGGCCGTGAAGAGGAGGGGGGCCGTCTCTCCAGCTATTCTGGCTATGGACACCAGGATGCCCGTGGTCACCCCCACGAGACCTGTGGGTATCACCACCTTTGCAATGGTGAGCCACCGGGAAGCGCCCAGGGCCAGGGAGGCCTCCCTCAACTCCTGGGGCACAAGTAACAGCACCTCCTCTGTGGTCCTCACGATTACGGGGATCATTATGATGGCCAGGGCCACCCCTCCCGCCAGGGCGTTGAAGCCGTGCATGGGCAACACCACCCATGCGTAGGCTAAGATCCCCACCACAATGGAGGGGATGCCCGAGAGAAGATCCGCGGCGGTGCGCACCAGGCCCCCAAGGACCTTCCCCCTGAACTCCGATAGATACAACCCCGCCAGGACCCCTATGGGCACGGCAATAACAGAAGCCAACACCACCAGCAGGGCCGTGCCCACAATGGCATTGAAGATCCCTCCCCCCGTCTCCCCCGGAGGCTTGGGCAGTGATGTCAAAAAGGTCCAGCTCAGGGACGAAATGCCCCTGGACACAATGAAAAAGAGGATGAGGGCCAGGGGTATGAGGGGCAAGAGACTCAAGAGCCACACGGCCCCCGTGACCAGGCGATCCATCCATATCCGCTTGCCGATACCCTTCATGCCCTTTGTTTGCCCCTTATATCCAGTCTCTTCATCACCCATTTGTAGATCAAGTTCACCACCAGGGTTATGAGAAATAGCACCAGGCCAATCTCAACCAGAGAAGAGAGGTAGATGCTGGATGTGGCCTCTGTAAATTCGTTGGCGATGACACTGGCCATGGTGTTTGTGGGATCGAAGATGCTTTTCAGAAGGGCGTTTCTGTTGCCCACCACCATGGTGACCGCCATGGTTTCTCCCAGGGCCCTCCCCAATGCCAGGAATAGCCCTGCCACTATGCCCGATCTGGCATAGGGCAGGACGATGTGGCGCATCACTTCCCATCTGGTGGCCCCCAGGGCGTATCCCCCCTCCTTGAGTTCCCGGGGAACCATGGCGATGACGTGCTCTGCCACCGAGGTGGCGTAGGGCATGATCATCACCGCCAGTATCAAAGAGGCGGTGAAGGCCCCCACGCCGTATGGAGGCTCCTTCAGTGCCATCTCCAGCTTCCTCACCAGGGGTACCAGAAAGAAGATGCCCCAAAGGCCGTATATCACCGAGGGGATGGCGGCCAGAGTCTCCACCAGATTGGCGATCGCACCTCGCACCCCGGTAGGGGCATACTCCGCCAGAAAGAGGGATACACCCAGGGAAAAGGGGATGGTGATAACCAGGGCCAGAAAGGAGGTGACCAGGGTTCCCACTATGAAAGGCAGGGCGCCAAACTCATTGGTGATGGGGTTCCAGACGTCCTTTATCAAAAAGGAGA
>WFSI01000127.1 GCA_015486105.1 Aquificota bacterium | reverse complement strand
GTAAATAGTATCTTCTCATGGCCTCTTCTCTCTAAGGGATGAAGGGTTAGAAATCAATGGGTTTTCTGCCAACTGGACAAGGACCTTTAAGGGATGTTTAGGTTAGAGTCATGGTCTGGATTCAATTTGGGGTCTGTGCCTTATTGGTGATCTTGGTGGGGAGCCGTTTTTCCTTTTACGGTGATATCATTGCAGAGAAGAGTGGCCTGGGAAGGGTCTGGATAGGTGCTGTCCTCATAGGCGCCGCTACCTCGTTGCCTGAGCTGGTCACTGGTTTGTCTGCTGTGGTTCTCATAAAGGAACCCAATCTGGCGGTGGGGGGGATAGTGGGATCATGTCTCTTCAATTTGGTGATTCTGGCTGTGGCTGATGTGGTTTACAGAGGAGGTCCCCTTCTCTCCCAGGGTACTAAGGGGCAGATGCTCTCTGCTTCTTTGAGCCTGATAATGATGGGAATAGCTGTCATTGCTTTGGTACTTTCCCGATGGGTGGAGTTGCCGGGTTTTGGGGGGATGCAGGTCCCTTCCTGGTTGATTTTGGTGGTTTATCTGGTGGGTTACAGGTTTATTATGGTTTACGAGAAGGGTGAATTTCATTCGGAAGATAATTACGCCCGATTTTCCGCTTCTTGGTCCTATTGGATTTTCGGTCTTCTTTCCTTTACTATGATAGTCCTTTCTGTGTGGCTGGCCTATCTGGGAGAGGATATCTCTAATGTTACCGGTTGGGATACTTGTTTTGTGGGGGCCATTTTTTTGGCTGTGGTCACCTCCCTGCCGGAGTTGGTGGTTTCGTGTACGGCTGTGAGGTTGGGGGCTATTGATTTGGCCGTGGGCAATGTTTTCGGCTCCAATGCCTTCAATATAGCGATACTGGCTTTTTATGATCTGGCCTTCATGGGAAATTTCTGGGGAAGCTTGAGCCTCTTGCACCTTTTAGGACTCACATCGGCCATAGTTATGACCGGAATTACCTTTGCGGCTATGGCCCATCCCCGGGAAAGATCGGTCTTGGGGGTGGGATGGGAGACTCCTTTTATCTTGGCGGGCTATGTACTTACGACTTGGTTCCTCTTTCTTTTGAGGGTGAGGGGGTAAGCCTTAAAATAACAGATAATAGAGAGGAACGCCCCGTTCTCCTCCTTCCAGAAAAATAGTGGAACTCCCGCCTCCCTTGAATTTGTCCTCTATATGGGGCATCTCTTAGGTGGGTATTTTTATTTCTCAGGAGGAGGACAAGCCTTTGCATTATCAGGTGATTGCTCGCCGGTGGCGTCCCCAGACCTTTCAAGAAGTGGTGGGCCAATCTCAAGTGGTGGATGTTTTGATAAAGGCCATTCAGAGGGAGAAGGTAGCCCATGCTTATCTCTTCTCCGGCCCCAGGGGAGTGGGAAAGACCAGTGTAGCTCGCATCCTTGCTAAGGCCCTTAACTGTGTGGAGGGCCCCACACCTTATCCCTGCTGCCGCTGCGGACCCTGCTTAGAGATTGCCCGGGGAAACTTTATCGACGTGCTGGAGATGGATGCTGCTTCTAATAGGGGTATAGATGAGGTTCGGGGCCTCCGGGAGAATGTGAAGTATGCTCCTGCCCTGGGCAGGTATAAGGTTTATATAATAGATGAGGTTCACATGCTTACTGAAGCGGCCTTCAACGCCCTTCTTAAGACTTTGGAAGAACCCCCTTCCCATGTGGTATTCATTATGGCCACCACCGAAGTGAAGAAGATTCCCCCCACTATCCTTTCCCGATGTCAGCATTTTCATTTCCGGCCTTTGGCCTTTGGGGAGGTTTGTTCTCTTTTGAAAAAGATAGGGGAACAGGAGGGCTTGGAGTTGGAGGAGGGGGCATTGGAGCTCCTGGGCCGTGCCTCTGGGGGTTCTTTGAGGGACGGGGAGATGCTTTTGGAACAGGTGCTGGTTTCTGCCCAGGGACCCGTCACCAGGGATGAGGTGGCCCATCTTCTGGGAAGGGTGGAGTCTGGTGTAGTGGAAGAGGCTTTTGAGGCTTTGGAAAGGGGAGAGCCTCAAAGGATCATGGCCCTTTTCCAGGAGCAAGTGGTGGATAGGGGGTTTGATCCCTATGGGTTTGTAGAGGAGCTTGTAGGGAGGGCCAGGCAGGCCATGGTAGAGGTACTCAAAAGGGGAGGAGAGTCTTATAATCCTCAGAAGATTCTGGATCTTCTCCTGAAGCTTCTCGAGCGTTTGAGGCGTCATCCCCTTCCCGATATTTTAGCAGAGATGGAACTGGTGAGGATGGCCTCCCTGCCTAAGCTTATTCCCCTGGCAGAGCTTGTGGAAGGATTGGAGGCTGTGGAGAGAGGTGAAGGTAACCATAGGGTTCGCCGGGAGGTATCTGGGATGGACACACCAGTCCCTGTTGCTTATCAGGAAGGGGGGTTAGCCAAGGCACTGAAGGATAGATTAGGGAAGGCCAGGCCTCTCCTGGTGCCCATCTTGGAGAGATGCAGGGTTTTTAAGGAGGAAGGGGATTTAATCCTGGAGTTCAAGAGGCTTAATTCTTTTGAAAGGGAGAGATTAGAAGAGGGGGAGACGGTGGGGCTTATCCGAGACTTCCTTGAGGAGAGAGGCCTTCGAGTTGCTATAAAACTTCGGGACAATGGAGAAGAGATTCTTAATCCACCTGAGGGAAGGGATCTTGATGGAGAGGTCCTGGATGATCCCAGGATCCAAAGGGCTTTGGGGCTTTTCAAGGGAAGGATTGTGCAGACAAAACCCATGGAGGAGGATAAGAGTGAATCTGGCAACCATAATGAAGCAGGTTCAAAAGCTTCAGACTCGCATGGCGGAGATAAAGGAAGAACTGGCTGAGAAGGAAGTGGAGGGTTCTGCCGGGGGAGGCATGGTGAGAGTGGTGGCCAATGGCCGTCAGGAGGTGATTTCAGTGGTCATGGAGCCTGAAGCCTTGGAGGATAGAGAGATGCTGGAGGATCTGGTAACAGCAGCTGTCAATGATGCCATGAGGAAATCCAGGGCCCTCATGGAGGAGGAATTGTCTAAAGTTACCTCCCAGCTGGGTGTTAACCTCCCCGGCCTCTTTTGAAACTCGGGTTCTTAATGTCCCTTCCGTAGATCTTGGAGAGGGGGTTTGAAGGATGAGTTTTAAGGTGCCTTACAGCCACCTGAGGCGTTTAGCCAATCAGCTCAAACGTCTTCCTGGAATTGGTGAGAGGGGGGCCTGGAGGATGGCTATAGATCTGGCCAGTTCTTCTCCTCGCCGGGCAAGGGATTTGGCTAAGGCCCTTATAGCTGTTACCGAGAAGATGGCCTTGTGTGGCAAGTGCCACAACTTGGCTGAAGGGGAGTTGTGTTGGATTTGTGCTGATCCCCATAGGGATAACAGTAGGATATGCGTGGTGGAGGATGCCTTGGACCTCTTTTTCATTGAGGAGACGGGGGCATACAAGGGTCTCTATCATGTTTTGGGAGGGCTCATATCTCCATGGGAGGGGGTGACTCCCCAGTCCCTCAACGTTAGGGACCTTTTGGAACGGGTGAAGGTTGGGGTGAAGGAGGTAATCCTGGCCCTTCCCTCTACCTTGGAAGGGGAGGCTACTTCCCAGTATGTGGCCAGGCTCTTGAGAGGAAGGGTAAAGGTTACCCGTTTGGGCAGAGGGTTGCCTGTGGGGGTGGAACCCGAGTTCACCGACCCCATCACCTTGAGGGAGTCTCTGAGAAGCAGGGAGGAGGTGTGAATGGGGGTTTATGTGGACGGTGTAGGGATGGTTCCTTTTGGAAAGCATCCCCAGCGTTCCCTGGTTTCTCTCATGGTGGAGGCGGCCCATAAGGCATTACGGAAGAGTAGAAGGCCTGAGGTGGAGGCCCTCTTTGTGGGTGCCATGAACCCCGAAGAGTTCACGGGAGAGGGAAATGTGGCTGCAGCCGTGGCCGATGCTTTAGAGTTGGCAGGTTTGCCTTCCATAAGGGTGGAAACAGCTTCTAGCTCAGGGGCAGCGGCTCTGGTAGCTGGCTTTTATGCAGTAGCCAGCGGGTCTTACTCTTCGGTCCTAGTGGTGGCGGGGGAGAAGATGACCCATTTACCTACTCCCAGGGTGACTAGGATCCTGGCAGAGGTGATAGAGAGCTATGAGAGGAACTCTGGAGCCTCTATGGTAGCTCTGGCAGCCATGGTGACTCAGGCTTATGCCCATAAATGGGGTGTAGGCCATAAAAGATTGGAGAAAACCCTTTGCAGAATAGCTCTTAAGAACCACCACAATGGGGTCTTTAATCCCTATGCTCAGTTCAGAAAAGAGATCACCGAGGAGCAGTATTTTAATAGTCGTATGATATCTTATCCCTTGAGGCTCTACGACTGTGCTCCTATAACCGACGGGGCTGCTGCTGTGGTTATCACTCGGGAGGAGGGGGACGTGAAGATCACAGGGGTGGGCCAGGGAAGTGATACTTTAGCTGTGAGGCATAGGGTTCATCTTCACTCCTTTGCTGCTTGCAGAACAGCGGCTGTACGGGCTTATGCCATGGCTCAGAGGGGGCCTAAGGACGTGAATCTTGCTGAGGTTCATGATGCTTTCACCTGTTTTGAGATCATAGGGGCAGAGGATCTAGGCCTCCTGGAGGAGGGAAAAGGCTGGAAGGCAGTGGACAAAGGGAAGACAGATGTTGGTGGGGAGATTCCTATCAATCCCAGTGGGGGACTCAAGGCCCGGGGCCATCCCGTGGGGGCCTCGGGCCTTGCCCAGGTTGTGGAGATTGTGTGGCAGCTGAGGGGTGAGGTGGATCCCAGGCTTCATGTGAAGGGGGCTCGGGTGGGGCTTCTCCACTCCATAGGAGGATTGGCCAACAATAACACGGTAGTGATACTGGAGAGGACTGATGCTCCTCCCCATCACGTGCCTTTGGAGTCTCCCTATGGTAAATCTGTGGAAATAGAGCGGCATCATAGACCCGATCCCAGCAGGGTTAGTAAAGAGGGTGTTCTGGATGCTTACACGGTTCTTTACGTACCTCCCGAAGGTTTCCCGTCCCCTCTCGTCTTGGGTATGATCACCACTTACTCGGGTCATAGGATTTTGGCTCGAGCGGCGGCACCTACTACTTTCAAGGTAGGAGAGAGGGTGGTGGTGGCAAAAGAAGAGGATACCTTTTATTTTATGCGCTACGGTTTTACCCAGAAGGTGGTTTTCAGGGTTTCCAGGATCTTGAAGGGGTGGAAGTTGAAACTTAAAAGGCGTATCAGGTCCTAAAAATGATGAGCTTAGCCCTCCTTGACACCTAAAGACAGGGGTAGATATAATTCGCCAAATTTTTCCGGGAGACCAGGCATCCTCAATTATAGGCTTGGGGAAGGGTTTTTCCGGGGGGTGTAAAGTGGAGATACGGATAGCAGATATCCCCCTTGAGGGGCTTTTTTTTGAAGTAGAGGAGCAAAGGGATTACTTAGAATGGAACAAGGAGCGTTACCCTTTCCAGGGACCCCTCAGGGGTTGGCTGACGATTCGACTTATGGGTATCAGGCTGCTGGTGAAGGGGGAAATCCATGCCAGTCTTCTTTTGCCTTGCTCCCGGTGCCTGGAAGAGTTTCCTTACAAGGTGGATGTAGAGTTTTTGGATGAGTATCTTCCCTTGGAGGTTTTGGAAAGGGAGGGGGAAGAAGTGGAGATTTCTCGAGATAAGGCTGATCTCTCCTTTTATGGTGAGGTTATAGATATGGAGGCCCTCTATTTGGAGAAGATCTATCTATCTTTACCTATGAAGCCCCTGTGTTCCCAGGAGTGTAAAGGGCTTTGCCCTTATTGTGGGATCAATCTTAATCGGCAGAGCTGTCAGTGCCACTGGGAGGAGGTGGACCCCCGTTGGGAGCCCCTCAAGGCCCTGAAGAATGGACTAATAAAGAACTGACACAAGGAAAGGAGAGAAGAGATGGCCGTACCCAAGAACAGGACGAGTAAGGCTAGGAGGGATAAAAGGAGGGCACAATGGAAAGCAAAGTTCAGGGCTGTGGGCTATTCCATTTGTCCTAACTGTCAAGAACCTAAGCTGCCCCATAGGGTTTGTCCCCACTGCGGTTTTTATAGGGACAGACAGGTGTTGGAGCTGGAGGAGTATTGACAGGTAAGCCCCATTATTTTAGTTCTTCAATTTCACCCCTCAGAAATCCCTTTGTCGGTTTCACGGGAAGGGAGAGGGCATCCCTTTCCTCTTCTCTGGGGTTAAAAGCCCTTTAGGTTTTTTATAGGAGAAGAGGATGAGGATTGCCATTGATGCCATGGGAGGGGATTTGGCCCCTAGAGCTGTGGTGGAAGGAGCCTTAGAGGCGGTGAAGGGGTGTGCCTGTGAAGTGATTCTTGTGGGTGACAAGGAGATCATAAAGGACGAGATAGAGAAGCTGGGTGGCGCTCGGGGGCTTCCTATATTCATAAAGGATGCCCCTGAGATGATTGGTATGAATGAGCATCCAGTGAATGCCTTGAGGAAGAAAAGGAACTCTTCCATAAGGAAAGCGGTAGAGCAGGTTAAAAAGGGCAAGGCCAGGGCGGTGGTAAGTGCAGGGAATACAGGGGCTGTGATGGTGGCAGCCAAGATACTTTTTGGTACTTTAGAGGGAGTTAGCCGGCCAGGCATTGCTGTTACCCTGCCTGGCCGGAGAGGTCCTTTTTTGCTTATAGATGCCGGTGCCAACATAGGAAGCCGTCCGGAGAACCTCTTGGAGTTTGCTATTATGGGGCATCTTTATGCCAAACATCTCATGGCTAAGGAGAACCCTCGTATAGGTCTTCTCAGTATCGGGGAGGAGGAGATCAAGGGAGATGGCCTTATACGTACATCCTTTCAGCTTTTAAGGAGGGCCACCCAGCTCAATTTTGTGGGCAACGTGGAAGCCAAGGAGATATTCAATAATTTCGCCGATGTGGTTGTGTGTGACGGTTTAGTAGGAAACCTCACCCTGAAAGTGGGAGAGGCCGCTGCTTCTCTTATGGCTTATTATCTCAAGCAGGAGTTTTCTAAGGATCTGAGGGGCAAGTTGGCCTATCTCTTTTTTAGAAAGGCGATACAGAGGATTAAAGCCCGTACGGATTACAAAGAGTATGGAGGGGCACCCCTTTTGGGGGTGAATGGCATCTGCATCATCTGTCACGGGAGTTCCAATGCCTATGCTATTAGGAATGCGGTGAAGGTGGCTTGTGAATTTGCCGAGAAAAGGCTCAACAAGAAGATTGAGAACAATCTTGAGGCTGTGAAGGAGAGTTTGGGGTTGGGCAAGGGCTTCTGGTCAAGTATAAGGGAATGGAAGGATTGGAAGGAGGCTTTTAGGTTGAGGGGGGAACGTGCTGGCGAAGGGGAAAACGAGGAGTTTGAAAGTGGGCCTGCTGAGGAGGGGAAAAGGGAGGAAGAGTATGATTGAAGCGAAGATCAGAGGGCTGGGGACCTATGTACCCGAGAGGGTTATGACAAATGCCGATTGGGAGAAGATTCTGGATACCACTGATGAATGGATTGTTCAAAGGACAGGTATCCGGGAGCGCCATGTAGCTGCTCCTAAGGAGGTTACTTCCGATATGGGGACCCACGCTGCCAGGAGGGCTATGGAGGACGCGGGGGTATCTGAGGAGGATATAGATCTTCTCATTTGTGCTACGGCCAGTCCCGATACACTTCTTCCTTCT
Source organism: Aquificota bacterium (assembly GCA_015486105.1). GTDB lineage: Bacteria > Thermosulfidibacterota > Thermosulfidibacteria > Thermosulfidibacterales > B14-G1 > WFSI01. The sequence goes on along the minus strand of WFSI01000127.1, from coordinate 18,834 downwards.
ACGGCCTGCTGGATGCAGCCCAAGCTGGGTTTGGAGGGTAAACCTGCTTTTGATATCAGTGCCGCGTGTTCCGGTTTTGTCTACGGCATTACTGTAGCCGACCAGTTTGTAAAGTCGGGACAGTATAATAATGTGTTGGTGGTTGGAGCGGAGATGCTCACCCGCATGGTGGATTGGCAGGATCGGTCTATTTGTGTCCTTTTGGGGGATGGTGCAGGGGCTGCAGTGGTCTCTTCTCAGGGAGAAGGAGGTAGGATCTTGGGTTCCAGGCTCCATGCTGATGGGACTTATGGGGAGCTTTTATGGATTCCAGCCGGGGGAACTCGCATGCCTCCCACTTTGGAGACGGTGGAAAAGCGTCTTCATTATTATACCATGCGAGGAAATGAGCTTTTCAAGATAGCCGTGAAGTCTATGGCTGATGTGACGAAGGAGCTCTTGGAGGGGCTGGCCATGGACAGTGGGGCAATAGACTGGGTTGTTCCCCACCAGGCCAATGTGAGGATCCTTCAGGCATTGGCCAAGAGGCTCCGGGTGCCATGGGAGAGGGTAGTGGTCAATATAGAGAGGTATGGTAATACCTCGGCGGCTTCTATCCCTTTAGCCTTTGACGAGGCCCTCCATGATGACAGGATAAAAAGGGGGGATAACATCCTTTTCGTCTCCTTTGGGGGTGGTCTTACCTGGAGCGCCCTTATAGTGGAGTGGTAGAGGCACTTATGTTTAGGACCAATCTGTGTAGTATTCTGGGTATAGAGTATCCAATTCTTCAAGGGGGTATGGCGTGGGTTTCTGATGCTTATTTAGCAGCGGCTGTTTCCCAAGCGGGTGGTTTGGGTCTCATAGCTGCTGGCCATCTCCAGGATCCCCAGGAGTTGAGAAGCCAGATTAGAAAGGCCAGGGAGCTTACCTCCAAGCCTTTTGGAGTGAATGTCATGCTTATGAATCCTGCTGCTCCTCAGCTTATGGACGTGGTGATAGAAGAGGGAGTATCCGTGGTCACTACGGGGGCAGGTAACCCCGGCAAGTATTTGTCCAGACTTCGGGAAGCAGGAATAAAGGTGATCCCTGTGGTTCCTTCCGTGGCTCTGGCCAAAAGGATTGAAAGGGAGGGAGCTCATGCCTTGATAGTGGAGGGTACTGAGGCAGGGGGGCATATAGGGGAGTTGACCACTATGGCCTTAGTGCCCCAGGTGGTGGATGCTGTTTCTATACCCGTTGTGGCGGCAGGGGGGGTTGCTGATGGTAGAGGTTTTTTGGCGGCCTTGGCCTTGGGTGCCCAGGGAGTTCAAATGGGTACCCGCTTTGCTGCCAGCGTTGAGTGTCGCGTTCATGAAAACTGGAAGGAGGTTTATTTGAAGGCAGGTGATAGGGATACGGTTGTCACTGGGCGATCCACGGGCCATCCTGTGAGGATTATTAAGAACCGTTTGGCCCGGGAGTTTATCAAGTTGGAGAGTCAAGGTGCTTCCCTTGAGAAGCTGGATGTGCTGGGTGTGGGCGCCTTAAGGAGGGCTGCTCTGGAGGGGGACATAGACATGGGGTCCGTAATGGCGGGCCAGGTTGTGGGGCTTATCAGAGAGATAAAACCTGTAAGGGATATTATTCATGATGTTCTCACTCAGGCTGGAGATGAGCTGGAAAGGCTTTTGGTTTTAAAGAAGGGGTAATCATGGGTAAAATGGCCTTCATCTTTCCCGGTCAAGGTTCCCAGAAAGTGGGTATGGGAGCCGAGGCTTACGACGCCTATCCCCTTGTGAGAGACACCTTTCAAAGGGCCGGTGATGTGCTGGGTTTGGATCTGGCTACCCTCTGTTTTGAGGGACCTCAAGAGGTCTTGACCCTTACCGAAAACGCCCAACCTGCCATTCTTACCCTTAGTGTGGCACTCTTTCGTGTTCTTCAGGAGAGGGGTATTAAACCCCACTTAGTGGCAGGCCATTCTCTGGGTGAGTTTTCTGCCTTGGTGGCTGCCGGTGGGTTGCCTTTTGAACGTGCTGTGGAAGCGGTTAGGTTCAGGGGTAGGTATATGCAGGAGGCCATTCCCCAAGGAAAAGGGGCTATGGCAGCTATCATTGGCATGGATCCCCAGGATGTGGTGGAGTTGTGTCAGGATTTCTCATCCATAGGGGTGGTAGAGGTGGCCAATTACAATTCTCCTGATCAGACAGTGATATCGGGGGACAGGGGTGCAGTGAAGGAGGCGGCTAAAGAGGCGCCACATAGGGGGGCAAAACGGGCGGTGTTGCTGGAGGTGAGCGCTCCTTTTCATTCAAGTCTAATGGTTCCTGCCCGGGAGCGTCTCAAGCCCCTTTTGGAAGCTATGCCCTTTTCTCCTTTGGATACCCTTTTGGTCTCTAATGTTACGGGTCAAGGGGTTATAGACGGGGATAGGGAGCGGGAACTCCTGGTGGAGCAGGTGACATCCCCCGTTCGGTGGACTCAGTCCGTTCGATTTGCCATTGACCAGGGGGTCCAAGTCTTTATAGAAGTGGGACCAGGAACGGTGCTTTCAGGGTTGGTGAGAAGGATAGAACGCCAGATGAAAACCCTAACCTTTGCGGGACCTAAGGGGATGGAGAAGTTAGAAAGCATGGGGGTTGTTGGTGGATAAGGTTGCAGTGGTTACCGGTGGCAGTCGGGGTATTGGTAGGGCTATAGCCTTGGAGCTGGCGGTTCAGGGGTTTAAGGTGGCGGTGAACTACCGGAGCCAAGAGGCCCAAGCCCAGAAGGTGGTGGAGACTATCCGGGGCATGGGTGGAGAGGCCATGGCTGTTCAGGCTCATGTGGCCTCCAATAGAGATGTGGAAGAGATGGCCAAGAGGGTGAAGGAGGCTTGGGGTTTTGTGGGAGTCTTGGTGAACAATGCGGGCATCACCAAAGATAATATACTGGTCCGTATGAAGGAAGAGGAATGGGACCAGGTCTTGGAGACCAATCTTAAGGGGGTATTTCTGTGTAGCCGGATTTTTATAAAGGATATGATGAAGGCCCGGTGGGGTAGAATTGTGAGCATATCATCCGTAATAGGGATGATGGGGAACCCTGGTCAGACTAACTATGCAGCTTCCAAAGCTGGATTGGTGGGGTTTACCAGGGCCTTGGCCAAGGAGGTGGCGTCTCGAGGTATTACGGTGAATGCTGTAGCCCCTGGATACATAGAGACAGAGATGACCCAGGGCCTTTCCCAAAAAGTGAAGGAGGCTATGTTGGGAACTATTCCCCTGGGTCGTTTCGGTAGCCCAGAAGAGGTGGCCAAACTGGTTTCCTTCCTGGTTTCTTCCCATGGCGGATATATCACCGGTCAGGTGCTGGTGGTAGACGGTGGCATCACCTTATAAAAAACCGAGGAGGTGTTTGGAATGGACGTGAAGGAGATTGAGCAGAAGGTGAAGGAGATCATAGTGGAGCAGTTGGGAGTGGAGGAGAGTGAGGTTACCCCTGAGGCTTCCTTCATAGACGATTTGGGGGCTGACTCTCTAGATACGGTGGAGTTGGTCATGGCTTTTGAAGAGGCTTTCGATATTGAGATCCCTGATGAGGATGCCGAGAAGATCACCACTGTGAAGGATGCCATAGAGTATGTGAAAGGTAAGCTGGGGGCTTGAAAGGCGTATGGGCAGAAGGAGGGTTGTCGTAACGGGAATGGGGTGTGTCACCCCATTGGCCAACGACCTCCAGGGGAGTTGGGAGGCGGCTTTGGCTGGTGAGAGCGGCATTGGCCCTATTACTAAGTTTGACGCCTCTACCTTTTCCAGCAGGATTGCTGGGGAGGTGAAAGGCTTTAATCCCGAGGAGTTCATAGAGAAGAAAGAAGCCAAAAGAACGGACTCCTTTGTACAGTATGCTATAGCTTCGGCCTCTATGGCCATGGAGGATTCAAGGCTGGATTTGAATAACGAGGACCGGGATAGGATAGGTGTGCTTATTGGCTCTGGTATAGGGGGCCTGGAGACTATTGAGAGAAACCATGCTCTTTTGATGGAGAGAGGATGGAAGCGCATATCCCCCTTTTTTATTCCTATGGCTGTCATCAATATGGCCTCCAGCGCAGTGGGTATCCGTTACCGCTTGAGGGGACCGTCCTCGTCAGTGGTGACGGCTTGTGCCACGGGGGCAAATGCCATAGGTGATGGGTTTAAGATTGTCCAAAGGGGCGATGCAGAGGTGATGGTAGCGGGGGGGAGTGAAGCAGTCATCACGCCCATGGCTGTGGGGGGATTCTGTGTTATGAGGGCCCTTTCTACGAGGAACGAGGATCCTACTAAAGCCAGTCGTCCCTTTGATAAGAACCGGGATGGGTTTGTCATGGGGGAGGGTTGCGGGATCATAATTTTGGAGGATCTGGATCACGCTTTAGCTCGGGGGGCTCGGATTTACGCAGAGGTAGTAGGCTATGGTATGAGTAGTGATGCCTATCATATAACTATGCCTGATCCCCAAGGGGAGGGTGCCATCCTTTGTATGAAGGCGGCCCTCAGGGACAGTGGATTGGGTCTTGATGTTGTGGACTATATCAATGCCCATGGCACTTCTACTCCTCTCAATGACAAGATGGAGACTACCGCCATTAAAGCCGTTTTTGGGGAAGGGGCCTACAATATACCTGTAAGTTCTACCAAATCGGTGACGGGACACCTTTTGGGGGCAGCAGGGGCTGTGGAGGCCATATTTACTATTATGGCTCTTAAAACGGGTAAGGTTCCCCCTACAGCCAATTACGAGGAGCCTGATTCTGACTGTGACTTAGACTATGTAACCGAGGGATCTCGGAAGGTCACTCCTAAAGCGGCTCTTTCCAACTCCTTTGGCTTTGGCGGGGTTAACGTTACTTTAGCCTTCAAGAAATGGGAAGGTTCTTAAAGGTAGTATTTTTCTGAGGAATTTAGGCCCCCTTTTTAATGGAGGGGGCCCTTAGTCTATTTTTTATACCCCGGAGTTGCCCAGGATTCCTCGTCGAAGTAGAGTTCTTGGAAGTCCCTTACAGGAGGCATCTGGATCTTTGTAGGAGCCACCGCTTCCACTCTTAAAAAGGAAGACTTGTACCAGTCCACATGGGGAATAGGCAAGTCCATCTTCTTCATGATCTCATAGGTCTCGTAGAAGTGTTCGAAATGGTTTTCCTTTTCGGGGTAGACGGCCAGGTTTCTCAGGATGTCAGTCACTACCATCCCTGAATCCAGGAAGAAACGTTGAAAGTGGGCCCATTTCTTCAAGGAAGCTTCCCGATGGGTGAGGCCAATGTATCCAGAGGACCCTGTTCCTTTGAGGGCAGAAATGCATCGGCCTACAAAGAGTTTGAATCCCTGTTGGGTCTCCACAGGATCGGTAATGAACACATCGTATCTCTTCACCTCTTCTGGGGGGAGTTCTTCCATGACATTGTACTTGCGAACAGAGATATTGGTGATGCCTTCCCTTTTGCAGAAGTCTTGGATGAAGGAGGTGAGTCTTTCGTCTATCTCCACCACGGTGATGGCTTGGGCCATTCCTGTGAGTCCCATGGCAACGCTTAAAAGGTCATCATCTCCCAAGATAAAGATTGTTGCTCCTTCCAGGTCTCCCCGTTCATAGATAAAGGCTGTGCGCCTTATGGTATCTACAGGTCTGACAAACCCTTGGTCGAAGTCTTCTAAGGGGAGGGGACGGCGCTCTATAGCCTTCAGGAATCTCTGGTAGAGCTTTTGAAATGGCCCTTTTATTTCTACTCCTAAGCCACAGGTGGAACAGAGGGTGTCTATTTTTTTTCTTATCCCCTTGTCCCTCAGTAGAAAAAAACGGTGGTCTCTATATGCCACTTCTCCCTTCTCTAAGAGTTCCTGAAGGGTTTGATAGAAACCCGCGATGTGGGCGTCCTGGTTATTGATCAGCTCCCAAAAGGTTTTGGGCCCTTCCTTCAGGGTCCTGAGCACCTGGTTCTCTATCCTTCTATTCATCTTATCTCCTTTATACTCATCTCACCACAAGTACAGAGCAACGGGCTTTTCTGGCCACCTTCTCTGATACGCTTCCCAGGAGGAGGCGTTCTACCCCTTTCTTCCCATGGGATCCAACCACTATGAGATCCACCTTTTCCTCTTCAGCCTTATCCAGAATGAGGTCGAAGGGTTCTCCCACAAGGATGCAGGGAGCCACCTCCACTTTCCATTCCTCTTGCATCTCTTGGGCTATCTCTTCTACTTTCTCCCTGGCCTTTTTCTCCAGGACCCTGTACATCTCATTGAACTTTTCTATCTCTATTTTGGGAATAACTATACCTTCTGAAACTAAAAGGGGGACTTCCCTTTCCACTACATGTACGAGAAGAGTCTGGGCCTTGGTAAGGCTGGCCAGTTCACCTGCTACCTTCACCACTCGATGGCTGGTCTCTGAAAAGTCCACACAGGCCATGATTTTATTAAAGGACATTTGCCACCTCCTCAACGATTTTCACCAGGGAGTCCAAGTCATGCTGAGTGTCAACTACTACCTTGGGGCCTTCTCCTTCTTGGGGTTTCTGGAATCTCTCCCGGTGTTTTAGATATATTTCCCATCGGCCATCTGAGGCAACCTTCTTTTTTCTTCTGGCCGTTAGCCTCTTTCTCACTACGGGGGGTGGAGCCGTGGTAATTACCATGAGGAAGGGAACTCCTATCTTTTGGGCCATGTTCCGGGCCATGTCCCTCCACTTCTTTTGGGAGAAGGTGGCGTCTAAAATCACCCCTTCCCCTTGCAAAAGGAGGGATTGAGCCATATGGAGCATGGTTTGGTAGACCTTTTTGGTCATTTCGGGGGAGTAGAGCCCTTGGTCGAAAGCATCTTCCCGTTGTTGGTAAGTGTCCAGCTTCGCCAGTTTTTTTCTTAATGGATCGGAGGAAATCACTTTCATTCTCAGCTTATCTCCCAGGGCCCTGGCTAATGTGCTTTTCCCTGTGCCTATGAGACCCATGATCAGGATGACGCCTTTCATACCATGTTCCGGGCGTAGCTTTCAGCCAGAAAAAAGTACCTGTGGGCCTTCAATAACGCTCTGTGTTTATCTTCATGGACTATGGATGGGTCATTAAGACAGAAACTCTCCACCTTTCCCCTAACAAATGCCCGGTAGCACTTGTAGAAATCCAGGACCTGGGTAATGGTGTTGTCCTTTCTCTCCTTTAAGTAGTGTTCTAGAAAGGTCTGGGCCAGTTGGGGCTTCATGAGAAACTCTAAGTCCATCATGAGAAAGGCCACCTCTGATGCCACATCTCCATACCTGAAGCGCTCGTTGAACTCTATGCAATCGAATATGTAGACTTCCCCTCTCCACAAGCAGATATGCTGGCTATGGAGGTCTCCATGGCACTCTTTTACCATTCCTTTTTTTGCTCTTTCCCTCATTATGGCCCCTTTGGCTTTATAGAACTCCTCTGTTTTCTCATTCACTAGGCTCCATTGGCTTTGGGAGATAGATAAGCCTATAAACTCTCTGGTTTGGCGAAAGTTTTCATGGGTGTTTTCTTTGAATCCTTCCGGTACCCCTAATATGGCCATGGAGGGGTCTGAAGGTGCTTCCTGGTGGAAGCGGGCCACCTTTTTGGCTACCTTGTCTATGGCGTCGTAGGGCATCCGATCTTTCATGATAAGATACTGAAGGAAACCATCCTGAGGTAGACGGACCATCTCTACTGCTACTTCCTCTACTTTTTGGTCCTTCGGGTCTATCCATTTCCACTGATCCTCTATCCTTCCCAGCCCCTTTACTCCCAGATAGATATCTGGGGAGAGTCTGGAGTTGAGAGCCACCTCTTGAAAGGAAAAGTGGATACGTTTCTCTAATGTGGAGAAGTCTAAAAAACCGAAATTTACGGGTTTTTTCACCTTGTACACCCTGTCTTGGGTGATAAAAACGTGGGAAATATGGGTTTGAAGGTGTTCTATCTGAAGGGTGGGCTTAGGATAAAAACCGGGATCCAGCATTTTCTCCAAAAGGGTGGGGTCCATCTCTTTCTCCTCAATAGCCTTTTAAGGGTATATAATTTTATTTCTTTGAGAGGTGCAAGTTGCAAATCACCCTTGAGGGGGAGTATTGAAAAAAGAGAAAAGAGAGGGCTAATTTATTATGCCCTTTGGTTATAACATGGTTCTCGACGGAGGTTCGATATGGGTGACAAAAAGCTTAAGCTGGCCGTAGTGGGGCTGGGAAACTGTGCTTGTTCCCTTATCCAGGGGTTCTACTACTACAAGGCCATGGATGGTGAGGATATCAATGGACTTATGCACCCCGATATCGGAGGATACCGGCCCTGGGATATTGAGCTGGTGGCGGCCTTTGATGTGGATGAGAGAAAGGTGGGGAAGGATGTGGGGGAAGCCATATTTGCTCCTCCCAATTGTACCGCTGTTTTCTATCCCCAGGTGCCCAAACTAGGGGTAGAGGTGCTCATGGGGCCTGTGCTGGACGGCGTAGCTACCCATATGGCGGAATATCCTCTCGACAAGAGATTTGTTGTGGCTGGCAAGGGGCCTGTGGATGTGAAGAGGGTCCTTAAGGAGTCGGGGGCAGAGGTAGTGGTGAACTACCTGCCTGTGGGTTCTGAAGAGGCAGTGAGGTTTTATGCCCAGGCTGCCTTGGAGGCGGGGTGTGCATTTGTCAACTGCATGCCCGTGTTTATAGCCTCTAACGAGGCATGGGCTAAGCGCTTTCAGGAGGCAGGTCTCCCTGTGGTAGGAGATGATATCAAGTCCCAGTTGGGGGCTACCATTACCCATAGGGTTTTGGCCAATCTATTTTCCCAAAGGGGGGTGGCCTTAGATAAGACTTATCAGGTAAATTTCGGTGGCAACACAGATTTTCTCAATATGTTGGAAAGGAAGAGGCTTAAGACCAAAAAGATTTCCAAAACCGAGGCGGTCCAGTCTTCCCTGAATGTTCCCATGCCTTCCAATGATATTCATATAGGTCCCTCGGACTATGTGCCTTGGCTCAAAGACAACAAGATCTGCTATATCAGGATGGAGGGGAAGCTTTTTGGTGATGTGCCCATGTATTTGGAGCTGAAGCTGAGTGTTGAGGATTCTCCCAACTCGGGGGGTTGTGCCATTGATGCCATCAGATGCGCAAAGTTGGCTTTAGAGCGGGGGATAGGGGGCCCTCTCTATTCCATATCCGCTTACATCATGAAGCACCCTCCCATCCAATATCCAGACCATCAGGCCAGAGAGATGGTAGATGCCTTTATAAGGGGGGAGAGGGAGCGGTGATAATTCCTTTTCCTGTGTTTCAATGGGGGAGCCTTCCCCCATTTTTTTGACGTGGGTGTAGAATGGCTATCAGAACCTTAGAAGAGATTAACGATAAGATCTCCAAGGGCCGGGTGGTGGTGGTCACAGCCGAAGAGATGGCCTCTATTGTGGAGAAAAAGGGGGCGGAGAAGGCGGCTAGAGAGGTTGATGTGGTGACCACAGGGACTTTTGCCCCCATGTGTTCCAGTGGTGCTCTCTTGAACTTGGGCCATCCTAAGCCCCGAATCAAGATTGAGAAGGCTTGGCTTAACGGTGTACCGGCCTATGGTGGCCTTGCGGCTGTGGATATCTATATTGGTGCCGCCGCTCTTCCCGATGAGGATCCCCGGAATAAGGTGTATCCTGGGGAGTTTCGCTATGGGGGGGGACATGTCATTGAAGACCTCATAAGGGGTAAAGACGTGGTGTTGAAGGCTCAGGGTTATGGTACTGATTGCTATCCCAGGAGAGATGTAGAGACCTGGATCAACCTTTGGGACTTGAACCAGGCTTCCCTTTTGAACCCTAGGAACTGCTATCAGAACTACGCCTGTGCTGTTAATCTCTCCGACAAGGTGATCTATACTTATATGGGGGTGTTGAAGCCCCATTTGGGCAATGCCAATTACTGCTCAGCAGGTCAACTCAGTCCTCTCCTCAATGATCCTCTTTATCGCACCTTAGGCGTGGGCACCAGGATCTTTCTAGGGGGGGGTGTGGGGTACGTCATTTCTCCGGGTACTCAGCATAACCCCAACGTTGATAGGAATGAAAAAGGGATTGTCAGGGTCCCAGGTGGGACCTTGGCGGTTACAGGGGACATGAAGCAGATGGATCCCCTCTGGGTAAGGGGTGTGAGTGTTTTGGGTTATGGAGCGAGCTTGGCTGTGGGCGTGGGGATACCCATTCCTATCCTGGATGAAGAGATGGCGGCATATACAGGAGTGAGGGATGAGGACATCTCTACGGTGGTTATAGATTACGGTAGGGATTATCCCTATGGTGAGGAGAGGGTTTTGGGAGAAGTAACCTACAGGGAGCTGAAGAGTGGTGCTATCCGAATCATGGGAAAGGAGGTGCCTACGGCTCCCCTTTCAAGCTATCCCATGGCCCGACGTATTGCGGGCATTCTCAAGGACTGGATTGGTGGAGGACGCTTTAACCTTTCCAAACCTGCAGATACCCTTCCAGGACCGGAATCGGGGTTGGTTTTTAGAGGGCTCACTATAAGACCTATTAAGTGAGGAGGGGTCGATCATCCTCCTTTATTTGAATGTTTGTTCTTGAATAGAATAAATATTCAGAATAAATTATGTCCATGAATTTCAAGAAGATTCTGGTTTCTTTGGTTTTGGTCCTTCTTTTGCCAGGGAAGGGATGGGGGCTTACCCTAAGGGAGTGCATAGAGGAGGCTTTAAGTAACAGTCCCTATCTTCTCAAGGCCCGTTCCGACTGGGAAGCGGAGAAACCTCGCCGCTTAGAGGAGTTTTCAGGTTTTCTCCCTCAAATCTCCTTAGAGGACACACTCACCCGGACAGCTACAGAGGATGTAGCACCTTATTATCAGCAGTACATGGGTCTTGAGCTGGATTACAACCTTTTTCAGGGAGGGGGAACCCTGTTCTCCTATCTGGCGGCAAGGCGGGATGTGGAGGTAGCCCAGGCCCAATACCGGGAGGCGGTGATAGAGACAGCCTACAGAGTGACGGTCGCTTTCTACACTGTTCTGGAAAAGAAGAGGCTTTGGGATGCGGCTAAGGACGATCTTAGAGATGCCAAGGTAAACTTCGATATGGCTCAGGCTCGATATAATGAGGGTTTGGCCCCTTACGCTGATGTGATAAAGGCCAGGGCCTCCGTGGCTAACTCCCGTTTTCTATTGAGGGGAAGGGAGTCGGATTATTGGGTAGCTTTGGGAAAGTTGAATTTAGAGATGGGACGATCCGTTACCTCTTCTGTTAATCCCCAGGGGCATTTAAAGGAAGAGTCTTGGGATGTGGATTTTTCTATGGCCCGTCAAGAGGGTCTTAGGAGTAATCCCATGGTGCTTCAGGCTCAGAAAGACCTTGAGGCTCAGCGGTATAGAAAGGATCAGATTTACAGTGAATTTTCTCCCAGGGTGGATTTCCAGTGGCGCTATGGCTGGCAGGACAAGGCTTTTCCTCCTAATGACTATAAGGAGTGGAGCTGGCAGCTTACCTTTACCCTCCCCATCTTTTCCGGGTTTGCGAGTAGGGCTCGTTTAGCCAGGAACAGGGCTTTGGTGGATAGCAGGAGGTATCGTTTGGCTCGGGTGAAGCTGGAGGTAGAGCAGGATGTTTGGGAGGCTTATCAGGAGTTGAAGAAGAGCCAGTCCAATGTCCTTTCAGCCCATGCTCACTTGAGGGATGCCACCCACGACTTGGAGGTTACCCAAGGAAGGTATAAGGAGGGTTTAGCCAATATGGTTGATCTTATTACAGCTCAGGCTAATCTATCTGAGGCCAGGGCCCAGTACATCTCGAGTTTGGCTGATCTTGAGCGGTCCATGGCGGCTTTGGAGAAGTCTATGGGCAGGGTGCCCTATCTAGAGAGGGAGAGATGAGAAGGGGACTTACAGTTCTCCTGTTGCTTCCTTTTATAATTTTGGCCTGTAGCCGTGGGGGTAAGAAGGAGGAGGTACCTAAGGGGCTAGCCCGAGTGGAGAGGAGGACGGTAAGGAGGGAAATCCTGGCTACGGGAGCGGTGAAGCCTAAGGTGGGAGCCCAGGTGAAGGTGGGGTGCCGTATATCGGGGAAGCTGGAGGAACTTATGGTCCAGGCGGGGGACACGGTGAAGGCAGGCCAGCTCATAGCTGTGGTGGAGCACAAGGATCTTCAGGCCCGGGTGGACAAGTTGGTGGCTGTTCTGAAGGGACTTAGGGTGATGAAGAGGGAAGATCTGGCAGAGACCCTTCACGCTATCAGAGAACTGAATGCCAAGTTGGCTTTGGCCCGCTTGGAGCTGAAGAGGTACTCCACTCTTTATAAGAGAGAATATGTACCCAAGGACGATGTGGATAAGGCTCAGAGGGACGTGAAGGTTCTTGAAGCCCAGTTGGCAGCTACTCAAAGGCAGTACCAGTCTATAAAGGCCAAGTATGACCAGGGCATTGGCCAGACCGAGGCGGAGCTTGCGGAAGCTCGAGTGAAGCTTTCTTATGCCTTCATCCATGCCCCTATCTCGGGGACTGTCTCTTCTGTGAGTACCCAGCAGGGTGAAACAGTGGTGGCGGGTTTGAATGCTCCTACCTTCATTACCATCATAGACCTGGCTCGCCTTCAGGTGGATGCTTATGTGGACGAGACGGATATAGGTCAGGTGAAACCGGGGGAGGCTGTTGAGTTTACTGTGGATGCTTTTCCTGACGAGGTGTTTAAGGGGGAAGTTTTCACCGTCTACCCTGGTGCTGTTATAAGGGATAACGTGGTCTACTACGATGTGGCCATTGAGATAAAGGATTCCTATCTCGGTCTCCTCAGGCCTGAGATGACGGCAAATGTTACAATTGTAGCCGATGAAAGGAAGGGAGTGCTCACTGTTCCCGATAGAGCCCTGCGCATGGACGAAAGTGGGAGGTCTTACGTTATGCTGAAGGAAGGCAGGGGCTGGAAGAGGCTTTATGTAGAGTCTGGTTGGTCTAGTGGGGGATACACCCAGATTCTTAAAGGGCTCAAAGAGGGAGAAGAGGTAGGAGTTTGGTAGCATACCATACAAGGCTGATAGCTGAGGGCTAAGGGTGGTGAGATGTGGCCAATAAGATCATAGAGACTGTGGACCTCGGAAAAGAGTACAAACTGGGGGATCAGGTAATTCCCGTGCTCAGGGGCATAAACCTGGTGGTCCAGGAAGGGGAGTTTGTGGCTATTATGGGTCCCTCTGGGACGGGTAAATCCACCCTCATGCATATCTTGGGCTGTTTGGACATACCTACTCGGGGGCGCTATGTCCTGGATGGAGAAGATGTTTCTCTTATGGATGACAACCGCCTTGCCCGGGTTAGGAACCAGAAGTTGGGTTTTGTTTTTCAGGCCTTCTACTTGATTCCGTGGGGTACGGCCCTGGAGAATGTGATGGTTCCTTTTCTTTACGGTGACGAGGCTCCCAAGGATGCCAGGAAGAGGGCTGTGGAGGCTCTGGAGAGAATGGGACTGGGTGATAGGTTGCAGCATCGCCCCTCGGAGCTTTCGGGGGGACAGCAGCAGAGGGTGGCTATAGCCCGGGCCCTGGTTACCAATCCTGCCCTCATACTGGCCGATGAGCCTACAGGTAACCTGGACTCGGCCTCCAGCAGGGAGGTCATGGGAATCTTCCAGGAGATGAATAGGGAGGGAAGGACCATTGTTATCATTACCCACGATCAGGAGGTGGCGGCCTATGCTTCCCGGAGGGTGCTACTCCGGGATGGCATGATAATGGAGAGATAAGATGACCTCCAGGACCCTTCTTCCCCAGGTGTTGAAGGAGATGAAGGCCTCTTGGGTAGGGGTCTTCTTTATGACATTAGGGGTGGTGATCTCTGTGCTTGCCATTACACTTATAGCTTCCTTGGGGGAGGGGACCAGAGTCCAGATAACAGAGATACTTCAGCAACTCAATTTTGGTTCCAATGCCTTCCTTGTCCTGGCGGGAGGTGGGAAGTTCTTTGGTCCTTCGGAAACCAGGAAGGATACCCTAACCATGGAGGATGTGGAGACCATAGCCCGATTCGATTTTGTCCATGGGGTTTCTCCCGACCAGTTTGCTTTCCTTTTTGTTTCTTATAAAGGCAAGGCCTACAGAACCCGTATCAATGGGGTATTGCCTCGGTGGGCCCCCTTGGCTAACTGGGAGGTGGCGGAGGGACGTTTCATTATCCCGAAGGACATGGAAAAAAGGAGTAGAGTGGCTGTCTTGGGATGGAAGACGGCTCGGGAGCTTTTTGGGAGTCAGGATCCTTTGGGGCGTTATATCAAAGTGGAGGGGGTATTTTTCAGGGTTGTAGGGGTCCTTGAGAAGAAGGGGGCTGTGGGACGTCATCAGTTGGATGAGAGGGTGATAGTGCCCTTAAGCACTTCTCAGGATAGGCTACTCAACAGGGACTGGCTTAATGCTGTTAAGGTGGTGTTGGTTCCTGGTGTAAGGGTGAAAAGGGCCCGGGCCCTGGTGGCACAACTTCTCAGGAAACGCCACAGGATAGTACCCCCCAAACCCGATGATTTTCGTATCATCACCCCTGAACAGATTATAGCCTTTCTCACCAAGGCTTCCCATACCTTGACCCTTATGCTTCTTCTCATAGGGGCCATCGCCATGGTGGTAAGTGGCATTGTTATTACCAATATCATGCTGGCTGTCATAACCGAGCGGCGGCATATTATTGGTGTCAGGAGGGCATTGGGGGCTACCCAAAAGGATGTCCTTCTTCATTATGCCGTTTTTTCCCTTTTAGTCTCTCTTTTGGGGGGAGTGTTGGGATTGATCTTTGGGGTGGCACTGGCCTCGGTGGTTTCCAGTTTTTCATCCCTTCCTGCTAAGGCGCCTTGGTACCTTCTCTTGGCTGCTCCCCTCTTTGCACTCTTTGTGGGAGGGGTCTTCGGACTTCATCCTGCACGGAGGGCGGCCCAGCTTAGTCCTGTAGAGGCGCTGAGATGATGAGAGTGATGGTTAAAGGGGCCTTCAGGGCCCTTCAGGCCCAGAGGGGACGTTCTCTCCTGGCTGCTACGGGGGTGATAATCGGTGTGTGTGCTTTGGTGGTTATGATTGCCGTAGGAGAAGGGGGAAAGCGCAGAGTTCTTCGGGAGTTTGAGTCCATGGGTAAGAACCTCTTGGTGGTCTCGGCTGGGAATGTTTCTATAAGAGGTGGGAGGGTCATTCAGCATGAGACAGCTACTACCCTTACCCGGGATGATGCCCGGGCCATTGGGGATAAAGTGGCAGGGGTGCTCAGAGTGGCACCGGTATATGATGCCTTTGCTATAGTGAAGAAGGAAAAGGGAGTGGTTCGTACCAGGATTACGGGCACTACCCCTGTGTATCCTTGGGTGAGGAACTTTCATCCTGCCTTGGGTAGATTTTTTACTGAAGAGGAAGTAAAGGGACGGATGAGGGTAGCTGTTTTGGGTTATACAGTGGCTCAAAGCCTCTTTGGTGCAGCCAATCCTGTGGGACAGGGAATCCGGATAAGACGTATACCATTCAAAGTGGTAGGGGTCATGGAGGCTAAAGGGGTGGACGCCAGTGGCGAGGATCAGGATGATCAGATTCTTATTCCTATAACTACTGCAACTATAAGGGCTTTCCATGTGACTTACATAAACACTATTCTGGTTCAGGCCTCCTCTGAGAAAATTATTATGGGGGTGGCTTCGGGGATCCGGCACCTCCTTCATAGTAGGCACATGTTGGGTAGAAGGGCCGACGACTTTAGCGTTAATTCTATGGAGGAGATTATGAAGGAAAAGGCCAAAGCAGCCTCCATTTTCGCTGTGCTGGTGGCTGCTGTGGCGGCGGTGTCCCTGTTAGTGGGGGCCATAGGGGTCTTGGCTGTTATGCTTTTATCTGTTAGGGAGAGGGTTCAGGAGATCGGAGTCAGGAGGGCTGTGGGGGCTTCTCGAGGAGGCATACTCTTCCAGTTTCTGGTGGAGTCCCTGGTCCTTACCTCAGTGGGCGGTGGGTTAGGATTGGCCTTAGGGGTCTTTCTCAGCGTGGTGGTGAGTTTGGTGGTGGGATGGGATCTGGTTCTGCCCCTAAAAGGGGCCCTGGTAGGGATGCTTGTGTCTATTTTTACCGGAGTGGTGGCAGGGCTCTACCCAGCTTATAAGGCTTCCCTTATCCATCCTATTCAGGCCTTGAGACTGTAATCTGAAGAAACCCCTTGGGTAACTGTTCGGGGGTCTCTCCGTTTTTCTGGAAGGAGAGGGGCGGTGCTTTTCGATCGCAGCTTTGTCTTATCCCCCAAAAAGTCGAAAACTTTTTGGGGGATAAGAGGGATGCACCGCCTAGGGGTCTGTTTACACTTTCGCCTCTGCCCTCCTTCTGGGCCCACTCTTTACTCACTTTGGTAAGGTAGTTGGTAAAGATAGGGGAGGAAGACCTTGTCGGGTTTAAATACCGTAGAGGTTCTGGCCTTGTTTCCAATAAGCATCGGTCTTAACCTCTCCCCGAGAGTATCTTTCGTTCCAATCCTGGGGAACCGGCATCCTTTTGTACAGCTCTTTCCTTAGGGCCTCCAAGAGGAGCCTCTTTCTACCCATGAAGTCGGCGCCGCAGATTACCTTCTTTCCCATCTCCTGAGAGAGGGCCTCAAGCCACTCTATCCCCTCAAGGCCCCTCATCAGGTGGTGATCGATGATCAGGGTTTTGACGTGTATAGATAGGAGTTTGGCGTTTTCCCAAGCCCTTAAGGCCTGATCCTTCGAGAGCCTGTGCCGGAGATAGAGGGATGGGCCGTCCACAAGGACCACATTGGGATGCCAATCTATTACCTGTTGTATAGCCTTGTTGTTGAGGAGCTGAATCCCTGGGGCGTGAACGAATGTGTGCTCATCCGTGATCCTTGTCATGATCACGGTAATGGGATGGAAGGCATTGTCGCCGTGGAGTACAGGAAAGGAGAAGAGGAGTTCACCGGAGTTTTTCCCTTCTGCTATATGGGGTGCTCTACCCAGAACCAAAAACATCTCCCTTGCCCTGCCTTCTTCTAAAGGGGAGAGGCTGGAGATTCCCTTGGTCCATATCCTGGCTTTTGGATTCAAATGGGCTACCCTCTTCACATCAAGCTGATAGGGGTTAGGCTTTGCCAAGGGGGAGTGGTCTCCATGGAAGTGGCTGATCACTATATCTGTGGCTTGTTTCCATCTCTCTATGATCTTTTCTCGGATCCTCTCCCCTATAGCCACCTGAAAGGGATGGGGGTGTAGCCCAAATCGGGTGTAACCCAAAGCAATGCCTGGATCTATAAGGATTCTTCTCTTTTTAGTGGTTACGAAGCAGCAGAGGCCCCTTACGCCTAAGGATTCCGTGGCCAGGATTTCTATTTCCATCTTGGCCAGGCGTGCTCGTGGCAGTGGGCAAGTTCGTAAGGGAACTGGAGTTTGATGATCGTGGGAACACCCCCTACGATGCCATCGTAGATAAGCCCTTTCCTTTGTTGTTTGAACTGGTAGAGGTCGAAGGGTAGATCCTTCAGCAGCCAGTGAAAGTCGTAGGATTTGGGGGCGTACATGGCACCCTTTATGAGACATTGCACTGTGACGGTGCTTTCTTCTTCATTGAGCATCACCTTTGGGGTCGAGACATACCAGCCATAGCGCTTCTTCAGGGAGGCTATCACAGTAGATTTGAAGCCCTCCTTTTCTTTGAGGATCTGGGCAAGGTCCTGTTTAGAGTAAAGGGATACCTCTTTGTAGTGCAGGGTATCCCCCTGAGCCCTCACCTCTATGGTCTCCTTTAACCTTTGGGGTGTGGACTTGGCTTGAACAGTAGCCACCAAAAGAAGCAGCACCATTATCCATGTCAAACACCAGAGTCTCCCTCTCATTTCACCCTTTCCCTATGTTCTCTTTGCAGCTATAGCACCAGGGGTGGGTCCAAACAATCCTTTTTTCCCAGGACTTCCACGATAAACTGGCAATTACCGCTCTGGCGGCTCAGACCCGCCTGCGATCGAAACGCACCGCCCCTCTCCTTCCAGAAAAATGGGAGAAGTCCTGTAAGATTCTATAATTGACAGGAACAGATCTATCAGGAGTGGCGGCAGAGTCTCATGGCCAAGTCTTTTACCCATGAGTGGGATGATGTGGAGTATTTCAAGCTGGTCCTGCCCCATGCCATGAAATTTGCCAAGGTGGCCGGGGTGAAGGGTGGTTGCATTGCCTGTCATGCTCCCCTGGCCTTTCTCACCGGGGACATTCCTCCCAAGTCTCCATCTGCAGGCACCAGAGCCAACGAGGGTGTAAGCTGCGAGGTTTGCCACAACATCACGGGTACCACGGAAAAGGTGCCATATAATTTTAGCTACACCATTCAACCTGGAAGGGTGAAGCAAGGACCCAGGAAGGGTGTTAAGGCACCCCATGGGGTGAAGTATTCCGCTTTTCTGAGGAATCCTGAGTTCTGCGCCACCTGCCACGACGAGGCCAGTCCCTATGGTGCCTGGGTGAAGTCCACCTATCGGGAATGGAAGGCAGGTCCCTATGCCAAAGAGGAGACCCGGTGCCAAGACTGCCACATGTACTACGGCCCTGGTAAGGTGGCCCGGGGCAGGTTCCATAAGGACATGGCCCATCACTCCTTCCATGGGGCCCATTTTGCAAACAAACTGGCTGGGGCCGTGGATGTGGCTATCTATGCCAAGAAAGAGGAGGTGGCTCCCGGTTCTCAGTTGAAGTTTACGGTGGAACTCTTCAATGGGAAGGTGGGTCACTACATTCCCTCAGGTTCCACGGAGGAGAGAATGCTCTGGTTGGAGGTTTGGGCCGTGGATTCGGTGGGGCACAAGTACAGCATCCCCGTGGACAGAAAGGGCTTCAAGGGTGAGGAGTACACCATAGCTGACTCCAAGGCCCTGGCCTACCAGGCCATGGGAGAGAT
>WFSI01000126.1 GCA_015486105.1 Aquificota bacterium | reverse complement strand
CCTCAAAACCCACTCCGCCATTGTCCAAAGCCTGGAAGCCTCTCAACGCCAGGCACAGCTCCTTCAAGAAGAGATGGAGAGCATGGACTCAGAGATCAAAGACCTCACTGCCCAGTGGCTGGTACTAAAAAAGGAGTCCCCTTCACCCCCGGGCTACTACCTGGCTTTGGCCCAACTTATCAGCTCCCAGACCCAATACGCATCCAAAGAAATAAAACTCTCCCGCATAAAGCATAAACTCCAAACGCTCACTCAACTCCAAACCCAGGCCGACCAGCTCCTGGATAAGGTCTTTCCCCACTTGAAGCTCATAGCAAAAGACTTGAAGGAAGCCCATGGGAAACTAGAGGAGAACCAGGAGAACCTGGACAAGGTTCATAGTCAGGTGAGACAGGCTCTTACCCGCCTCAATCGCCAGGCTGCCCTGCTGGAAGTGAAGAAGATGCACATCATGCAGCAGCTTAAGAAAAAAGGCCTCTCAGACCGAGCCAAGAAGGCTCTACAGTGGGAAAGGAAGAAGATAGAGATCCTTTTGGAGGAGGCCCAATTCAAGAGAAAACTGACCAATCAAAAGGAGAGAAGGGCGTTATTAGACTTTTCCGAGGCCTCCTTCCAGGTCCAGTGGCTCAAATGCTACATGGGCGTATGTTCCAAAAAAGAAAAGATCAAATACTTGGAAGCGTGGAAGGAGAGGCTCACCAAGCTCCAGGAAATCCTGAAGTTCACCAAGGCAGACTTCAACCGTCTCCAGACTACCTCGGAGATCATCAATGGCAAAGTTATAGCCTTGGAACAGAGTCGCTTCTCTCCCTCTGAAAAGAGGGTTGTCCAAGACCTCATGGCTGCTTACCGAGGAATGCTCAAGACCCTGAATGCACTCTCCCAGCTTTACCAGGAAAACATGGGCAAATGTAAAAACCTCATCCTGGAGATGGGCTACACCCTCAACCTCCTGGAAAAGCGGGCAGGGAGGATAGACAAGCTCTACACCTGGTTCACAGAAAACAGAAAGACTATCTCTCAAGAGGTAAGAACCATCCTCTACTATCCCCTTTTAACCATAGGACAGGCCCCCCTCACACCGGGCACCATACTGAAATTCTTGCTTATCATCACCCTGGGCATCCTTATCGTGAGGCTCCTGAGGCTAAAAGCCAACAAGATCATAGTGAAGCGCTTCGCTCTCTCCCCTGGCACTGTCAATTCACTCACCACCCTCATCTATTATGTGCTGGTCCTGGTAGTCTTCATGGTAGCCCTCTCCAGCGTGGGCATAAATCTAAAGCAGGTGACCCTGGTCTTGGGAGCCCTGGGCGTTGGAATCGGGTTCGGCCTTCAGACCATCGCCAACAACTTCGTGAGCGGCATCATCCTACTGACAGAGAGGGCCATAGAGGTAGGAGACATCGTAGAATTAGGGGATGGCATCATAGGAGAGGTGAAACGCATCAGCATCAGGTCCACCCTCATTAGTACCTACGATGGTATGGACATCATTGTACCAAACTCAGAGCTGGTATCAGGCAAAGTCACCACCTGGACCTATGAGGATGACTGGCGGCGTCTCAAGATCCCCTTCGGAGTGGCCTATGGCTCTGACCCCATTGAAGTGGAGAGGGTAGCTCGAGAGGCTGCCCGGGAAGTAGCCAGTACCATTGAAGATCACCAGCACTCAATCCAGGTCTGGTTTGAGGGCTTCGGGGACTCATCTTTAAACTTTTCTCTAATAGTATGGGTCAGGATGCACAGGGTGAAAACCAAGACGGGCCTCATGAGTGATTACTATTACACTCTCTACAAAAAACTCACCAAAGCGGGTATTGAGATTCCCTTCCCCCAGCAGGATATTCACATACGCAGCCTTTATCCCCAAGTGGCCGAAGAGCTCAAAAAAACAGAAAAAAAGCCTTCCTCCTAAAAAGAGACCTCATCTTTGAACCACTAATCAGTCAACTTCCGAAATGAGGCTCTGTAAGGCCAGATTCTATAGAAGCCCTGGTAGTCCTCTACATAGAGCTATACAGGTAATCAGCAAATTTAAATCCAAGAGAGGAACTCCTGCCCTTTCGGCAGCTTTGCATGTATCGTTTTGCGTTCATCTCTTTTTCTTTTCCCCTCCTTACATTTTATGATAAAGAAGTTTATCGTTTAAAAAGAGGTGGTTTATAATGAAAAGTGCCTATGCAAAATATGTCGGTACGTCGAGTCTGGGTATGCTTTTACTTTTACTCTCTTTCCCTTCGGCCCAAGGCGGTTCGTGGGACAGGTTCAAATCCTCCATAGGTGCGTCCCAGCAGAACACCTCCCACACCAATTCCTCCCTTTCCCAACTGGAAATCATGAAGGGCCTCAAAGACGCCCTTCAGATAAGGACCAAAAAGGCCGTGCAGGAAGCTTCCTCAAAAGGAGGTTTCCTAAACAATCTCAACATCCACATACCCCTTCCCCCAAACCTCCAGAAGGTGGCCAACATCCTTAGGCACACAGGATATAAAGATGACGTAGATACCTTTGAAGCCACTCTTAACCACGCTGCCGAAAAAGCCTCTACCAAGGCGCTCCCCATCTTCACCCAGGCAATAAAAGACCTCACCTTCCAAGACGCCAAAGCTATATGGAAAGGAGGAGACACGGCAGCCACAGACTACTTCAAGGGCAAGACCTGGCAACCTCTCTATGAGGCCTTCGAACCCATAGTGCATGAAGCTGTCCAGCAGGTGGGAGTAACCAAGGCCTATCAGGGGTTAACAGAAAGACCCCTGGTCCAGAATATTATACAAGGCACCAACATAGACCTGGACAGTTATGTGACCAACAAGACATTAGAAGGCCTCTTCTTCCTCTTAGGACAGGAAGAGAAAAAGATCAGAAAAGACCCTGCGGCCAGGACCACAGACATCCTAAGAATGGCCTTCGGCCAAAAGTGAGGAGGTAAAAGATGGGCAAGATAGGCAAGATACTGGCAACGCTGGTCACCATCTTCCTGGTGGTTATCGTAGGCCTGGTCATTCTGGTTCACCTATACGTCACTGAGAATCGGGTCAGGGCCTTAGTAATCACCCCGGCTGAGAAGGCTTTACAACGCAAAGTAACCCTGGGATCTGTAAAGGTGAGCCTCTTTGGAGGAGTAACCCTCCATGACTTGGCCATCAAGGAGAAAGACGGAACTCACGACTTTGTCCACATGGACGGTTTCACCCTCCGATACAGCCTCCTTCCCCTCTTGAAAAAGAAACTGGTAATCACCCGAATAGAAATGCAGTCTCCTTACATCCAGATCTTTCGGGATGCCTCGGGCCACTTCAATTATGAAACCTTAGGGGTTTTACAGAAAAAAGCTTCCAAAGAAAAGAAGGAAGGAGGGGGGCTTCCCCTTCCTGTGACTGTTAAGGAGATCAGAATTAGCAAAGCCCATCTTGTCTTTAAAGACGCCTCAGGTACCTTGCCCAATGCCGACACTCTGGCCAACATAAAACTCTCCCTATCCCTGGGGACAACGCCCCCATCCTTCCAATACCGTGGTGTCACAGACTTCTCCACCAAAGTAACATACGGTCAGCTAAAAAGCCTTGTTAAGGGGAGGGCCTCCTTCACAACCCAGAAGATAGCCTACAATGCCACCGTGGAGACAGAAGGGGACACCGTGACCCTATCGGGCCAGGTGGCGGACTACATGAAACGGCCCTCGGTGGTACTAAACGTGCACAGCCCCATGCTCCATCTGGATCGGCTCATGGCGCTGCCGGAAAAGCTACCCAAAGCCAAAGGCCAGGGCAGAAAGGGCGGCGGCAAAGCCTCCACCCATCCTCCCAAACTGGAGGTTAAGGGGAATGTCCAGGTGAAGGAGGCTCTCTACAAGGGATTGAAGGTACAGGATATTAGAGGCGCCTATGAGCTAAAAGACGGCATCTTCACCCTCCAGCAGGTCAAGGTCCAGGTAGCCAACGGGGAGGCAGAGCAGAGCCTGAGAGTAGATCTAAACCCTCCCCTCACGGTCTACCAGGGCGAAATTAAAATGAAAGGGATGGACATAGGCCTCTTAACCCTATCTCTACTGTCCAAGGGCAAGGGGATGGTGACCGGCACCCTGGACAGTAATGTCTCCTTCTCTGGCAAGGGGATCCAGTGGAAGACTGCAAAGAAATGGATCTCTGCTGACGGCATCTTCTCCCTAAAAAAGGGCCGCCTTCTCAATTTTGAGACCATCAACACTATAGCCCAGATCCTGAAACTCAGGGAACTGAAAGATATTGCCTTCAGCGAGATTCAAGGCAATTTTAGGGTGGTAAAGGGGCGTGTCCTTCTTAAAAGCTCCCTGAAGGGGGATGACGTGAGAGCCAAGTCCCAGGGGCAAGTGGGCCTGGATGGAAGCCTCAACCTCCCCATTCTACTCCAGCTCTCTCCCGAACTCAGTGAAAAACTGAAAAGCAGAGTAAAGTTCGCCCGCTACCTGGAGACAAAAGACGGCTGGACCACCGTACCATTGAAACTCACAGGCACCTTGAGCCGTCCCCTTCCCACCTTGGATACCAGCTTAGCTAAGAAAGGGATAGAGAAATCCCTGAAAGGCGAAGCCACCAAGGCCTTAGGGGAACTCCTTTCAGGGAAGAAGAAAGAGAAAGAAGGCTCCAAGTCCCAGCCTCCAGAGGAGAAGAACCCACTAAAGAATCT
The DNA here is from genome assembly GCA_015486105.1 of Aquificota bacterium. Taxonomy (GTDB): domain Bacteria; phylum Thermosulfidibacterota; class Thermosulfidibacteria; order Thermosulfidibacterales; family B14-G1; genus WFSI01. The sequence continues at coordinate 940 of WFSI01000126.1, read as the reverse complement.
CTTTGGTCACTGATGGGAGAGAAGGGACAGAAGATGCCAAAGCCCTTCCCCCGACTGAGAGAAAGAAGAGAGGGATTGTGGCGCTGGGTACCGCTCTTCTAAAGGGTTTAGGAGCGGGGGACCAGATGCGTCAAGCCGCCTATGAAATGATCCATAAACTGGAAGAAATGGAGAAGGAAGGAAAGGGCCAGCCTCCTCCAAACCCCTCGAAAGAGGAAGGAGATCAAAGAGGGAAGACCCTCTCATCCCACTTACGGTTAGCCGTGGACAAAGTGTTCGACTACGTGGACCACACCAACTTTGCCACCTTAGGAGGGCTATGGATCAAAGAAGCCCTGGAAACCATAAAGGAAAGAGTCTCTTCTAAAAAACTCTCCAGGCTCCTAACATATAAAGAAGATCCCTTAGCCATGGAGGATAAGAAGAGTGAAGACCCTTAAGATCGCCACCTTCAATGTAAACTCTATCAGATCCCGACGCCACATCGTCATCCCCTGGATAGAGAAAAACCGACCGGACGTCCTGTGCATGCAGGAAACCAAGGTAGCGGATAGGGAGTTCCCTGTAGAGGCGTTCCTCAAGATAGGCTACCATGTGACCTATAGAGGAGAAGGAGGGAGAAACGGTGTGGCTATAGCATCAACAGAGAAGCCCCAAGGGGTATCCTTTGGTTTGGACGATGGGGGTCCCCCAGACGAGGATCGCCTTATCCGGGGAGTATTTTCAGGCATTCCTGTGGTGAATACCTACGTGCCCCAAGGCCAAAAACCCGACTCCCCCATGTTCGCCTACAAGCTGGAATGGCTTCAGCGACTCCGGGCTCTCTTTGACAGACATTACTCTCCCCAGGAACCACTCATCTGGTGCGGAGACCTCAACGTAGCACCAGATGAGATAGACGTCCACAATCCAAAGAGGCTTTTAGGCCACGCCTGCTTTC
>WFSI01000125.1 GCA_015486105.1 Aquificota bacterium | reverse complement strand
TTAACCTCTTAGCCATTCTGCCCCGGTTGAAGTCCTTCACGATGCCTGGAGTCACTTTAGTATGGCACCCCTCGCACTTGGAAGGCCTGGCTTGAACCATCGTTCCAAAGCCCCCTATAAGGAGAAAAACAAAGAACAAGGCAGATATTTTTCTCATCTTGTATCACCTCCCCTCTCCTTTATTTTTTGGTTATTATACATAAGAATAAAAGATGGATACAAGGCACCTATAAGACATGAACAGGAAGGCTCTCTAACAAATCCCATAGCCTCACCCAGTTATCACCCTTTGCTTCTTCCATATTTCTCCTCCCCACCACAAATTCCAAAAGTTAAGGTATCCAAAGATAGGCAGCCTGGCCCGTGGCCAAGAGACTCAAAAGGTTTGGGGGACTATGAGGGGAGCCAGAGTAAATGTTGGCCTGGATGGTACCCTCTGGGAGATAAGCCACTAACCGGGCCTCTCTTATTCCTGCCAGGGCCTTCACCTCTTTAAAGGCATCCTCCAAATACCCAAGCCTATCCACTAAGTGGAGCCGCTGGGCCTCAGTGGCCCCAAAGACCCGACCGCTCTTCGCCACTTCCCACTCTGAAAGAGAGAGGGATCGCCTCTCCTTAACCAAAGAGAAGAAACGAGTACTGAACCCCTGGATCATATCCTGAATATGCTTCTGTTCCTTTTGAGATGAAGGCCGGAAGGGAAACCAGGTATCCTTTTCTGTTCCCGACTTGTAGACCTCTATCTGAACACCCACTTTACGCAGCAGACCCTGGATATCCATCTTGAGGGCCACCACTCCTATGGCCCCCGTCACTGTGGTGGGATGGGCTACTATATCTTTAGCTGCCAGGGCAACGTAATAAGCACCAGAAGTGGCTATCTCCATGAGACAAGCCACCACGGGCCAGTGGTGTTGTCGGGCATATGAACTCACCTCGTGGTAGATGATGTCGCTTGCTGTAACGGTACCTCCAGGACTGTTTACACGCAAGAGCAAACCCTTCACTCTGGAGTCCCTGGCAGCCACATCCAACACCCTCCTCACCTCCTCAACTGGGGAAGGCCTGGAGGTCATGCCCAGGGCACCCCTCCTCCGGGAAGTAGAGAGAAAACCAGAAATCTCTACCAGGACAATGCGATTCTTCCCCTTCCCCATGAGGGTCATCTCCTTCAGGGGAGCCTGACGGGGGAACATGTTCACCTCCACAAAGGTACAACCAAAAAGGAAAAACAAGACAAAAGCTACGAAAGGAGTGGTTCTGGCTATCTTCATCCTCCAACCCCCTTACAATAAGAAACTAACAAGCTTATAGACCTAACATCTCTGACCAACAAGGATACTTTTAACATTATGCTTCATTTACCCTTCTCTCAAGCTTTTTTTCTAAAACAATACGACATAAATAAAAATAGGGGACCCCTCCAAGACCATCAACCTATGGTAAAAAATCCCTGAAACCGGGCTTACCCTTGGGTTCCTCCACCCTTCTCCACCGTTACTACAGTATGGAGGTTACCCCGGGGGTGAAAATCGCCTACCACCTTGAGATAGCGGGGTTTCAAGAGGTTGTAGAGATCCTCATAGATGCGATTGGTAGCCTCCTCATGGGAGATGTACCAGCTGCGGTACTTATTCAAGTAGAGTTTTAGAGATTTAAGCTCAACTACCCGTTGATCAGGAACATAAGAAATATGAATGGTGGCGAAGTCGGGGTAACCCGAGCGGGGACAGAGACAGGTGAATTCGGGAAAGGTGATCTCTACTGTATAATCCCGCTGGGGATAAGGATTCTCCCAGGATTCCAACTTGGCCTTGGCTATCTCCTCTTCCCCGTATTTCATATCCCTTGTCCCCTTTCCGTTTCTTTTCTTTCCTTGGTAAGGCCCTTATCCCCTACCCTCCCTGAAGGGTCAAGGTTGATAAAAAGGACAGTCCTTCATAGCAACCGTTGATCTTGCTTTATTTTGGATTTAACATCCCACCATTAACTAAAAGGGAGGAATTCGC
>WFSI01000124.1 GCA_015486105.1 Aquificota bacterium | reverse complement strand
CGACATATCCACGGCTACCACCCTATACTCATATTCCCGACCCTTCTTAACCTTTTCGTCCACGTATGTGGGACGAGGCAAAACCTCCTTCACCATCAGAACCCAAGAGCCCTCTGCCACCCTTCTATAAACATGATAACCGGCAAGATCCTTCACAGAAACAGGGTCCCAGGCCAAATAAACCACCCCTTTCCTACAATAGACAGAAAGCCCTCGGGGGGCAGGAGGTGCCACAGTATCCCTAGGTGTAGCTGAAACCTCCTTAGAGGAAGGACCCTCCATGACCAGGATCCCCTTCTCCCTAACCCCCCTCATCGCGTAATGATAGGTAACCCCGTTTTCCACGTCCCTATCTTCATATTTTTCACCCCTCACTAACGCCAAAGGAACAAGGCCGTATTCCCCTTTCTCCGGCCTCTTGTAAAGAAAGAAGGGACCTTTCCCCTTCCAGGTAACAAGCACCCGGTCTTGTAAGGCGCTGGCCTTCACATTTGAAGGAGGCAAGGGCCAAGGACCTACCTTCACTGAAACCTCTGAAGGGATGCCCCGAGCTAAGGCTCTGGGCCTCACCATATATTGGTAAAACATCCCTTCCCGGGCCCCTTTATCCATCACCGTTACCAAAGAACCTGGATCTCCCCTATCCTCCACCACTGTAATGCACCTATCCCCCATACACCTATCCACTCTGTAAAAGACACCCGAGGTGATATCACCCTTCTTTACGTACCTTTTGGGAAGACGGAATGTTATATAAGTACCCTCAGGACGGACCCTTATCTCCTTCAACTCCACGGGACGAGGCATGTAACTCCTGGGAGGTATAGGAGGAGTTTTATGGCCACAACCCCAAAGGGCCACAACCATAAAAAAAAGAACCCCTATGCATTCTTTAGCTGTTCTTCCCATACCTCTAACCTCTCCTCCACCTGATTCTTGGCCGTGCCTCCATAAGAACCTCTACCATCCACACCATGACGTAGCTCCAAGATCTCGTAAACGTCCTCTTCCACCATGGGACAAACCATTTTCATCTCTTCCAAAGGCAGGTCCTCCAAAGGTTCCTCTTTATCAAGGGCATAGGCCACCAGTTCCCCTACCATCTTATGAGCATCCCTGAAGGGAACCCCCTTTTTCACCAGATAATCCGCCAAATCTGTGGCATTGGTGAACCCTTCCTTTGCCCTCTTCTCCATTTCCTGGACTTTGAAGTAGACCTTCTCATACATTCCAGCCATGACCCTAAGGCTCATCTTTAAGGTATCCACAGTATCAAAAAGGGCCTCTTTATCCTCCTGAAGATCCCTGTTGTAAGCCAGAGGTAAACCCTTCACCACCACCAAAAGGGATACCAGATTCCCCACCGCCCTACCTGTTTTGCCTCTCACCAGTTCCGCCACATCAGGATTCTTCTTCTGGGGCATGATGCTGGAACCCGTGCAATAAGAGTCAGGCAATTCCACAAAAGAAAACTCAGGAGAACTCCACACCACCAACTCTTCAGCCATCCTGGAAAGGTGGATCATAGTAATAGCGGCATTGGCAAGAAACTCCAAAATGAAGTCCCTATCGGACACGGTGTCCATGGCATTAGGAGAAACCCTGGGAAACCCCAGCTTCTTCGCCACCCAATCCCTGTCAATAGGCAGAGGAGTACCTGCCAAAGCCCCAGCCCCCAGAGGGCACACATTCACTCTCTTAAGACTATCCATAAACCTCTCCCGGTCTCTCTCCAGCATCTCTACGTAGGCCAAAAGATAGAAAGCCAGCCTCACAGGCTGGGCATGCTGAAGATGGGTAAAACCTGGCAGAAGGGAATCCAAATGCTCCCGAGCTCTAACCACCAAACTCTTCTGTAGATGCCTTATCCCCTCCACCACAGCCCTCACCTCTTCCCTAAGGTAGAGACGCTCGTCCAATACCACCTGATCATTGCGGCTCCGAGCCGTATGGAGCTTACCCCCCACAGGACCCACCTTCTCTATCAAGCGGGCTTCTATATTCATATGGATATCTTCAAGGGCAGGATCAGGGATAAAAGCCCCTTCCTCAATCTCCCTCTCAATCTCCAAAAGGGCTTGAATAATCTTATCCCCCTCTTCCGACCTGATGATTCCCTGCCTCATCAGCATCTCACAGTGAACAATAGACCCCTTTATATCCTCCTTGTAAAGGCGCACATCACAATGAACAGACTGGGTAAAAACCTCTACAAGCCCATCCGTCTCCTGAGAAAACCTTCCTCCCCAAGGTTTCTTCAACGATCTACCCTGCATAGCCCATTCTAACCTTATCCAGCATATTCACTATCTCATCCTGAAGGGGGGAAGCAAAAAGGGCCTGTTCATGAGTGATATAGCCCCTCTCGTACAAAGCAACCAGGGACTGATTCATGGTCTGCATACCGTGATGGGACTGGCCCGACTGCATGACAGAATAAACTTGGTGAAGCTTATTCTCCCTGACGAGATTCCTCACGGCAGGTGTAGGCACCAACACCTCAGACGCTAGAACAAGCCCCTTGCCATTGGCCCGGGGAAGGAGTTGCTGGCAGATAACCCCTTCAATAACAAAAGAGAGCTGGGTTCTAATCTGGGTCTGTTGATGGGACGGAAAGGAATCTATAATTCTGTTGATGGTCTCCACTGTGGAATTCGTATGAAGGGTAGCAAAGGTTAGATGTCCTGTCTCAGCGATAGTAAGAGCCGCCTGCATACTCTCCAGATCCCTCATCTCTCCAATGAGCACCACGTCAGGGTCCTGTCTCAGCACATATCGTAAAGCCTTTTTGAAGGATTCCGTATCCGAACCCACTTCCCGCTGATTGACCAGACATTTCTTGTGGGGGTGGAGATACTCAATGGGATCCTCCACAGTGATGATATGCTTATTATAACTCTCATTTATCCTGTCTATGAAAGCCGCCAAGGTGGTGGACTTCCCAGAACCCGTGGGACCCGTCACTAAAACCAGGCCTTTAGCCTTAGTGACAAAAGTGAAAACTACAGGGGGTAGCCCTAAACGCTCTATGGGTATCACCTCATAGGGAATACGTCTAAAGGCCCCAGCCACAGCTCCCCTCTGTCTAAAAACATTGGCACGAAACCGGGCTAATCTTCTTATACCAAAAGAAAAATCCACCTCATGCTCTTCATCAAACTTCTGCTTCTGTGCATCAGTCATGACGCTGAAACAGAGCCTCTGGGTATCCCCGACATCAAGAACATCGGTGTTGGGGACAGGAACAAGTTCCCCGCTTACCCTTATCTTAGGAGGTGCTCCAGTAGTAATGTGAAGATCCGTAGCGTCTTTTTCCACCATATATTTCAAGAAATCCTCTAAGGTTTCCATCATACCCTCCTTTACGCCGTTACCCTCATCACCTCTTCCAAGGTGGTCATCCCCTCTCGGGCCTTCCTAATGCCCATCTCCCTGAGGGTAGCCATACCCTCCTCCAAGGCAGTCTTCCTAATATCCTCAGCTGTCACCTTTTCTACAACCATGTCCATGATACGTCTGGAGACAGGCATCACTTCGTATAAAGCTATCCTGCCCCTGTATCCTGTATCGTTACAGTTGGAACAACCCCTTCCCTTGTAAAAGCCATGTTCACCATCTCGGATGCCCAATCCCTCCAAAACAGCCCTGGGAGGCGTATACTCCATTTTACAATCGTGACACACCCTCCTCACCAGCCTTTGGGCCACCACCAAATTCAAGGAAGAGGCCACCAAGAAAGGCTCTATACCCATATCCACCAACCTGGTTACTGTGCTAGGGGCATCATTGGTATGAAGGGTAGAAAAAACCAAGTGACCCGTCAAGGCCGCTTTGACAGCTATATCAGCTGTTTCATGATCCCTGATCTCACCGACCAGGATAATATCGGGGTCCTGCCTCAAAAAAGCCCTCATGGCCGCAGCAAAGGTAAGCCCTATATCCTCTCTTATCTGTACCTGGTTTATCCCTTCAAAGTTGTACTCCACGGGGTCCTCAGCTGTCATGATATTAACTTCCTCGCTGTTGAGTCGCACCAAGGCCGAATAAAGGGTGGTGGTTTTCCCCGAACCCGTAGGGCCTGTCAACAGCACCATACCATAAGGTCTCTCCGTCGCCTCCACAAACACTTCCAACTGATCTTTCTCAAACCCCAACTGGGTCAGATCAAAGACCAGGCCAGACTTACTCAAAAGCCTCATGACCACCTTTTCACCAAAGACCGTAGGGACAGTAGAAACCCTGATATCCACATCCTGTCCCTTGACCCTCACTTTAATACGGCCATCTTGAGGAACACGCCTCTCCATAATATCAAGGTTAGACATGATCTTAACCCTGGCTACCACCGCATCCTTTAACCGAAGGGGAACATCCATCTGATCATAAAGGACACCATCTATCCTGAACCTCACCCTGAAACGCCTTTCATAAGGCTCCATGTGAATATCACTAGACCTCTTACTGAGGGCATCAGCAATAAGATAATTCACCAACCTTATGACAGGGGCTTCATGAGCTAAATCCTCACCAAAGGAAATCTCACGCTCCTCTTCTTCTAAAACCTCTATACTTTCTGTCTCTACCTCTTGGAAAACGTCCTTCAACAACTCAAGTTGAGGACTGTAAAGCTTATCTATCACCCTTTCTACAAAAGTCTCAGTAGAGAGGAGAACCCTAACGTTATGGCCTGTGGCAAACCGGATGTAATCCAGAGTACTGATATCAAGAACATCGGGAGAAGCAACCAGCAAAGTGCCCCCCTCCATCTTCAAAGGCACCACCTTGAACATCCTGGCCAGCTTCTCAGGAAAGAGCTTGGCCAAAGAAGGGTCCACTTCATCGGGCGTAGGGACGACCCCTTCCAACTTCGTAGAGGCCTTGTATTCTTCCAATACCCTTTCCAAAGTCTCCCGGGTTACATACCCCTTTTCCACCAATATATCTCCCAGCCTCTGCCCGGTAGTAGCCTGAATCTTCAAGGCCTCTTCTATGTGACGGGGAGAGATAAGCCCCTTTTTTACCAAAATCTCCCCTAATTTCAGCTTCAGCCTTGCCAAGGCCATCTCACTCCACCTCGATATAAGTCCATAGAGAGATCATTCCACCCTTTAAGGGAATAAAAGAGATTTGTCAAAAGAAACGCCTCTTGGTGGCGGTGGAGGGACTCGAACCCCCGACTCGGCGGATATGAGCCGCCTGCTCTCACCTGCTGAGCTACACCGCCAGGCAAAGGTCTAATAGTCCTTAAGTGCAACGGGTGTCAAGATTGACCTCTCCTGGAAAACCCCAAATACACCACCTTCTTACCCCTTCTGGAAGGGACCTTGGGCACATCTTGGGGATACCCCATGGGGATAAGGGCCACCAGCTTCTTACCCTCAACACCCAATAGCCTATTAAACTCTTTTTCCATGTTCAAAGGACCTGTCATCCAACAAGTTCCCAACCCCCTTTCGTAGGCCAGCAATAGCATGTTCTCAATGGCTGCTGAAACACTCTGAACATCGGTAAAAGGGCTTTCAGGACCAGGCTCAGCATAGGCAAAGACAACCACAGGAGCACCCCCTAAGGTGGCAAAAAAACTCCTGGTCTCCTTTACCACACAGGGTTTATGGCTAAAAACCTTTTCCACCTTCTTCCCAATATAGGAAAGGTACCCCTCATAGCATATTTCCACCGCCTTGTCTCTTATCTCACCGGTAACCACCACAAAAAACCAGTTTTGACGGTTCATTCCAGAGGGTGCCCACATAGCCAAATCTATTATCTCCTCAATCACTTTCTTAGGTACAGGCCGGGAGCTATACCTTCTCACGCTCCTCCTTCCCAAGATAGCGTCTCTTAGCTCCACCCTATCCCCCCATCTAAAACTTTGACAAGGTCTACCATCAGACCTATCTTCTGTAAAGAGAAGAGCACAAAGGAGGGGGTATCCATGAGTTTCACCATAAAACCTCGGGTGTTTTTTATCTTGGAAGGGGAAGGCTTACCCCAAGAGCTGGAGGACCCCCAGTTCCCGCCCGTAGACATGTATATCTCCCAGGAAGCCCTCCACCTGGAAATTGAGATTCCTGGTGTAGATCCCCAAGAGGTGAACCTCACCTTGGAAAGCTCCCATCTTCTCATTGAGGGCAACAAAAAGGAAAGGGAGAAGTACCACAAGCCTATATCCTTCATAAGGATGGAAAGGCTTTTTGGACCCTTCAAAAGGTATATCGAACTACCCCGCTCCGTAAATAACCAAGGGGTGAAAGCCTCTTACAAAAAGGGGGTCCTCTACATTCAAATCCCCCTCCAAAAGGATGAGAAAACCGTAGCGATAGAAGGGGAGGACTAAGGCATGGAAAAAGACGCGCCTCTCATCTGGACCCCTGGAAAAGAACAGGAAAAGGAAGGTAAAACACCCGAAACTAGACAGGATTTCTCCATACCCAGGGAACTACCCCTACTACCCACAAGGGATGTAGTGGTGTTTCCCTTCATGATCCTGCCCCTCTTTGTGGGAAGGGAAACCAGTATAAAAGCCGTGGATGATGCCCTTTCCAAAGACAGATTCCTCTTCTTAGCCGCTCAGAAGGAAGCCGAGACAGAAGAACCAACCCCCAACGACATCCATCAAATGGGCACGGTAGGTATGATTATGAGGATGCTCAAGCTTCCCGATGGACGGATAAAGATCCTGGTTCAAGGTATATCCAAAGGCAAAATCGAGGAATATACTCAGCTCCAACCTTTCTACAAAACGAGGATCTCCCTTATGGAAGAAGGGGAGGTCCAAGAAATCACCTTAGAGACAGAAGCCCTCATCCGTTCCATAAGAGAAGGATTAGAAAGGGCTGTATCCCTGGGCAAATCTATATCCCCAGATCTTGTGGTTGTGGCCAATAACCTGGATGATCCTGGGAAACTGGCGGATTTAGTGGCATCTAATTTAGGGTTGAAGGTAGAAGACGCCCAAGAAATCTTGGAGACCCTTCATCCAATAGAACGCCTCAAAAAGGTGTCCCAGATCCTCTACCGAGAAATAGAGCTTCTCACTGTCCAGCAAAAGATTCAAACAGAAGCCAAAGAGGAAATGGGACGTCTACAAAGGGAATACTTCCTCAGGGAACAATTAAAAGCCATTCAAAAAGAGTTGGGAGAGGGAGACGAAAGGGAGGAAGAAGTAAAAGAATTAGAAAAAAAGATAAAAAAGGCCCGTATGGCCAAGGAGGTAGAGAAAGAGGCCCGACGTCAACTCAAGAGACTAGCCAAGATGCACCCTGACTCAGCAGAAGCCACTGTAGTCCGCACCTACTTGGAATGGCTTACAGAGCTACCCTGGAAAAAATCCACCAGGGATAATCTGGACGTTAAGGAAGCTAAAAGGATACTGGACGAAGACCATTATAATCTGGAAAAGGTCAAAGAACGTATCTTAGAGTATTTGAGCGTCCTCAAATTAAAGGAAAAGGCTCAGGGTGCCATCCTTTGTTTTGTAGGTCCACCAGGGGTAGGAAAAACTTCCTTGGGACGCTCCATAGCCCGGGCGCTAGGCAGAAGGTTCGTCCGAATCAGCCTTGGCGGCGTTAGAGATGAAGCCGAAATACGAGGACATAGAAGAACTTACATTGGCTCCCTACCAGGAAAGATCATCCAGGGTATAAAACAGGCAGGCTCAAACAACCCCGTCTTCATGCTGGATGAAGTGGATAAATTGGGTGCCGACTTCAGAGGTGACCCCAGTTCCGCCCTTTTGGAAGTCCTCGATCCTGAACAAAACCGGGCCTTTGTAGACCACTACCTTGGTGTGTCCTTCGATCTATCCAGGGTGATCTTTATATGCACTGCCAATGTCATGGACACCATACCTTCCCCCCTCCTGGATAGGATGGAGGTGATAGAAATCCCTGGATACACAGAAGAGGAAAAGGTGATCATAGCCCAAAAATACCTCATCCCAAGACAGAGGGAGGCTACAGGCCTTTCTATCGAGAATATCTCTTTCTCCAATGAAGCCATAAAGAGGGTCATACGCTTTTATACCAGAGAGGCCGGCCTTAGAAATTTAGAAAGGGAAATAGGCTCCATCTGTCGAAAAGTAGCCAAACAAATAGCTGAGGGTAACCCAGGCCCTTTCAGGATCACCGCCCGAGGAGTCACACGCTATCTGGGATCCCCCAAATTCCATCCAGAAACCGAAGCCCTTAAAAATGAAGAAACAGGAGTAGCCATAGGATTGGCCTGGACCCCCACGGGGGGAGAGATTATCCATGTAGAAGCCACAGTCCTTCCAGGAAAAGGGAAACTTCATCTCACTGGCCAGTTGGGAGACGTAATGAAAGAATCTGCTATGGCTGCCGTGGACTATATCAGAAGCAGGGCCCACCAACTGGGCATTCCCCAAGACTTTTATTACCAGCACGACTTCCATATTCACGTACCTGCTGGAGCCATACCCAAAGACGGCCCTTCAGCAGGGATCACCATAGCCACCTCATTAGTATCTGCCCTCACCTGCACACCCACGAAAAAGGATGTTGCCATGACTGGGGAAATCACCCTTACAGGCAGGGTACTACCCATAGGTGGTTTGAGGGAAAAGGCCTTAGCGGCCAAAAGAGCGGGCATAGCCAAAGTAATCATTCCCCAAAAAAACCTGGGAGACCTCACAGACATGCCCAAAGAGGTGAAAAAAAGCGTCATTTTCATTCCTGTAGCCCACATGGACCAGGTAATTGAACTGGCCTTGGGAGAAAACCCCGTAAAAAGTCCCCAGGAAATCATAAAAGAGTAATCAGGGAAAAATGAAAAGGGGGGGCGCCTTTGAAAGGATCCCCCCTAAAAACGATTTCCTATTCGCCGTATTTTTCTATGCCGTAGTCGTAACCTTTATCAAATGCCTTCAAATTCAGTTCCTCAGTGCCAGAAGGAACGCTGCTTTCCACAGCCTTCCTCATAGCCTCTCTGCTCACAATCTTACTAACAGCAGTGAGGAACCCCAACATGACTATGTTAAGAACCATCCTCCTACCCACCTCTTCAGCAAAACGGGTAGCAGGGATACCATAAACCTTCTGGCCAGGCTTCACATCCTCCAGGTTCACCAACTCGTCTTCTACTACAAGGATCCCATCATCCTTGAGTTTGGGATAATAGGTCTTATAGGCCTCTTGAGACATAACCACCAGGACATCCACTTTGGTGGTGTATGGATAGAGCACCTTAGTATCTTCCAATACCACCTGGGCGGAACAGGCCCCACCCCTGGCCTCGGGTCCAAAACTCTGGGTGAGGGTTGCCTCCTTTCCCTCATAAATGGCGTAAGCCTTGCCCAGAATGATCCCCATGAGAATGATGCCCTGACCACCAAATCCTCCTAATCTTACCTCCATTCTGCCCATGGCTCACTCCCCCCACCTCACGTATTTGTCACCCAGCACCTTTCCAAGGTGTTCATTCATAGCCGTGAGATAATCCGGTTTATCAATATCCACGAACTTGCCCACTATGATCTTCTCAGGTCTCCTTATATTGATACCTACGTCTTTGGTATCAGCACCATGCTGGATAACCGAACGATCCTTAAAGAACTTCAACTCATCTACAGAAGAACCCAAGCGGTTCCTCCTCAAATAAATGGTGGGGCATGGGGACAGGATCTCGATAAAGGAAAAGCCCCTTTTGTTTAAAGCCTCCACCATAGCCTTCTTCACCTGCATCACATGGTAGGCCGTCCAACGAGCCACGTAAACGGCACCACAAGAAGCCGCCAAATGAGGCAAATTGAAGTTCTCCTCAAAAACCCCATAAGGAGTAGTGGTCTCAATACTCTCCAAAGGAGCTGTAGGTGTCACCTGCCCACCTGTCATAGCATAGGTAAAGTTGTTAAGGAGAATCACCGTGATATCCAGGTTTCTCCTGGCTGCATGGATGAAGTGATTTCCACCGATCCCCACCATATCACCATCTCCCGAATAAACCACCACATGAAGTTTGGGATTGGAAAGGTGAAGACCTGTAGCAAAGGGAATGGCCCTTCCGTGGGTAGTGTGAACCGAGTCCAACTTTAGATAGCCAGCCACACGTCCCGTACAGCCAATCCCCGAGACGACTGCTATATCGTTCAAGGGAATACCGCACTCCTTCACAGCCCTGGCAAAGCAGTTAACTGTAGTCCCAATACCACATCCACTACACCAGACATGGGGAAGGCGGTCTGTCCTTAAAAACTCCTCAACCGGATTCTCTTGAATCTTCTCAACAACACTCATCTTGCTGCCTCCACAATGGCATCGTATATCTGCCCGGGATCATGGACTGTACCTCCAGCGTGAGGAACCCTTACCACCTTGCAAGTACCCTCTACAGTCCTTTCCACTTCCCGGGCTATCTGACCCCTGATGTTCAATTCAGGCACCACAATAGCCTTTACCTTACTCGCAATCTCCCTAACACGTGATTCTGGGAAAGGCCACACCACGATAAGCCTCATACGGCCCACCTTCACTCCCTTCTCTCTAGCCATCTCTATACCCTTCAAAGCCACCCGGGCAGAGATACCATAAGAAAGTACCACCACATCAGCACCTTCAACCTCATCCTCTTCGTACTTCCAGATCTTAGGAGCATTCTGGTCTATCTTGTTCACCAACCTCCAGCACATCTCATGCTGGGCCTGGGCATTTATCACGGGATAACCCCTCTCGTCATGGGTAAGTCCCGTCACATGAAACCTGTAACCGTCCCCACATTTGACCATCTCCGGCACCAGATCGGGGTCCGGCTTATAAGGAAGATACTCCCCTGGAGGTTTAGATGTGTATCTCCTTTCCACCACCTGAATCTTGTCGGCTTCGGGGATGACAACCTTCTCAGTCATATGTCCCACGCATTCATCCATCTGAAAGAACACAGGAACCCTGTAGATCTCAGCAAGGTTGAAGGCATCGATGATGAAATCAAAACTCTCTTGAACGGTGCTGGGAGCCAGAGCAATTACTTCATAATCCCCATGGGAACCCCAGCGGCACTGTTGCATATCCGCTTGACCAGGCAAAGTGGGGAGCCCTGTGGAAGGACCACCCCTCTGAACGTTTACAAAGACGCAAGGCGTCTCCAAGCAGGCAGCCAGCCCAACATGTTCCATCATGAGGGAAATGCCAGGCCCTGACGTGACTGTCATAGCCTTTAAACCACCCCAAACGGCGCCCTGAAGACAAATAGAAGAGGCGATCTCATCCTCCATCTGGATAAAAACACCGCCCACCATGGGAATCCGGGCTGAATACCGCTCCACCACCTCAGTAGAGGGGGTAATGGGATAACCTGCGACAAAACGGCAGCCTGCTGCCAAAGCCCCTTCACACGCAGCATGGTTGCCATCCATGTAATGTACCCCCGTCAGCACGCCTTTAGGATCAGCCACTGTGTACTTAATCTCAGCCATCACTCACCCTCCTCAATCTTTTCCCTGTATCCGTAAATGGCGAAATCGGGACAGTACATTCCACAAAGGGCGCAACCTGTGCACTTATCGGGATAGGTAAACTCGGGATAATGGTACCCTTTAGAGTTTAACCTCTCTGACATGGTGATAGCCCCTGTAGGACAAAACTCCACACAGATGGCACACCCCTTACACCTCTCAGGGGTAACACTCACCACACCCCTAAACTTCTTCTTTTTCTGCGCTGTAGCCATCTCCTCCTCCTGAGCCTTATTTACCCAATACCTTAGCCACCATGGACCCTACCTCGGCAGGACTCTCCACCACATAGACACCGACCTCTTTAAGGGCAGCCATCTTCTCTGCAGCGGTGCCCTTGCCACCGGCAATAATAGCACCCGCATGGCCCATCCTCCTACCAGGAGGGGCCGTGCGCCCGGCAATAAAGGCCACCACGGGCTTGGTAAATTCCTCTCTGATATAGGCAGCAGCCTCCTCTTCAGCAGTACCGCCAATCTCACCTATTAAAATCACCAGCTCCGTTTCAGGGTCTTCGTTGAAAAGCTTAAGAAGATCCACCTGGGTAGAGCCTACGATGGGATCTCCGCCTATTCCTATAACAGTAGACTGGCCAATATCTCTCTCAGTACACTGCCATACAGCCTCATAAGTTAGGGTTCCCGAACGGGAGATAAGACCCACCGGACCTTTCTCAAAGATGTACCCAGGCATGATCCCCATTTTGCACTCGCCAGGAGTAATCACCCCAGGACAATTGGGCCCCACCATCTTAACATTCTTACCCCTCATAGACCTTTTCACCTTCATAACATCCAAAGCAGGAATCCCTTCAGTGATAGTGACAATCACCTCCACTCCTGCATCCACCGCCTCTGCAATAGCATCGGCACAAAAGGCAGGGGGGACAAAAACAAGGGCAGCGTTAGCCCCTTCTTTCTCTACAGCCTCCGCCACCGTGTTGTAAACAGGCACCTTATCCTCCCATTTCATACCCCCTTTGCCAGGGGTAACTCCTGCAACCACATTACTGCCATAGGCGATACACTGCTGAGTATGAAAGGTACCCTCCTTCCCTGTAATACCCTGAACCACCACCCTGGTATCCTTATTTATGAGAATACTCATGAACCAACCTCCTTTTCCCCACGGACTTATTTGAGCCCGGCGGCCTTAACTACCTTCTCAGCTGCCTCGGCCATGCTCTTAGCTGTTATGAAAGAGAGGCCAGATCCCTCCAGGATCCCCATGCCCTCTTTACTGTTGGTGCCTTCCAGTCGAACCACCATGGGCACTTTCACTTCCAGATTTTTGGCAGCCTGGGCAATACCGGTGGCAACCCTGTCACACCGGACAATGCCACCAAAAATATTTACCAAAACCGCCCTCACGTTGGGATCAGAAAGAAGGATACGGAAGGCGTTCTCGACCCTTTCCGCACTGGCAGCTCCCCCCACGTCCAGGAAATTAGCAGGTTCACCACCGTATATCTTGATGATATCCATAGTAGCCATGGCTAAACCTGCGCCATTCACCATGCAACCTATATTTCCTTCCAATTTGATGTAGTTGAGGTCGTACTTCTTGGCCTCAACTTCCAAAGGATTCTCCTCATCCAGGTCCCGCATGGCAGCCACATCAGGGTGACGATGCAAGGCATCATCATCAAAGTTCATCTTAGCATCCAAGGCAATGAGATCCCCCTCCTTAGTAATGACCAGGGGATTGATCTCAGCCAGAGAAGCATCCTTCTCCATAAAAGCCTTATAGAGACTGGTCATAAACTTCACGCCCTTCTTTACTAAGTCACCAGAAAGACCCAAACCAAAGGTGAGCTTCCGGGCATAGAAGGGAAGCATCCCCAAGGCAGGATCAACAAAAGCCTTCAGAATCTTCTCAGGAGTCTCAGCTGCTACCTTCTCTATTTCCACCCCCCCTTCAGTGGATGCCATCATGACGGGGCATTCCGTGGAGCGATCTATGACCATGCCCAGATAAAGCTCCTTCTCTATGTTGAGGCCCTGCTCCACTAATACCTTTTTCACCAACTTACCCTCAGGGCCCGTCTGATGAGTAACAAGATTCATACCAATGATCTGTCCAGCCAACTTCTCCACCTCGTCCAAGGAGCGGGCCAGCTTGACGCCTCCACCCTTTCCCCTACCTCCAGCATGAATCTGGGCCTTCACCACCCAAAGATTACCACCCACATCCTCTGCCACCTTCCTGGCTTCCTGAGGGGTGGTAGCCAATCCGCCCTTGGGAACCGGGATACCATACTCCTTAAAGATCTCCTTAGCCTGATACTCGTGGACTTTCATTTAGCCACTCCTCCTTCAAAGAATTGGGGGGACCACGGGGCGCCCCCCCATCCACTGATATTGTTTCTTTCTCTCTTCAAAGCTATAAGCGACCCTTCAGCATCATCCTTCTCAGTTCAACAATGGCCCGGGTAGGATTAAGCTCTTTGGGACAGGCCTCTACACAGTTGAAAATGGTGTGGCATCGCCATATTCCATGCTTATCATCAATGGCATGAACCCTATCTGCCCAGCCCTCATCACGAGAATCCAAAGAGAATTTGGCTACCTTCAGCAGGGCACATGGCCCCAAAAAGTCCTTATCCGCCCAATAAGTGGGGCAGGAAGATGTGCAACATCCACATAGAAGGCACTCGTATTTACCGTCCAAAAGCTTCCTCTCTTCGGGGGACTGGAGCCTCTCCCTGTCTGTAGGAGGAGGTGTATAAGTAATGAGATAAGGTTTGACAGCGTAGAGCTTGTCATAAAAGGGCTCCATATCCACCACCAAGTCTTTTATCACACTGAAGCCCCTCAAGGGTTCCACGGTAATCACCTGGGTACCCAGATCCTTTATCTGGGTCTCACAGGCAAGACCGTTCTTTCCGTTTATGGTCATGGCGCAGGAACCACAGATGCCGTGGCGGCAGGCCCTTCTATAGGTAAGGGTACCATCCATAAACCACTTGATCTGATTGAGGCAGTCCAGCAAAGTCCATCCTTCTTGTACATCCACTTTGTACTCCTGCACCCTTCCGCCCGTACCTTCATCCTTTTCAGGATCGTACCTGAATATTCTGAACATATACTCGGCCATAACACGCCCCCTCAGAATTTCCTTTCCTCAGGCTGGAACCGGGTGATGACCACTGGTTTATAATCAAACTTCACACCCTCTTCCGTTCTCCAGGCCAAGGTATGTTTAAGCCAGTTCTCATCATCCCTACCAGGATGATCCAGTCTCCAGTGGGCACCCCTACACTCCGTCCTGTTTATGGCACTGGCCACAATCACCTCTGCCGTCTGGAGAAGATGCCTAAGCTCAATAGCCTCCTGCAGATCCAAGTTGAACTTCTGACCCTTATCATCGATACTGATATTCTTGTACCTGGCCTGGAGGTCTTTGAGAATATCGTAGACCTCTACCAGCTCCTGCTCAGTTCTGAAAACACCGCATTTTCTGTACATGTTCACCTGCATGATCTCCCGGATCTCCCCAGGCTTCTCATTACCATTAGCATTCAGGACCCACTCCACCTCTTCTTTGGCATTCTGGGCGCAGTCCATAGGCAAAGGCTCCCAGCAATCCGCCACCTCAAGATAAGCCGCCATGTCCCTTCCTGCCCTCCTGCCGTGCACCGAAGCATCCAGCAGGGAGTTGCAGCCTAAACGGTTAGCGCCGTGGACGGATACACAAGCACACTCACCAGCAGCCCACATACCCCTCAACCACTCGGCCTTCCCATCAGCCAAAACCCGACAGTTAATATCCGTAGGTATCCCGCCCATAGAGTAGTGACCCGTAGGCTGGATAGGAATGGGAGCTTCAATGGGATCCACGCCAGCAAACTTCATGGACAGCTCACGGATCTGGGGCAGCCTCTCCTTGATCTTCTCGGCACCTAGGTGCCTTAAATCTATATATAGATACTCCTGACCCCCTATGCCCCTTCCATCCACAATCTCCTGCCACTCCGCCCTGGAGGTCACATCCCGGGGCGCCAGCTCCATCTTTTCAGGAGCGTATTTCGTCATGAACCGCTCGCCCTTATCATTAAGCAGGTATCCCCCTTCACCCCTGGCACCCTCTGTAATGAGAAACCCCTTGCCGGCGATACCCGTGGGGTGAAATTGCACAAACTCCAAATCCTCAATGGGAAAACCATTGTCCATGACCATAGCCAATCCATCTGCGCTATTGGCATGGGAGTTAGTCGAGATATTAAACAAACGGGCAT
Source organism: Aquificota bacterium (assembly GCA_015486105.1). GTDB lineage: Bacteria > Thermosulfidibacterota > Thermosulfidibacteria > Thermosulfidibacterales > B14-G1 > WFSI01. Next base: position 12,828 of record WFSI01000124.1, on the reverse strand, counting down.
AACCACCGGTAGCAAAGAGAACTGCCTTGGCATGAAACACATGGATACCACCGTTGATAAGATCCCAGGCCACCACCCCCAAGCACCGATTGCCCTGGGTGATAATGTCCAAAACAAAGAACTCGGCATAGAACCTGACACCCAGCTTCACACAGTTCTCCCACAGGCAGTGAAGGCAAGCATGTCCTGTTCTATCGGCAGCCATACAGGCCCTCAAGACCTTGGGACCCCGGCCAAAGTCGGTGTAGTGACCACCAAAGTACCTCTGCATGATCTTGCCATCCGGGGTTCTGGAAAATGGAAGTCCCATATGCTCGTACTCATAGACTACGGGGATGGCCTCTCTCACCATCAACTCCGCAGCATCCTGATCTGCCAAATAGTCGCTTCCCTTCACCGTATCGAACATGTGCCATTCCCAGTGATCCTCTTCCAGATTAGCCAAAGCAGCATTTATACCACCCTGGGCTGCAGTGGAGTGCGACCTGGTGGGAAAAACCTTAGTGATAACCGCTACATCGTATCCCGCCCTCTTCAACTCTAAGGCAGCGTACTCACCGGCCAGCCCCGCCCCCACAACAACCGCATCGTGGCGATGGATATTTGCAAGATCCACCCCTATAGGCTCGTGCAGCTCCTTGGCCTCATCGGGAGGCACAGAACTAAGGCACTTGAAACTCCCTCTATAATCGCCAAACTTGTCACCCATAACTCAATCACCCCCTAAGCTTTAAATGGAATCACTGTGATAGCACCGAGGACCAGTAAGATCAGCCCCAGGGTGCAAAGGGCATAAAAGATCCAGGATTGGGCCGTCTCACTGCTCACATAATCCTGCACCACCATCCACACTCCATTGAGACCATGAAAAAGGGCACACACCAGGAACATAAGATCGAACACCTTCCAAGTAGCTGTAGCCAGCCTTGGAGCCACCACAGCATAATTTAAACCACCAGCCTTAGGTAAATTATGGACAATGGCAAAGTGAACAAGAAGCAGAATAACCAGCAAAATACCTGTTAGCCTCTGAAAGAACCAGGCATAAAAACCACCAGATGTTCTTGGATATCTCATCAGTTCACCTCCTTACCCTGAAAGCACGTGCAAGAAATGAACAAACATGGGAATACCACCCACCAGAAAGAGAATAATGGCGACAGCCATCATGGCAGCATAGATCTGCTTGTGGGCCTCCACTCCTTCCCTGGAAAACTCCAGGATGATAATCCTCAACCCATTAAGAGCATGATACAGGACACATCCCAAAAGCCCTATCTCTAACAGAAGAAATATGGGAGACTGAACAGCACCCATAACCTTATTGAAGCCAGCGGGACCCTGAGAAAGATGATGAATTACCCAGATATGGAGCACCAAATAGAAAACGAGCAGAAGACCTGTCACTCTGTGGAGGACCCAAGCTATGGTGCCTACGTGCCAGCGATAATGTCTAATAACGTTTGGCTTTTCCAGCATACCCTAACCTCCTAACCAAAGTGTTTTATGAGTCAAAAGCCCAGTAGGGCCCTCAGAAACCAAGCCCTACTGAGCATCCTTAGTTATTTTGCAGCATACTGCTCTTTCCCCTCTTTTTCAAGGTCATTGCCGTAAACATCATTTACCACAATGACAGGAAAGTCCTCCACCTCCAAACGCCGCACCGCCTCAGGACCAAGATCCTCATAAGCTATGACCTCAGCCTTTTTAATACTTTTGGCAAGCAATGCTCCAGCACCACCAACAGCACCAAAGTATACGCACTTATACTTGACACAGGCATCTATCACTTCCTGAGCCCTACCCCCCTTGCCAATCATGCCCTTCAACCCCAGCTCAATTAATCTGGGAGAAAAAGCATCCATACGGTAACTGGTGGTAGGACCAGCAGAGCCTATAGCCCAACCCGGCTTAGCTGGAGCAGGCCCCACAAAATAGATCACCTGGCCCTTCACGTCAAAGGGAAGATCCTCACCCTTATCCAAAGCAGCGACCATCCTCATGTGAGCAGCGTCCCTACCAGTATAAATAACGCCGCTTATGAAAACAGTGTCTCCCACCTTCAACTTCTCCACATCCTCATCGGTTAGTGGAGTGGTCAGTCTAATCTCCTCAGCCATCATAATCCTCCCTATTACTTATGCTTATACTTCAAATTGTCGCTTCTTTATGCCTGGCAGCGTGGCAGTTGATATTCACTGCACAGGGCAAACTGGCTATATGACAAGGCTCCATCTCAAAGTGTACGGCCAAAGCATAAGTTGTGCCACCCCAACCCATCGGACCCATACCCAACTTGTTGATTCTCTCCAGCATCTCCTGCTCGGCAGCTGCCAACTCCAAATCGGGATTGGGCTTACCCAGAGGCCTCAACAAAGCCTTCTTGGCCAGGAAGGCAGAACGCTCATAGGTTCCACCAACACCAACACCCACAGTGACGGGAGGGCAGGGATTACCGCCAGATTCAGCGCATCTCTGAACTACGAAGTCCTTGACACCCTTCAATCCAGCACCAGGCGCCAGCATAGTCACACGACTCATATTTTCACTGCCTCCCCCTTTGGGAGCCATAATGATGTGTATCTTCTCTCCAGGTACTACATCGAAATGAATAACGGGAGGTGTGTTGTCACCTACATTAGTCCTAGTAAAAGGATGGCATGTAGATTTCCTTAAATACCCTTCCTTGTATCCCTGACGCACACCCTCATAAATGGCATCCTTCAGACTTCCACCTACAAACTCTATATCCTGCCCAATCTCTATAAAGAGAACTGCCAAACCACAATCCTGGCAGATGGCCACCTGCTCTTCCCTGGCAATATCAGCGTTTTTAATGATCATCTCCAAAACAGACCTGCCCACAGGAGATTTTTCTTTCTGTAGAGCCTCCTTCAAGGCACTATAGACATCATCGGGAAGATAGTAATTCGCGTCCATGCACATTTTCTTTATTACCTGGGTCACTTCAGAAACATTCACCTTCCTCATTTCATCATCTCCTTAATAAAAAGGATTTATGGGGGGCCTTTAACTCCTCCCCCCATACCACAACAAACCTACTTCACATAACCCATCCCTCTCATAACTTCCACCAGTTCCTTGACAGCATTGGCAGAGTGCTGAAGGGCTGCCTTCTCATCTTCGTCCAGCTCGAGTTCCACGATCTTCTCCACCCCATTAGCACCAATTATAATGGGTACACCCACATATAAATCATTAATCCCGTATTCCCCCTGGCAATATGCACAACTTGGGATCAATCTCTTTTTGTCCTTTACCACCGACTCCACCATCTGAGTCGTTCCCAGGGCAGGAGCATAATAAGCCGAACCCGTCTTTAGGAGGGCTACAATTTCTCCACCACCTTTCCTGGTCCTCTCGATTAAAGCCTCAATTCTATCAGGGGACATCAATTGAGTAATAGGAACGCCACGCACCGTGGTATGCTTGGGCAGAGGTACCATGGTATCACCATGGCCACCCATGACCATGGCCTGAACATCCTTTGTGGAGACACCCAGCTCCATGGAAACGAAACAGCAAAAACGAGCAAGATCCAGGGCTCCAGCCTGACCAAAGACACGGTTGGGAGGAAACCCGCTTATCTCCTTGGCAAGATAAGTCATAGCATCCAAAGGATTAGCGACCATAATCATTATACAGTTAGGGGAATACTTTACCACCTGCTCAGTAACAGACTTGATAATCTTAGCATTAGCATCAAGAAGATCATCCCTGCTCATGCCAGGTTTTCTGGGAAGTCCAGAGGTAACCACCACCACGTCAGAGCCAGCAGTTTCTTCATATCCATTGCTGCCGATTATGTTACTGTCCCATCCTTCCAAAGGAAGGGCCTCTCTCATATCCAAGGCCTTACCTTGAGGCATATCCTCAATGATATCCACCAATACCACGTCGCCCAGCTCTTTCTGAGCACAGAACCAGGCAACGTGCTCACCCACATGGCCTGCACCTACCACCGTGATCTTCTTGCGTGCCATTACACACCTCCATCTACGTATGCTCAGGGCTCAAAGAAACCCTGGCGTGGCATTCAACTACATCCCCCATTTGGAGCGGGTGAAAGGTATCACTTATTCAAAATTTCTGTCAAGGTATCTCCATGAAGGAAAAGGCCAACCCCCTTTTTGTTAAGGGTCCCTTAACAAAAAGGGGGGGGTGCTTTGACACCCCCCTCCACCCATTAAAGGCCTCTAACCTATTTAGCCTCTTTGGCCATCTCTTCCAGCATATCCATAGTAATGGACTTGGGCCTCTCAATAGGCTGTCCCATGGCCCGATCCCAGATAACATTGGCACTGATACCCAGGGCCCTACCCACACCAAAGAGCACCGTGTAGAAGTCAAACTCTTTAACACCGTAGTGATATTGAAGAACACCAGAATGTGCATCCACGTTAGGCCAAGGGTTTTTGGCCTTTCCATGCTTCTCCAAGACACCAGGCACTACTTCGTAGACTACGCTCACCACCCTGAACAGCTCATCATCAGGAAGGTGCTTCAGGGCAAATTCCCTCTGAGCCATATATCTGGGATCGGTCTTTCTTAACACAGCATGGCCGTAACCAGGAATCACCTTCCCAGAGTTGAGGGTATCCCAAGCAAACTTCTCGATTTGCTCCTTGGTGGGAACCCCTCCGAACTGCTCATAAAGCCCGATAATCCAATAAAGACACTCCTGATTAGCCAAACCATGGAGGGGACCAGCCAAACCACACAATCCCCCTGCCCAGGCGTAGTAAATATCGGAAAGGGCAGAAGCCACCAAATGAGCCGTATGGGCACTCACGTTACCGCTCTCGTGGTCGCTATGAAGAATAAAATAGAGCTTGGCCAGCTCTTTGTACTCGGGATTCTCCACGCCCATCATATGAGCGAAATTGGAGCCCCAATCCAACTCAGGATCAGGGGCAATAGGGGTATCAGATTTGTACTTCATCCTGTAAATGTAAGCAGCAATGCTGGGAAGCTTAGCCAGGAAATTCATCACATCCTCGTACATAGCATCCCAATATTCTTCTCTTCTCATTCCCTCTGCATAGCGCTTGGCAAATATGGACTCCCTCTGCATAGACAAAACAGCCTCAGCAAACATGGCCATGGGGTGGGTATCCCTGGGCTGGGCCCTTAATACATCATACACATACTCAGGCACCTGACCTCTGGCTTTCCACTCTGCCTCTACATCTTCAGCCTCTTCCATTGTAGGGATGTCCCCTGTGAGGAGAAGGTAGAAAAACCCGCCTACCAGGGGAACCTCAGCCCCTGCTCTTTTGGGCAATTTTTCCAAGACTTCAGGAATGGTGTAACCCCTAAAGCGGATACCCTCGTAGGGATCAAGATAAGAAATGTCCGTGAGGAGGGACTTGATTCCCCTCATTCCTCCAGCCACCTGAGCCACCGTCACCTGATCAATAACCACGCTACCATACTCTTTTCGGATCTTGTTGTAGCGCTCTCTTACAGCCGGGATCTTAGAAGCCAACTTTTCCTTTAACTTAGACATACCCCACCTCCAATTTTTATTGGGTAAAGATAGAGATAGTATTAACAAATTCAAATGTCAAGGGCAAAAACAACAATAGCAACTCTAAATATTACACACTATTACAAATCAAAAGGCCGGGAAGAGTTCTTCCCGGCCCAAAACAAATGGTTTATGTTTTTAGTAAGTTATTTCTTAATTTCTATCTCCTTAAAGCTCTTTCCCCCAAACTCCTTGGCCACATTGAGCATGCCACCCAACAATACGATCTTCCTTTCTCTCTCGGAGAGGTTAAAGGTGAGAGGAATATCGATGTTCTTGGTATAGTCCTTCATGACCAATTCCCCCGTATCCTCTATCAGAGCCTTGCGCACATTGGGAATGGTAATCTTATCGTTTTGGTCAACCTTGTCATAGTCATCAGGATCAGCAAAATAGAGGGGCAAGATACCAAAATTAACCAAGTTACCCCTATGAATTCTCTCTATGGACTTGGCCACCACAGCCTTTACCCCCAAATACATGGGACACAGAGCAGCATGCTCCCGGCTGGAACCCTGACCATAGGACTCCCCACCCACAATAATATTATGGACCCCCTGCTCCTTATTCTTTAAAGCTCTACCAGAAAAGGTGGAATCCACAGACTCGAAGACAAACTCGGCGTACTTGGGCACATTGGAACGGTATTTGAGGCGTTGCCCTGCAGGCATAATATGGTCGGTGGTGATCTTGTCTCCCACCTTTATAGTCACTTCACCGTTAAGGGACAAGGGCATAGCCTCACTAGGCTCTGGAGGCACAATATTGGGTCCCTTGTAAACCTCGACGGCGCTGGGATCTTCGGCAGGGGGCAAGACCATTTTGTCGTCAATAATAAACCCCTCGGGGATTTGGATCTGAGGATACTCAATGCCGTACTGGGTCTCCAAATCCCGGGGATCAGTGATCACCCCGGTGAGCCCACAAGCCACCGCCGTCTCAGGACTCACTAAATAGATACCAGCACTCAGGGTCCCAGAGCGCCCATAAAAGTTCCTGTTGTTAGTTCTTACAGATACAGCATCGTTCTTAGGTGCCTGGCCCATCCCTATGCAGAAACCACAAGCATTCTCCTCCAAACGAATGCCTGCCTCCAAAAGATAATCCAGGACACCTTCACTGTCTATCTGCCGGACTACCTGTTTGGAACCAGGACCCACCACCACATCTAAATGGGTGGCGAAGCCCTTGTCATACTTGTCCACCCAAGCCTTGGCCACCTTGGCCACCACCATAAGGTCCCTATAAGAAGAATTAGTACATGAACCTATACAAACCTGATCCACCATCTTACCCTGGATGTCCCGTACCGTCACCACATTGTCAGGGCTATGGGGCACAGCTACCAAAGGTTCCAGTTCAGAAAGGTTTATTTCAATAACCCTATCATATTGGGCATCAGGGTCAGGTAGGAGTTCCACCCAATCCTGCTCCCTTCTCTGTGCCTTCAAGAAGGCCTTAGTGGTATCGTCAGAGGGAAATACAGACGAGGTAACCCCCAACTCAGCTCCCATATTGGTGATAGTAGCCCGCTCGGGAACAGTGAGGGTTTTAACTCCAGGACCAAAGTACTCCACCATCCATCCCACATTCCCCTTGGTAGAAAGGATAGAGAGAAGCTTGAGAATCACATCCTTAGCTGAAACCCATTTGGAAAGCTTCCCCGTTAGATGAACCCCATACACCTTGGGACAGGTCAGGTAAAAAGGTAAACCAGCCATGGCAGCAGAAACATCCAAGCCCCCAGCACCTATGGCTATCATACCAATACCACCACCCGTAGGGGTATGGGAATCGGAACCCAGAAGGGTCTTCCCAGGCTTACCATAACGCTCCAGATGCACCTGGTGACATATCCCGTTTCCAGGCTTAGATAGATAAACACCATACTTAGCGGCAAAGGTCCTCAAATAGGTATGATCATCGGCGTCTTCAAAACCCATCTGAATGGTTTTGTGATCTATATAGATCACCGAAAACTCCGTCCTTACCCGGGGTACTCCCATGGCCTCAAACTCCATGGCTGCCATGGTACCCGTGGCGTCTTGATAGAGGGTTTGGTCAATCCTGATGGCGATCTCCTTTCCAGGAACCAGATCTCCCTCTACCAGGTGATCCCTGAGTATCTTCTGAACAACATTCAGTCCCATGATCTACCCCCCAAAGTATTAGTGAGACCTCCTGTAGCATGGCGTTTATAGCAGTGGGCCTCCTTAACTGTCAAACCCCTGAACAGGGTAGAAAAAATGACTTTTTTAATGTAAAAATAAAAAGGCCAAAAATCCAGGGAGGTGAAAACATGAAGATGCTACTGGCAGGTGAATGGGTAGATAGAGACCAAGTAATAGAAGTAAAAAACCCCTACGACGACTCCCTTTTGAATACTGTCCCCAAAGGCACCAGGGAAGATGCCCTTACCGCTATAGAGGCAGCCCAAGAGGGGTTTATGGAGATGAAAAAGTTGACAGCCTATGAACGTTTCTCCATTCTCTCAAAGGCCGCCCAGATAATGGAAAAACGTAGGGAGGAACTATCCCAAACCCTCTCCAAGGAGGTAGGTAAAACCATAAACGAGGCCCGGGGAGAAGTGGCCCGGGCCCTTCAGACCCTCACCCTCTCCGCCGAAGAGGCAAAAAAACTAACAGGAAAGGAGGTACGCTTTGATGGGGCCCCCACAGGGGGAGGGAAGGTGGGACTTTACCTCAGAGTGCCCCTGGGAACCATTGTGGCTATCACTCCCTTCAATTTCCCCCTAAACCTTGCCATGCACAAGATCGCTCCTGCCCTGGCAGCAGGAAACAGTGTCATCCTAAAACCCGCTTCTGTCACCCCCATCACAGGCATCCTATTGGGAGAGATCCTTATGGAAGCAGGGGTTCCCTCCATGGCATTTCAAGTAGTCACCGGTCCAGGGGGAGAGGTAGGCGACACCCTAGTAGAAGACGAGAGGGTCAAAATGGTCACCTTCACAGGTTCCCGAGAGGTGGGAAAGGCCATCATGAAAAAGAAGGGATACAAACGTGCCACCATGGAGTTAGGCTCTAACTCCGCCATCATTATTTGCGAGGACGCCCAACTGGACAAGGCCTTTCCCAGGGTCGTCCTGGGAGCCTATGCCTTGGCAGGTCAAGTCTGCATCTCTGTGCAGCGCATCTTTGTCCATGAATCTCTCTTCGACACCTTTGTAGAGCGCTATGTAGAAGAGGCAAAGGGCCTAAAGGTAGGCAACCAGCTCATGGAAGATACTAAAGTAGGCCCCATGATAGAAGAAAAAGAGACTAAAAGGGTAAAAGAATGGATAGATGAGGCCATAAATGCAGGGGCCCAGCTCCTTTGCGGAGGTGAAATCCAGGGTGCCCTCATGAGCCCTGCAGTAGTCACCCGTTGCCCAAGAAATGTAAGACTCTTTGCAAAAGAGGCCTTCGGACCTGTTGTCCTCATCAATACTTACTCAACCTTCGACGAGGCTATAGAGCTGACCAACGACTCCGTATATGGCCTTCAGGCAGGCATATATACCCAGAACCTCTACAAGGCCTGGCACGCCGCTCGGGAAGTAGAAGCTGGGGGCATCATCATCAATGATGTACCCACCTTCAGGGTGGATCTCATGCCTTACGGTGGCATGAAAGAAAGCGGAATAGGCCGGGAAGGCCCCAGCTACACCATAGAAGAGATGACGGAAATTAAGCTGGTCTGTTTCGACTTAAACTGACTGAACCAAAGGGGGAGGGGATTTCCCCTCCCTATCCCTCAAAGGGACCTAAAAACCCCAAAAATCCAACTCTACAACCTTGGAACCATCTCCACACCGCACCATAAAGAAATTGGGCATGGACAACAAATGAGAAAGGCCTATGGTGATGAGTAGGGAAGTGGGCATGACAGAGAGATTCCAGATCTTCGACACCACGGCAGACACAGGTTTGGAGATCTATGGCACCACCCTGGAAAAGGTCTTTAAAAACGCCCTGAAGGGCCTATTCTTTCTCATCACCGATCTATATACCATAGAGGCAAAGGAAGAGGAAACAGTAGAGGTCCAGGGAAAGGACTGGGTGGACCTCCTGGTGAGCTGGCTAAACGAGTTGATCTTCCTCCAGGACGCCCGAGGCTGGCTCTTCAAAGACTATGTAATAGAGAAACTGGAGCCCTACACCATCAGGGCCCTCTGCAAGGGGGAAAGGTTTAAAAAAGGCAAGCACCGGATAAAGACCTTGGTGAAAGCCGCCACCTATCACCAAGCTACAGTGGAAGAAACACCCCAGGGTTACAGGGCCGTGGTAATCCTGGACGTGTAAGGAGGAAGGAGAGATGGGTATCCTGAAAAAAATAGACGATTACCGGTGGATGATTCCCAAAGACTACAGACCAGGCATGCGGGTGCCAGGAATCATCTATGCCAAGGAATCCATGATAAGAGATATTGAGAAGGATCAATCGGTGGAACAGGTGGCCAACGCCGCCACTCTTCCCGGCATAGTGAAAGCCTCTTTGGCCATGCCCGATATCCACTACGGCTACGGCCTACCCATAGGCGGTGTGGTGGCCACAGACATCTCTCAGGAAGGGGTGATCACCCCAGGAGGAGTGGGATTCGATATCAACTGCGGAGTAAGGCTTCTGAGAACAAACCTCACCTTGAGAGATGTAGAGCCCAAGCTCAAGAAACTGGTAGACACCCTCTACCAAACTGTGCCCAGTGGTGTAGGCTCCCAAGGCCCCATCCGTATCCATAAATCCCAGTATCGGGAGGTCCTCATAAAAGGGGCAGCCTGGGCCATAGGAGCAGGGTACGGGTGGGAGGAAGATCTGGAGAACACCGAATCCCAAGGATGCCTACCAGGAGCCGACCCCAACATCATAAGCGACAAAGCCCTGGAGAGGGGGCGAAACCAACTTGGGACCTTAGGATCGGGAAACCACTTTTTAGAAGTCCAGGTTGTAGAAGAAATCTTCCAGGGGGAACTGGCCCAAGCCATGGGATTAGAAAGAGGCCTTATCACCGTCATGATTCACTCAGGTTCCCGGGGCTTTGGCCATCAGGTATGTACCGACTTCCTGAAAATGATGGAAAAGGCCCTATCCAAATACAGGATCAGTGTGCCCGACCGCCAGCTGGCCTGTGCCCCCTATAACTCCTCCGAGGGCAAAAACTACTTGACCGCCATGGCATGCGCTGCCAATTATGCCTGGGCCAACCGCCAGTGTCTGGCCCACTGGACCCGCCAGGCCTTTTCCAAGGTGTTCGATAAAGACCCACGAGGGCTGGGCATGAAACAGATCTACGACGTGGCCCATAACATAGTGAAAATAGAAGAGCACAGGATCAATGGCAGCAGCCTATCCTTAGCCGTCCACCGAAAAGGGGCCACACGGGCCTTCCCACCCGGACACCCTGAATTGCCTCCCCATTACCGGGAAACGGGCCAACCCGTCATCATACCGGGGGATATGGGAAGGGCCTCTTTCCTCCTGGCAGGTACAACCAAGGCCATGGAAGAAACCTTCGGCTCCACCTGTCACGGGGCAGGGAGAATCCTATCCCGCCATGCGGCCAAAAAGGCCCTGAGAGGCAAGTCCATCCAAGAGGAAATCAACAAATACGGTATATACGCCCGGGCCGCCAGCAAGGCTACTTTGGTAGAGGAAGTGCCCATGGCCTACAAGGACATCTCCGATGTGGTGGAGGTAGTGCACAAGGCAGGTATAGCCCGGCTGGTGGCCCGTCTAAGGCCCTTGGGAGTGGTCAAGGGATAAAAGGGCACCCCCTCCTCACAAAAACCATGATAAAAGGCCTACCTTCCCCCACAGGGGCAGAGATCCAAAAAACGGAAGCCCCGTGGGCAAATAGATAATGCTCCTGACCCAGTCCTAAAAAGCGGTGGACGACAATATAACCCATCTTGTCCATGGAAAAGTCATGGAAAGGCCCCCTCTCCTCCATCTTCTCCACCATGATTCTCACTTGCTGCAAAGCCGTCTGGGAAGAAGGAGCCAAGGACACCCAGACCATAGCCCTCTTTTCGTCCCTCCCATAAATGGCTATAGCCCCTTTCAAAGCCTGAATGGTCTTGCCATGGAGCCTGTTTATCTGGGTAAGGGCTTTACCACCTGTAATAAGCTGGCTTAAGGAGTACCCGTCTATCCTATGGGGAAAAGCCCATCTCTTTGGAGAGGAACACCCCCAAAAAAGACAAAAGGCCAGCGCCGCTACAAGGAGTCCCTTTGTAAATCCCTTCATCCTTTGACACCCTCTTCCTGGGACTATACACTTTCACCAAACTTGTAAAGGAAGGGAGAAACATGAAGAGAACAATAGGCACCTTATGCATCCTCCTCCCCTTTCTATGGTGGGCCCATCCCGCCTTAGGGGGATGGATAATGAAGTCGGAGACTACAAGACCGGGCACAGCACCCCTTACAAGCACTTCCTATTACAAAGAAGGGAGATTGGCTACCGTAACACCTTACGGTACCACCATCATAGACGCCCAAAAAGGGATCGTCATCCAAACTACGCCCTGGCACAAGGTTTACGCCAAAGCCACTGTGGAAGAGATGGCCCAAAAGGTTAAAGAAGTAGAGAAACGCATGAAGGCCATGTTGGATAAGATGCCCCCTGAACAACAAGCAAAGGTAAAGGAAAAACTGGGCATCGGAAAACCTAAACCAAAGATCACAGTAAAAAAGGTAGGAGAGGAAACCCTCTTGGGCCACCCCTGTGAAATCTATGAAATCTACCAGAATAAAACCAAAACAGTTAAACTCTGGATAGCCAAAGATGCCCAGGCCTTCTCACCAGAAAACACTAAGAAGTTTGAGGAAACGGTAAAAAGGGCCTTTCCATCCATCCAGGAAGACTTGGGAGGTTTTCGTTTGGAAAATACCCCCGAATTCAAAAATGTCACCCACAAGGGCCTGGTATTGAAGATCATAGACTATCGAAACAACTCCACCACCCGGACGGTAGAGCTAAAAAAGGTATCGGTACCCCTGGAGCGCTTCTCACCACCCCCAGGATACAAAGAGGTGAGCTGGGAGGAACTCAGGCTCCAGAAACCCCCTTCTCAACCCTCAATCCGATAGCTCCCGGAAAAGCCTTCAAGAACAGAAGTGAGGATTTGCTCATGGATCTGGAGGTCCTTTTTACTGTAAAGGACGAACCGAATATGGTCCACCGATTTTAATTGAGGAATCATATCTAAGACCTCCTTAAAAGCCACTCGAGCAGCTTCTCCCATGGGATACCCAAAGGCCCCTGTAGATATGGCAGG
>WFSI01000123.1 GCA_015486105.1 Aquificota bacterium | reverse complement strand
TTTCGGATGGTTAAATCCCAGCCTGGGGTGGAGGGGGCTAGACTCATCTTGGCACCTCGACATCCTGAGCGTTTTGATGAGGTGGCCAAGTTGATTGAGAGATATGGATTTGGATTTACAAGGAGGTCTATGTTCCGGGAGAGTGACGAGAAGTGGGATGTGTTCCTCTTGGATTCTATAGGCGAGCTTGCTGCTCTTTATCGCTATGCTCGAGTGGTCTTTGTGGGTGGGACCATTGGTGATTATGGAGGGCACAGTGTGATAGAGCCTGCTGTATTTCGCAAGGCTATTACCTTAGGGCCCCATATGGAGAACTGGGGAGAGGTGGTAGAGGATTTTGGAAAGGCAGGAGCCATGATCCAAATTGGTAAGGGATCGGATAGAGAGATGGCTGAAGAGCTGGGGGATGTGTGGGTGAGGCTTTTGAGGGATAAGGGGTTTTGTGAGGAGCTTGGGGCCAAGGCAGAGGAGGTAGTGAACAAAAACAGAGGGGCTATCCGATTTACCTTGGAACAAATAAAGAAAGTGTTTTTGAGTTAGCTTAGGAGTGGAGGGATAAATGGAAGCATTCATTGGGCACTTCCTGGATCAGGTAAAGAAAAGCATTGAGGGTATTTCTGTAAGGGAGATAAAAGATGCGATAGGGCTCCTCTTGGAAGTGAGGAAGGCGGGAGGTAAGGTGTTCATAATGGGAAACGGGGGTTCTGCATCTACTGCATCCCACTTTGCATGTGATCTTGCTAAATGGCCCAACGTAGGAGACTCTCCCAGGTTTAAGGTGATGAGTCTTTCGGATAACCTTCCCCTTATAACGGGTCTGATTAATGATTGTGGCTTCAGTTCTATATTTGTTGAACAGCTTAAGGCTTGGCTTGAACCAAGAGATCTTCTAGTAGGTATTTCCGTACATGGTGGTGTGGGAGAAGGGAATGCAGGCCCTTGGTCTCCTAATTTTTTGGAGGCTTTGAAACTGGCAAAGGCCAGGGGAGCAAGCATACTGGGTATTAGTGGTTATGATGGAGGTGTATTGAAGAGGATGGCCGATGTATGTATCCTGGTACCCGTGGGAGATTCCCAGATAGGCATCCCTTTAGTGGAGGGATTACATGTGGTGCTTCACCACCTTATCTGTGCCACATTAAGAGAACTCAACATAAGGTCTCAGAGGTAGTAATGAGGGGTAAGATTTCTTCAGATCTGGAAGTTATGGCTTATAAGCTTAGGACCCACGCCTTAGAGATGGTTTGGAGAAGGAGGTATGGTCACATAGGAGGCTGTTTTTCATTGGCGGAGATCTTATCGTGCCTGTACTTTTACTTTTTGCATATTGACCCTAAACGTCCTGACTGGGAAGAGAGGGACAGATTAATTCTCTCCAAAGGCCATGCGGCCCCCATTTATTATGCGGCCTTGGCAGAAAGGGGATATTTTCCTGTGGAGGAGCTTGATAGCTTTGCTACAGGAGGCTCTTACTTAGAAGGCCACCCGGATATAAGGACACCTGGTGTGGATATGTCCAGCGGCTCCTTAGGTATGGGACTGTCAGTAGGGATAGGAACGGCACTGGGGGCTAAGCTCATGGGGAAGGCCTTTTTTACCTATGTTATTTTGGGAGATGGAGAGATTCAGGAGGGTCAAGTGTGGGAGGCCATGCTGGTAGCGGCGAAGTATAAATTGGACAATCTCATCGCCATAGTGGACTACAACAAGTATCAACTCATGGATAAGATAGAGCTGGCCATTCCCCTGGAGCCTTTACCGGAGAAATGGGCAGCCTTTAATTGGGAGGTTTTTGAGACAGAGGGCCACAACGTGGAAGCCCTTATAGAGACCATTGATTCGGCTATTGGAGTGAAAGGGAAGCCTTCTGTGGTAATTGCCCATACCGTTAAAGGCAAAGGGGTTTCCTTTATGGAAGGCCAATCTGAGTGGCATAACAAGATCCCCACAGATGATGAATATCTCCAGGCAAAGTCCGAGCTCCAGGCAAGTTTTTCCTTGAGTGGGGGGTAGAGATGAGCATGGAATTATTGATGAGAGAGGTTTTTGGGGAAGTGTTACTTCAACTGGGCAAGAGGGATCGGCGAATTGTAGTGCTTGATGCTGACATGGGGAGGTCTACAAGGGCATCGAGGTTCTGTGAGCAATTCCCAGAAAGGTTTTTCCAGATGGGGGTGGCGGAGCAGAATATGGTGGGGGTGGCTTCAGGTTTGGCTTCTGTGGGCTTTATCCCTTTTGTGGTGAGCTTTGCTGCCTTCATAAAAAGAGCTTTAAACCAGATCAGGGTCCAAATTGCCCAGCCAAATCTAAATGCAAAGATCGTAGGGGCGTATAGCGGATTTTCCTCCAGCAGGTCTGGCAAAAGTCACCATGCCATCCAGGATATGGCTATTATGCGGTCCATGCCGAATATGTGGGTGGTTTCCCCTGTAGATATCCTGGAGCTGAAAGCCGTGATGGAAGCATCAGTGGAACATGTAGGACCTGTGTATCTCAGACTAATTAGGGGACCCAGCCCTGTAGTAACCAAGGAGGAAGCTCCTTTTCGCGTTGGGAAGGGGATGGTGTTGAGGGAAGGGAAGGACGTGGCCATTATAAGTACAGGTATAGAGACAGTTCGAGCCTTAGAGGCAGCCCGTATATTGGAGTCCAATGGCATAGATGTCTATCTATTGCATCTTCCCTGGATAAAGCCCTTAGACAATGAGGCGGTGATAGAAGCGGCTTCAGTTACAGGGACAGTGGTGGTAGCTGAGGAGCATAACTTTATAGGGGGGTTAGGAAGCGCGGTAGCTGAGGTGCTGGGAGAGAAGCTACCCACTCTCATGAGGAGGGTGGGGATTCCAGATGCCTATGGGGAATCCGCCTCGGAGGATGAGCTGGCTGTGGGGTGTGAGATTGGGACGTCCAATGTTGTATCCGCCGTGTATCGGGTGTTAGAGAAGAGAGGTAAAAAGGACCGTTACTTTCTTAAGGCCAGCCGTATTCACTCGGCGAGGGGGGTCAATGCCAAAATTTAGGGTGGTGGCTGCCCTCAAGCGAAGGGATTATCCTTTGGAGATCGAACGGGAGAGATTTTCTGGATTGGATTGTGAGCTGAATTCCTATCTAGTGAAAGATGAAGAGGACACAGTCAAGTTCTGCTCTGATGCCCACATTATCCTTACCCCCGTGGGTGGTGGGGTCTTTTCAGGGGAGGTTTTGGATAGGCTTGGTGATTGTCTGGCCATTATAAGGTATGGAGTGGGGTTAGATAGCATTGATGTAGCAAGGGCTACTGAGCTGGGCATTATTGTTTCTCATGTGCCTGATTTTTGTGTTGATGAGGTTTCTACCCATACTATAACATTAATCCTTTCATGTTGGAGAAGGCTGTTTCATCTTTGCGCGAGTGTTAAAGAGGGGAACTGGTCTTATCATCCTTACCGCCCCATATACAGACTGGCAGGCAAGACTCTGGGGCTTGTCTCCTTCGGGAGGGTGGCTCGGTCGGTGGCACAGAAGGCTAAGCCTTGGGGTTTGAGGATAGCGGCCTACGATCCCTACGTGGATTCCGAGGAGATGGAGGCCCTTGGGGTTGTCCCCCTTTCCCTTGAGGAGCTGTTGAGGGTATCCCACATCGTGTCTATCCATGTTCCTGCCACCCATGAGACCTACCACATGATTGGTGAAAAGGAACTGGCCATGATGCGCCCTGAAGCGGTTTTGATCAACACGAGCAGGGGCTCCGTAGTGGACGAAGTTGCCCTTTATAAGGCCCTTATCTCTGGTCAGATAAGGGGAGCTGGACTGGATGTTCTTGAGAAGGAGCCTCCGGACTTTCCTCATCCCCTTAGCTCTCTGGACAACGTGATGATAACCCCTCACTGTTCGTATTATTCGGAAGAGTCCCTTTATGAACTCCACAGCAGGGTGGCTGAAGCCGCGGTTGACATCATGAAGGGGAGGGTACCTACTCACACCGTTAACAAGGATCTTATAGGTGAGTTTAGACTCTTTAGGAGGAGGGTAGGTGATGGGTAGACTGAAAGGTCTTGTTGCTTTGTTGACGGGGGCTGGTCGTGGGATAGGAAGGAGTATCGCCATGGCCTTTGCCAGGGAAGGGGCCCGGGTGGTGGTCACAGATCTCGAGCTGGAAGTCGCTCGGCAGGTTGCAGGTGAGATAAGGGCCCAAGGGGGGGTGGCTGTGTGCTTTGAGATGGACATTAGGGACCAGGCCCGGGTAGGGGAAGTTGTGTCTGGTATAGTGAAGGAATTTGGCAGGTTGGATGTTCTGGTGAACAATGCAGGGGTGGTCAGATCCTCGGACTTCGTGGACATAGATGGGGACCTCTTCGATTGGGTTGTTGGGACAAACATCCGAGGCACCCTGTTCACTACCCAGCGGGTTGTGAAGGAGATGATGAAACGAGGGGGAGGGAGGATAGTGAACATCTCTTCCATATTGGAGGAAGTGGGTACTCCCAGGCAGGTTCACTATGCCATGACCAAAGGCGGAATAAGGTCTCTCACCCGATGCATGGCTGTGGAGCTTGCTCCTTACAACATTTTGGTTAACGCAATAGCCCCTGGTATAATAGATACAAGGATAAACAAGCGCCTTCTTGCTGATCCCAAGAGAAGGGAGGAGACCATGAACAGGATTCCCTTGCGGAGGCCAGGTAGTCCTGATGAAGTGGCAGGGGCTGCTGTCTTCCTGGCTTCTTCCGAGGCCTCTTATATAACGGGCTTAACCATATTTGTTGATGGTGGGCTCACTGCATATTAAGAGTTTCAGAGAGTTTAGGAAGGTCCTCGTTGTGAGGCTCTCCTCCCTGGGAGACATTATCCATACCCTTCCAGCGGTGCATCAGCTGAGACGTGCTTTGCCTAAGGCCCAGATTCACTGGGTAGTTAAAAAGAAGCACCATGATTTATTACAGGGGAACCCCTTGTTGGACGAGGTTATCCCTATTGACACTGATGGATGGAAAGGAGACCCTGTCTCCAGGGAAACCTTTTCTCAGGTTAAAGGGCTGGCTGGAAGGCTACAGCGTGAGAAATACGACCTGGTAGTGGACTTCCAGGGCTCTATCAAGAGCGGGCTTATTAGCTATCTCACCCATTCTCCTTTCCGGTTGGGCTTTTCTCCTTCTTGCTGTCGCGAGCCCTTGAGTGCTCTTTTCACCAATGAGTGGGTGACTTTGAGGAGGGGGAAATACCATAAGGTGGAGATGTACGGGGACCTTTTGAAAGGGATAGGCATTGAATTTCCTGGACTGCCTGCCGTTTGTGTTCGTCCACCTTCAGACGGGGGAGGGATTGATAACTTCCTTGAAAGAGAAGTGGGTAACCACAAGCCCAGAGTGGCCATCAACCCTGGGGCCCGGTGGGAAACAAAGCGCTGGCCCTTGGAATATTGGTCTCGGTTAGCTGACTTCCTCCAAGCCCAGGGGGCGAAGGTGATTATTGTTTGGGGGCCGGGGGAGAGAGAGATGGCTTCGGAAGTAGGAGCGTTGATGAGTTTTTTCCCTATAATCGCTCCTCTAACAAACCTAAAACAGCTCCTCTTTCTGTTGAGCAGAGTAGATCTGGTTATTGCTGGTGATACGGGTCCCCTCCATTTGGCTGCTGCCATGGGGACCCCTGTAATAGGTCTTTATGGTCCCACGGATCCGCTCCTAAATGGGCCCTATGGTCAGATGGAAAGAGTGATTGAGACCGATTTGAGTTGCAGGGGTTGTTGGAAAAGGGTGTGTACCGAGGGGACCTGTATGAGATCAATTTCTCCAGAGAAGGTGTATAGGCTGGCCATTCGTTTCCTTAATAGTTGAGTTTTTCAATCTAATAGCTATAGTTTTCTTAATCCTCCTTGTTTGCTAAATGGTCCGAAGCTCTTTAGATTAGCCTCTATGGATTATTTTCTCTTCATGGCCGTGGTGAGGGCCCTGGGGAAAGTGCTGCCCGGGGCCCGGGGCAGGCGGGTCTTCCAGACCACGCCCCTGGGCGTGGGCTTGGAGCTGTCAGGGGGGGTGTTGTACTTCGCCTTGGATCCGGGCCGGGCAGGGGTTTATTGGTTCAGAGAACCTTTTCTCACCGAAAAGAGAGAGCACTTTGCCCGGTACTTGGAGGGCCTTCTGAAAGGGGCCGTAGTCAGGAAGGTTTTCCAGGTGCCGGGGGAGAGGATTCTCCGTCTGGAGCTGGTGAAGCTGGACCTGGTAGGCCATGAGGAGATTTATACCTTGGTGGCGGAAATCATGGGTCGCCACTCCAATTTGATGGTCCTGGACAGCGAGGGGAGGATTCTCGAGGCGGCTAAGCGGATTTACAGGGATATGAGCCGGGTGAGGGAGGTGCTGCCGGGCAGGCTTTATACTCTGCCCCCTCCCCATAATCGGATAGATCCTTTCAGTTTGGATAGAGAGGCTTTCCTGGAGTTGCTAACCCGGGATGTCACGCCCACGGAGTCCCTGGCTCATTACTGTCTCTTTCCCCCTTACGCTTTGAGAGAGATGGAGTATAGGTTAGGTGCTGGGGCCGATGGGCCTGCCCTTCTTTTGAGGTGTTGGGGGGTATGGTGCTTAATGGTTGATCAAATGAAAGGGGGTAAAGGGCATATCTATCGAAAGGATGGACGTCCCATGGGGGTTTATCCCTTACCTCTGGGGCACTTGGGGGAAGGGGAGGAGGGTCCCTTGTTGTCTGTTCTGGAGGCTTTTGCCTCAGAGAGGTGGAGGACGGAAGTCCTGGAGAGGCGCCGATTCCAACTGTTGAAGGTGGTAGGGAAGGGGTTGAAGAAAGTGGGGGCTATCCTGACCCTTTTGAGGCAGGATGAAGGAGAGACTCAGGAGGCCGAAAGGTTCAAGAAGTGGGCTGATACCCTTCTCATCCATGTTTCTCGGATTCCCCCTGGGATCGGGGAGATAGAACTGGAGGATCCCTATCAGGTTGGTGAGGAGATCAAGATTCCTCTTCCTTCTGGTATTACCCCTTCCCAGGCAGCCCAGAAGTACTTCCGTCGCTACTCTAAACTCAAAAGGAAGGCCAAGGCCGTGGCGATTCGTAAGAAGGAATTGGAGGCTAAAAAGAGGCATCTGGAGGAGCTGGAGTGGCTCTTGGAGTCGGCCCAGAGTTTGGAGGAGTTAGCGGCCATGGAGGATGAACTGCTGAGAGAGGGGTTCATCAAAAGGGCTAAAGGGAAAAAGAAGACCAAGGGAGCTGGAGTATTGCCATACCGCCTCTTTCAGTCTTCTCAAGGCAGCGTTATTTTAGTGGGGCGTCATCCCCGGGGCAACGAGGAGGTTACATTCAGAAGATCTGACCGGAGGGATTTGTGGTTTCATGTGAGGGCCTATCCTGGTGCCCATGTAATTCTTAGGAATTTCCGATCCGATCCTCAGGAGATCCAGGAGGCGGCGGCTCTGTCAGCTTACTTCAGTAAGGCCCGCCAGATTCCATCTGTGGATGTGGACTATACCAAGAGACGGTATGTCAGGAAGATCTCCAAGGCTGCTCCTGGGATGGTCACTTATACCAATTTTTCTACTATTAGGGTGAAGCCCCAGATCCCTCCGGGGGTGGTGGAGAAGGGTTGAGGGTTAGATGATAGCGCTTTTCCTATTTGCCCACTTTCTGCTGATCTCCTCTTTTACCCATCTTCTGTTTTATGATCTAAAGATGAATTTTATGAGAGGGGCGATCTTGAAAGAGGTGATAGGAGGTGACCCGTGTACAAGAAGGTGAGTCATATTGGAGTGGCGGTGAAAGATTTGGAGAAGGCCAAAGGGATCTTTAAGGCCTTGGGCCTTAAGGTGGAAGGGGAGGAATTGGTGGAGGAACAAGGGGTGAGAGTGGCCTTCATCCCCGTGGGAGAGACCCGGATAGAGCTTCTGGAGGCCATATCTGCCGATTCTCCCGTGGCTAGGTTTATCGAAAAGAGGGGTGAAGGGGTGCATCATCTGGCCCTGGGAGTGGATAATGTGGAGGCTATGCTGGAGGAGCTCAAGGCCAAGGGGGTGAGGTTGGTGGACGAGAAGCCCAGAAGGGGTGCACACAACACCCTAATTGCCTTTCTTCATCCCAAGTCCACAGGGGGACTTCTTATAGAGCTTTGTCAGGAATAGGCGTGAGGCGTAAGGTGAGAAGTGAAAGGTAGGGGCTAAAGGATGAAGGCAGGGGGGATGAAAGATCCTCTTTACCATCGGGTTTTGTGGGCCGGTTACAATATGCTCTTGGGGGGAGGTGCCCTGGTGGCTTCTCCCCTGTTGGCCTATAAGGTGGCTACAACACCCGGGTGGAGGGCGGGATGGGATGAACGGATGGCTGTTACTCTGCCTCCTTCTCCCCAGGGTGACCCTGTTCTTTGGATCCATGCCGTCTCCGTGGGGGAAGTGATAGGGGTTTCACCTTTGGTGAGGGCCATGAGAAGCCGGCATCCCCATGCATCCATCTATCTCTCTACAGTGACGACCACAGGTAAAGAGACGGCTCTGGAAAGGCTGGGTGGGGTGATTGATCATCACCTCTTTCTTCCTTTGGACTGGTCTTTTTTGGTGAGGAGGGTGGTGGCTCGGATTAAGCCCCAGCTATTTGTCGTGATGGAGACAGAGGTCTGGCCCAATCTTTTACACGCCTTGGCTTTGAGGGGGGCCAAAGTAGCCATGGTAAACGGCCGTCTTTCCCCTTCATCTTTCGATGGATACCATAGAGTTGTTCCTCTTTCTAAGATCGTATTGGGGTTTTTCCATGTCATGGCTATGCAGTCTCCCAGGGATGCCGCCAGGATCTTGGCTCTTGGGGCTTCTCAGGAGAAGGTGAGGGTGGCGGGGAACTTGAAGTATGACCAAGTGGCTTCTCAGCTTGAGGATATAGATTCTCAAGGGATCCAGGCCAGCATGGGTTTGAAGGAAGGGGAGGAGGTTTTGGTGGCTGGATCTACCCATCCTGGGGAGGAGGCCATCCTTTTGGACGCCTTTTACAAGCTGAAGGAGGAGTTTCCCCGTTTGGTTCTTATTCTGGCTCCCCGCCATCCCAGGAGGAGGGAAGAGGTAGAAGGTCTCATGAGAGAAAGGGGACTCTCCTGGGTGAGGCGTACAGAGATAGAGAAACGTGGGCAGGAGCCTGTGATCCTTTTGGATAGCATAGGAGAACTGGCTGGTGTTTACTCTATGGCCACTTTGGTCTTTGTGGGTGGCTCCCTGGTAGATAAGGGAGGGCATAATCCTCTGGAGCCCGCCTTTTTCTCCAAGCCTGTCCTCATGGGCCCCAGTTATTATAACTTCAGGGAGGTGGTTGATGATCTTTTGGAAAAAGGGGGCATACATCTCACTTCTCCCTCTTCTCTGGTGGAAGATATGAGATCCCTTTTAAAGGATAGAGGTCGAACCTTCCTTATGGGGGAGAAGGCCCGAAGGATTCTTATGGAGAACAAAGGGGCCTTGGGGCGTTACATGGAGCTGTTGGAGGCCCTTATGGTTTAGAGAGATTAGCTAATAGGGGGGGCCAAGGTCCCTTCCAGGGACCTTGGCCCCCGAGTGATAAGGGCTCAAGAGGATTTCTTCTTTACCAAAAGATACCAATCTCCCTGTTGGGTTGTTTTTCCCTTTTGGTTTTTTACTGTTACTTCTAAGACCAGGATTCCTTGGCTGGGGTGTTTGCTTTCTTTCTTCTCTTTCACCTTAAATTCTACCCTTACGGTATCCCCTATTTTTACAGGGGCGGTGAACCTCCAGTTCAGCCCTAAGAAGGCTTCTACAGTGCCCTCTACGAAACCCAGCCTACTCATGGCTCCCGTTGCAATGGATAGGACTAAGAGACCGTGGGCAATTCGTTCTCCGAAGATGGCTGAGCGGGCGAAAGTCTCATCGGTGTGGAGGGGATTGAAGTCCCCGGAAACCCCGGCAAAATTGGTGATGTCTGTTTCTGTTACTGTTCGGGAAGGGGATAGAAACACCTCTCCTATCTGGAGTTCTTCCCAGTATCTTGCTGAGGGGTGGTATCTTTGCCTCATCTTTTGAAGGCCTCTTTGCCGGCAAAGCGGGCCGTGTCTCCCAGCTCTTCTTCTATGCGGAGGAGTTGGTTGTATTTGCAGATCCTCTCTGAGCGGCAGAGGGACCCTGTCTTGATCTGTCCAGAGTGGGCTGCAACAGCCAGATCGGCAATGGTGGTGTCCTCTGTTTCTCCGGATCTGTGGGATATGATGGTCTTGTAACCTGCCTTGTGGCTCATTTCTATGGCTTCCATGGTTTCAGAGAGGGTTCCTATTTGGTTAAGCTTGATGAGCACGGCATTGGCGATACCAGAGTCTATGCCCTTTCTGATGATTTTGGTGT
>WFSI01000122.1 GCA_015486105.1 Aquificota bacterium | reverse complement strand
TTCAGGAGTTGGTCAATTCTATTCTCCATGTGGGCCCTGAGGAGAGTTGTATGGTGCTCCAACGCCTTAGGGAGGAGTATCTGGCCCTCTTGGTGGTCCTTACCCAGGAGAGATACTCTGCGAAGCTGGAAGAGGAGATTAAGGATAGACTAGGCAAGGTATTAAAGGCTGAGGATATAGAGAATCGCCTCCTCATATATGAACAAACCTTGGCCTTCCTCTGGTTTTTCATTTATGGAGACGATTTAGCACTGTTGGATGGGGGAACCTTAGAGGAGGAGATAAATCAACTCTCCCAGTCCTGGGAAGACAGGTTTAAAACATTACTTAGGGAGAGTTATCCTCCCGAAGACGCCTCGGCTCTCTTTCACAGGTATGGGGGCATATTCCCTCAGGAGTACAAGGCCATTACACCTCCCCAGGAGGCGGTGGTAGATCTCCTCTACCTTGAACAGGTGAGGGAGACAGGGGAAATCCAGGTGAGTTTTCATCAGGAGAACGAATGTACCAGAATCAAACTCTTCGCTCCAAGGGAACTCATTCTAAGCGCTACGGTTCCTGTGTTGGAGAATTTGGATCTCACTGTGTTGGACGAAGTGCCCCTTTGCTTGGAGTGGGGAAAAGAGGCCTTCTATATCCATTCGTATCGGGTGACCTCTGTCCAGGGAGATCCGGTTTTCGAGGAGGTTTGGTACGATCTGGCAGAGGGCATCAAGGCTGTTATGAGTGGGGCTGCAGAAAGCGACTCTCTGAACAGGTTGGTGGTGAGGGAAGATCTGGATTGGAGGGTGGTGGATCTTTTCAGGGCATATCGCAACTATCTACGTCAGATAGCTCCCCAGTTTCTCCCCCAGTCTGTTACTGGTGCTCTCCTCGCCTATCCACGAGTGGCCAGGGCTCTGTGGAACCACTTTGATGCCAAATTCAATCCCTTCCGTGGGGAAGTAGGTGGAGGCATGGAGGTCTCCTTGGAGGCCACAAAGGGTCGATTTGAAAAAGCCATGGAAGAGGTGGATCATTTAAGTGATGATGTCCTTCTCCGGGCCCTTTTCAATCTTTTAGAGGCCACTGTGAGAACCAACTTTTATAGGCAAGACAAGCTTTCCCACTACATCTCTTTTAAGATCGATAGCTCCAAGGTGCTCTACATGCCCCTTCCCAGACCCATGTATGAAATCTACGTCCATGATAGGGGGATGGAGGGTATACATCTCAGGGGCGGAAAAGTGGCCCGAGGGGGCATTCGGTGGAGTGACAGGCCCGACGATTTCCGTCGGGAGATTCTGGGCCTCATGAAGACCCAAATGGTCAAAAATGCCCTCATCATTCCTGTGGGAGCTAAGGGGGGCTTCGTAGTGAAGGATCTTCCTAAGGACAGGAGGGCAGCCGCCCAGTTGGCCGCTGAAAAGTACAGAATCCTCATCAGGGGCATGTTGGACATCACAGATAATGTGATGGAGGGTGAAACGGTCCATCCGTCCCAAGTGGTTCGCCATGATGAAGACGATCCCTATCTGGTGGTGGCTGCCGATAAAGGGACAGCCCACCTCTCCGATACGGCCAATCAGTTAGCGAAGGAGTATAAATTTTGGTTAGGGGATGCCTTTGCCTCTGGGGGATCTGCGGGATACAGCCACAAGGATCTGGGTATAACCGCCAAAGGGGCATGGGTATGCGTGAGACGCCATTTTATGGAGACAGGGGTGGACCCAGAGAGGGATATCATCAAGGTAGTGGGCATTGGAGATATGGGGGGAGACGTCTTTGGCAATGGGATGCTCCTCTCCAAAACCATAAAACTGGTGGGTGCTTTTAATCACATCCACATCTTCCTGGACCCCGATCCCGACCCGGAGGTTTCTTGGCAAGAGAGAGACCGGCTCTTTGGGGAAGGCAAGGGGTGGGATACTTATAATCCTCAGCTCTTCAGTCCAGGGGGCGGTGTCTATTTTAGGGATGCCAAGGCCGTAGTCCTCACCCCCCAAGTCAAGGCCATGCTGGATACGGAGAAAGATGAGGTGAGTGGCGAGGAACTCGTACAACTCCTCTTGAAAGCTCCTGTGGATCTTCTATGGAATGGAGGTATTGGCACCTATGTTAAGGCTTCCAATGAGACCCATCAAGAGGTAGGGGATACAGCCAACGATTCCGTGAGAGTGGATGCCAAGGACTTAAGGGTGAAGGTAGTGGGAGAAGGAGGGAATCTGGGATTCACCCAAAAGGCCAGGGTGGAGTTTGCCCTGAAAGGGGGAAGGATAAATACCGATGCTTTGGATAACTCGGGAGGGGTAGACCTTTCTGATCATGAGGTGAACATCAAGATCCTACTCCAAGGTCCTGTGAAGAAGGGAGAAATAACCCTTGATGAGAGGAACACCCTTTTGAAAGATGTGGCCGCTCAGGTAGTAGAGGCGGTTCTCTACGATAATTATCGCCAAAGCCTGGCGGTGAGTCTTGATGTCGTGAGGAGTGAGAGGAGCTTAGAGCCCTTCCAGTGGGTAATAGGAAAATTGGTAGAGAGTGGGATGCTCGACAGGAGGGCAGCCTTCATTCCCACGGAGCAGGAGTTTGTTGCCAGGGGGAAGGGAAACAGGGGATTGACCAAGCCAGAATTGTCCCTTTTGCTGGGTTACGAGAAGCTTTGGGTAAAGAGCAGCCTGAGGGGGTGCTCCTTTATCCAGGCTACCTATCTCAATGATTACTTGGAGCGTTACTTTCCTCCTCTCCTCAGGGATCCTTTCCGAGAAGAGATCATCCATCACCTTCTCAGGGATGAGATTCTTTTGACCATTATTACTAATACCATTGTTAATCAGTCAGGTCTGGCCTTTTTTGCTAGAATGCTTAGTGAGTTAGAGGCCCATCCTGGGGAGGTGGCGGCCTCTTATATGATGATGGAAGGGGTCATGGGTGCTCCTCAGTATAGACAGGCCGTCTACGCCCTGGATTTCAATGTTCCTGCCCAGCTCCAATACCAGTCCCTTCTGGATATGGAAGAAACCTTGGAGGTGTTAGTGCGTTGGAGCCTCTTTTTCAGCGGAGATTGGCTGCCTTTGAAGGAAGTGATAGAGAAGTATCGCTCCCAAGTGGGCAGGCTGGTGACTCTTTTACCCCAGGTGCTTCCCCAGGATCTGGCTCAAGCTGTAAAGGAGAAAAGTCAGGTGTTTGTAAAGGATGGTCTTCCTGAGGATCTAGCCCGGGTAAGGGCCTCTTTGCCCTATTTGGTCAGTGCCATGGACCTTTTCACCTTGGGAGAGACCCTGGGGGAGAATATGGAATCCCTTGCTCCCCTGTACTATAGGGTTATCCATCTTTTCCAGTTGGATAGGATCTTCTGGAAGGTGAGGGGAGAGGATAAGGCTGATCATTGGGAGGTCTTGGCCTACACCTATCTTGAGAAGGATCTGTGGCAGGTGATAAGGGATGTGGTGAAGAAGGCTTTACCCCTTTGGGAAACCAGCCTATCTGCCCAGGAGTTGGAGGTTAGGCTCCAAGAAAAAGTACCCTTGGCGGTAGACCGATTAAGGGAGATGAGGACTTGGATGGATGAAGGAGTGGCCCTGGATCTGCCCGCCTGGACAGTGGCCCTGAGGCGTCTCAAGGAGGCATTGGTATGAGCTCTGGGGCCTTGCTAAACAGCTCTGTTTTTAATAGACCATGGTTCCGGTATCTAATGGGGGAACCTTGGTATGAGCATTAGGCATAACCTGGAGAGTGTGAAAGAGAGGATAGCCAAGGCGGCGTTATCTCAAGGAAGGGACCCTTCGAATATCCTTTTGGTGGCTGTTTCGAAGACCGTAGAGCCGGATAGGATTCTGGAGGCTGTGGAGGCAGGGGTTACGGACTTGGGGGAGAACAGAGTCCAGGAGGCCCGGGGTAAGATAGAGACCTTGGGGAGGATAGCCCGGTGGCATCTCGTAGGCACCCTCCAGAAAAACAAGGCCAAATACGCTGTTAGGCTCTTCGATATGATCCAGTCCTTGGATTCCCTTTCCTTAGCCCAGGAGTTGGAGAAAAGGGCAGCCCGTGAAGGAAGGCAGATGGAGGTCTTGGTAGAGGTAAAGACATCCTTCGAAGAGAGCAAGCACGGCGTGGAGCCTACCCGCCTTGAGGAATTGGTGAGAGAGATTCTTCATATGAAACAGTTGGTTTTCAAGGGACTAATGACAATTGCTCCTTACGAAGATGACCATGAGCTGGTTAGACCATACTTTCGCCGGCTCAGGGTCTTAAAGAACCAGTTGGAAGAGAAGCTGGACATTCCTGTGGAGCATCTGTCTATGGGTATGTCCAGCGATTTCGAGGTAGCTATTCAAGAGGGGGCCACCATGGTTCGCATCGGCACAGCCATCTTCGGTCCCCGCTCTTATCTGTGAAGGAGGGAGCCATGCCATTGGACGAGTTGGTGATCACGAGAGCCATAATGGAGAGTTACACCGAAAAGTTTCTGGATAGCTTGGATACCCAGGTGGCTATAGTGGGAGCGGGTCCTGCGGGGTTGGTCTGCGCCGCCTACCTGGCCCGGCAGGGTGTCAAAGTGAGTGTCTTTGAGAGGAAGCTCTCCATAGGAGGAGGCATCTGGGGGGGTGGGGCCATGTTTAACCAAGTGGTGGTCCAGGAGGAGGCTAAAAGGGTCTTGGATGATATGGATGTGCAGTACGTGTCCTATCAGAGGGATAAGGGATACTACCTGGTGGATGCCATAGAGCTTTCCTGCGCCTTGGGTCTTCAGGCCGTAAGGTCCGGAGCCCGGGTTTTCAACCTCTTTAGCGTGGTAGATGTGAAAGTGGCAGGGGATGAAGAACGGGTGTCAGGCTTGGTGTTGAGCTGGACCCCTGTGGAGATGGCAGGTCTTCACGTAGATCCTGTAACTGTAGGGGCCCGGTACGTAGTGGACGGAACAGGCCACGATGCGGAGGTGGCCCGGGTGGTTCAGGATAAGCTGGGCAAGAAGCTGAACACCCCCACGGGGAAGGTGGCAGGAGAGAGGTCCATGTGGGCTGATTTTGGGGAGAGATCCGTTCCTGAATGTACAGAGGAGGTCTACCCCGGACTCTTCGTCATAGGCATGGCTGCTACAGCCTGCTACGGTACCCATCGTATGGGGCCCGTTTTTGGGGGGATGCTCCTATCTGGGGAGAAGGCAGCCGGGATGCTCTTAGAGAGGCTGAAGGACTAAGTGTTTCGTTTTTTGGCTATCACCAACCGGTTTCTCTGTAAAGGAGGGCCCCTCATCCAGGCTGTCAAGGAGGCAGTGAGTGAGGGGGTGGAGGCCGTTCTTCTCAGGGAGCAGGCCTTAAACGATCACATACTTTATAAGGTGGCCCTCCAGTTTCGCCAGATCTTGGAGACAAGGGATGTACCTCTCCTTATAGCCCACAGGGTGGACGTGGCTTTGGCTGTGGGTGCCCAAGGTGTCCACTTGGGCACTTACTCCCTGCCAGCGGAGGTGGCCAGATCCCTTCTGGGCCCTGAGGCCATTATTGGGTTCTCTGCCCACTCCATAGAGGAGGCCCTTCATATACAGGATTGTGGCGTTGATTATGTCACCTTGTCGCCTATATTTCCAACCAGGAGTAAACCATTGGCCCGTCCTTTGGGTTTAGATTATCTTCATGAGGTAGTGGCCAAGGTGGAGGTGCCCATTTTGGCCTTGGGAGGGATAGGGCCTTCTAATGTAGAGGAGGTTTTGGAAAAGGGAGCTTACGGAGTGGCTGTTATGTCGGCTTTGTGGAAAGGAAGTCCCGGTAAGGTAGCCGGGGAGATAAGAGAGAAAATAAAGGAGACCGTGAGATCATGACCCAGTTGGAAGCGGGAAAGAGTGGAATTGTCACCCCTGAGATGGAGGAGGTGTCACAGGAGGAAAGGCGTACCCCTCAGAAGATCATGGAGGGGGTGGCCAGAGGTGAGATAGTCATCCCCAAGAACAAGCTCCACACCCACTGTCAGGCCAAGGGTATAGGGAAAGGCCTAAAGACCAAGGTAAACGCCAACATTGGCACTTCTTCCGATGTGGTGAATGTGGAAGAGGAGATAGCCAAGCTCCAAGCGGCCTTGGAAGCTGGCACCGACGCCGTTATGGATCTATCTACAGGGGGCGATCTGAATGCTATAAGGCGAAAGGTGGTAGAGGAAAGTTATGTGCCTGTGGGCACTGTCCCCATCTATCAGGCAGCCATAGAGTCTAGGAGAAAAGGGCAGCCTGTGGTGGAGATGTCTGTGGACGAGATCTTTAAGGGGATAGAGAGGCATGTGGGAGATGGGGTGGATTTTATCACCGTCCATTGCGGGGTCACCCGGGAAACAGTGGCCAGGATGGAGCAGGAAGGTCGGGTTTTGGGGGTAGTGAGCCGTGGAGGAGCTTTTCTTATTGCATGGATGAAATACAATCAGCGTGAGAACCCCCTTTATGAGTATTACGATCGTCTATTGGAGTTGGCTAAGGAATACGATGTCACTCTAAGTTTGGGGGACGGCTTCAGGCCAGGCTGCATAGCCGATGCTACGGATAGAGGTCAAATCCAGGAACTTCTCATCATAGGGGAGTTGGTGGAAAGGGCCTGGGATGCTGGGGTTCAGGTCATGGTGGAGGGGCCAGGTCACGTGCCTTTAGACCAGATATCCGCCAACATGATTCTTCAAAAGAGGCTCTGCCACGGGGCAC
Organism: Aquificota bacterium; assembly: GCA_015486105.1. GTDB lineage: Bacteria > Thermosulfidibacterota > Thermosulfidibacteria > Thermosulfidibacterales > B14-G1 > WFSI01. The sequence goes on along the minus strand of WFSI01000122.1, from coordinate 11,241 downwards.
CTTTTTATGTGTTGGGTCCCCTGGTTACGGATGTGGCACCTGGCTATGATCATATCGTTTCTGCAATTGGAGGTGCTATAGCTGCTACCCACGGCGCTGATTTCATCTGTTATGTGACCCCTTCAGAGCACCTGAGACTTCCCACGGTGGAGGATGTGAGGGAAGGGGTTATTGCAGCCCGGATAGCGGGTCACGCTGCTGATTTGGCTAAGGGTATCCCTGGGGCATGGGAGTGGGATCTGAAGATGGGAAAGGCCCGTTGGGACCTGAATTGGAAGCGTCAGATAGAGCTGGCCATAGATCCCCAGAGGGCCAAGATGATGAGGGAGACCAGACCTCCTAAAGAAGAGGAGGTTTGCACCATGTGTGGGGAGTTTTGTGCCATTAAGCTCTTGAGGGGCTGAGGGATTCTTTCCCACTACTTAATCGCCCATCCACTAATTTGATTACCCTTTGGGCCATGGAGGCCAGCAAGGGGTCGTGGGTCACCAAGATTACCGTCATCCCTTTCTCTCTGTGGAGGGAGAGGAGGAGTTCCATGAGCTGTATTCCCCTTTCCCGATCCAGGTTTCCTGTAGGCTCGTCAGCTAGGAGAAGGGCTGGGTTATGGACCAGGGCCCTGGCAATGGCTACCCTCTGCTGTTCCCCCCCAGACAGCTCTCCGGGTTTATGGTGTAATCTGGTTTCCAGCCCAACTTTTTCCAGGACCTGGGCCGCTTCATTTAGAGCTCGAGTGCCCTTTTCGCCTCTGATGATGAGGGGGATAGCAACGTTTTCTAAGGCCGTAAATTCAGGGAGAAGGTAGTGGGCTTGAAACACAAAACCCAGTAGCCTGTTTCTCAGGTAGGCCCTCTCTTCATCCCCCATGGAATTGGTCTCCTTTCCCTTTAACGCCACTTCTCCTCGAGTGGGGCGGTCTATGAGTCCCATGATGTGAAGAAGGGTAGATTTTCCCGCACCTGACGGCCCCATGATGGCCAAAAATTCTCCCTGCTGGACCTTTAGGCTTATCCCTCTAAGGACTTCTATGGGGGGGGAAGAGTCCTTTATGTAGCTTTTGTATACCTCTCGGGCCTCTACAACAGGGGTCATGATGATAGGGTCTCCTTGATCTTTTTTAGCTCTACCTTTATCTCTTCCAGCCCCTGAAGTACCTCTGAAGAGCTGGTCTTCTTACCATAGAACTGGGAAAGCTCTTTCCTCGCCCCCTCCAGAGTAAAGCCTTTTTCCTGAACGAGGTGCTTGATTTTGAATATAAGCTCTATGTCCTGGGGACTGTAAAGGCGTTGTCCCCCCTTTTTTGCAGGAGATAGCTGGGGGAACTCCCGCTCCCAGAACCTCAAGAGGGAAGGAGCAAGGCCAGTGATACGGCTTACCTCTCCGATCCTTTTGTATCGCCTCTCTAACAGGGAGCTTCTCCTATATTACTATTTGGTAGTTTGACAGGATCAATTCTTATAGACTAAAAATTCCACGGTCAAGGAGGTGGTTTTTGAGCAGTCGTATTGTGGTAAATGCCGATTTCAAGGAGACCCGAGTGGCCGTGTTGGGCGACTGGGGTTTAAGCGAGATCTATATAGAAAGAAGGGGAGAAAGGGGAATTGCAGGGAATATATACAAAGGCAGGGTGGTGAAGATCCTTCCAGGCATGGAGGCGGCTTTTGTGGATATAGGGTTGGGGCGGGCAGGATTCCTTTACGTTACTGATGTCTTTGAAGGCTTTGAGATGTACGAGGATATCTTGGAAGAAGAGGGAGAAATCGAAGCGGACGCCCCCTTTATTCCCAGGCCCAGAAAGGGTTCCCCCATAGAAGATCTTCTCACCGAGGGTCAGGAGGTGGTGGTCCAGGTGGCCAAGGAACCTCTGGGGACCAAGGGGCCCAGGCTTACATCCCATATCACTTTGCCAGGCCGTTATCTGGTGCTCATGCCTACCATGAACCATGTGGGAGTCTCCCGAAGGATCAGGAATAAGGAGGAGAGGAAGAGGCTCAAGACCGTGGTAGAGGAGATAAGACCTTCTCCCATGGGGTTTATTGTGAGGACGGTGAGTGAAGGGAAGGGAGAGGAGGATCTTCGTCAGGATATGGAGTTTCTCTTGAGGCTGTGGGAGTCTATTAAAGGCAAAGGGGAGAAGACGAGGGCCCCTACTCTCCTGTATAAGGATCTTGATCTGGTCCTTCGGGCTGTGAGGGACTTTTTTTCTCCTGAGGTGACCTCCCTCATTATAGATGATGAAAAGGAGTACCAGAGATGTCTGTCTTTTACCCGGGATTACCTTCCCCAATTGGCTTCTCGTATCCAACTCTATACAGGCATTGAACCCATCTTCGAGCGCCATGGGATTGAAGAGGATATAAACAAGGCTCTTCATCCCAAGGTGTGGCTCAAATCTGGGGGTTACATAGTCATTGAGGAGGCAGAGGCCCTCACGGCTATAGATGTGAATACTGGGAGGTTCGTGGGCAAGAAGTGTTTGGAGGATACCATTTTTAGGACCAATTTGGAGGCATCCAAGGAGATTGCCCATCAGATTCGCCTCAGAAATATTGGCGGTATTATCATCATAGACTTCATAGATATGGAGGAGGAAGAGCATAGGAGGCAGGTCTTGGAAACCTTGGATGGTGTCCTCAAGAAGGACCGATACCCCTCCAATATCCAGGGGTTCACAGAACTTGGTCTGGTGATTATGACCCGGAAGAGGGTAAAAGAAAGCCTGTTGAAGACCCTGTGTGGCCCATGTCCTTACTGCGGGGGGAGGGGCTATATGAAACCACCCTTGGTGATTTGTTACGAGATTTTCCGGGAGGTGAAGAAGCTGGCCCCCCTTGCCCGAAAGGGAAGAATCAGCGTGGAGGTCCATCCTTCAGTTGCCCAGGCCCTCATTGAAGAAGAGGGTGATACTTTGGAGGACCTGGAGAGGGATCTGAAGGTAAAAGTCTTGGTTACCGAGCGCATGGATTTTCATCAGGAGCAGTTTCAGGTGGGGAGGGTGAATTGATTGAGGGCGCTTTGATGGTAGCCCGAGGAGCCGGGGAACTTTTAAAGGAAAGGTTCCTTGATCTCCTTAACGGTAAGGCCCTTCTGGTGGAGGAGAAGGGCCCCAGCGATTTTGTCACCCAGGTAGATAGGGAAGTGGAGGACTGGATCCTGAGAGAATTGGAGGCTATCACCCCGGGGATGCCCGTTTTGTCCGAGGAGCACTTTCATGGCCAGGGGATCTCTCCTTATTGCTGGGTGGTGGATCCTCTGGATGGTACTAGGAGCTTTATCCACGGAATACCCCATTTTGCTGTGACCTTGGCTTTCATAGAGGAGGGGAAGCCTGTCCTGGGGGTGACCTATGCCCCCATGGAGGATGAAACCTTTCACAGCGAGGTGGGCAGAGGGACGTGGTTTAATGGGCTTCGGATTGCTGTTTCTCCGGTGGAGAAACCATCCCGGGCCGTGATAGCCATGGGGTTGCCCTTTAGGGGTAAGGAACATCTGACTGCCCTATTGGCCTTTTACCAGACCATGTACATGAAGGGAGCCGCCTTGCGGCATACGGGTTCAGCTGCTTTAGATCTCTGTTATGTGGCTTGTGGGCGCTATGATGGGTTTTTTTGTTTGGATCTTTCCCCCTGGGATGTGGCGGCAGGGGGACTCATGGTTCAAGAGGCTGGAGGGATAGTAAAAGGATTGGCCGGGAAGCCATGGTTAGAGGGCTGGATTCTGGCTTCTAATGCCAGGGTTCACCCCCTTTTGGCGGCTGTGGCTCAAGAGGCACTGGGATAGGTTTTTCTCAACGCTTGTCGGGGTGGCTGATTCTCGGGGCTTGCTATCCTTAAAGGTAGGACTTAATTTTTGGTTTGGGCTTTGGAGGTGGGGAAATGAGGAAGGTTGTGTTGTTGATAGTGTCTCTGATGTTTCTCTTGGTGGGTTGCGGACAACGTATTAAGGTAAAGAGCATGAACCCCCTTCCCCTGAAGCATACCTATGCCTTGGTTATAGCCACCGATTATCCACCCGATGAGACCACCAAAAGGGTAATTCAAGCTATGAAGGAGGTAATGGAGTTCGAAAACCAGGTTTTTACTCCTTTTCTGGCCTCACCCCTTCAGCTTAAAGGTGAACCTGAGAGCTTGAAGAATTTAGGGGATGCCCTTCTTTTGATAAAGAAAGAAACCTACCTACCTCCCCCTAGGGCCAAGCTTACATTAGACATGGAGTTCTTTGAGTTTGCCACGGGGAGGAGGGAACCTCGCTCCATTACCATCTCTTACGCATGTCCCCAAGTAGGAAATAAGGAGGCCATTGAGGTCCTTTCCAAGGAGGCAATGAGGTATATCCTTCAGGAGATAGAGCCTCCAGCTGATGCTTTTCTCTCCAAGGGCTTTGGTGGTTTGGGGGATGGAGGGGCAGAAGGAGGGGAGACCCGCTGACCTTTATATTACCTTGTTTAAGGGGTACTCAATGATTCCTACGGCCCCCAGCTTTTGGAGTTTGGGGACTAAGATACGGACCTCTTTTTCTGTGGTGATGGTCTCTACAGAGTACCAATCTGATTGGTAAAGGGAAGCTACAGTTGGAGCGGTTATGCTGGGTAGGAGCTGTATAACCCCTTCCAGACTATCGTGGGGCACATTCATCTTGATACCAACCATGCCGTGGGCGTTTAAAGCCGACTTAAGCATAAGAGCTATACGCTCCAGCTTCTCCTTCTTCCATGGATCTTCCCAAGCTTCTTTGTTGGAGATGAGTTGGGGATAGGTGACCAGGATCTCCTCCACAATCTTAAGTCTGTTGGCTCGAATGGTGGAACCCGTTTCTGTCACCTCCACTATGGCATCGGCCAATCCTTCGGCAATCTTGGCCTCGGTGGCTCCCCAAGAGAACTCTACCTCAACAGGTATGCCTCTTTCTTGAAAGTGCCTCTGTGTAAAGCGTACCAGCTCTGTATAGATCTTTTTCCCCCTGCAGTCCTCCGAAGAGTTTATGGGGGAGTTTTGGGCTGTAACAAGGACCCAGCGGGCGGGCTTCTTTGTAGTTTTGGAATAGACCAGATCCTGGAGAACCACCACATCAGAGCCGTTTTCCATGATCCAATCTCTTCCGGTAATGCCTGCATCCAGCACACCCATTTCCACGAAGCGGGACATCTCCTGGGCCCTCACCAAGGTGCATGATACCTCGTCATCGTCTATAGAAGGAAAGTAGCTTCTCTCTCTCACATTGATACGCCACCCTGCTTGGCGGAAGAGATCTATGGTAGACTTTTCCAGACTCCCCTTGGGTATGCCCAGTTTGAGTGTTTTTTCCCTTATCTCCATATCTTCTCTATCCTCCTTGTTTCCGGTTATACCCCTATGAGTTTTTTCCCTTCCTCCTCCAGTATATCCAAGATCTTTGGGGACTCTGCCTCTACGTATAGACGTACCAGGGGTTCCGTTCCCGACGGCCTGAACAGAAGCCAGGATCCATCCTCCAAAATAAACTTGGTGCCATCTATGGTGATTATCTCCTTTACCTTCCTTCCCGCCAGGGTCTCTGGATGGGCTTGGAGTTTCTGAGAAAGGTCCCCCTTCAAAGATGGGGTGAAGGACATGTTGACTCTCCTTGAGTAGAGGGGACCTACCAACTGGAAGAGGTCCTTCAACAACTCTCCCAAATTGCCCCCCCTTTTGGCTACCATTTCCGCTACCAGGAGACAGGCCAGGATCCCGTCTTTCTCAGGTACATGTCCCTTTATGGAGAGCCCTGCACTTTCCTCTCCTCCCAAGATCACCTTGTCTTCCAGGATATACTGGCCAACAAACTTGAAACCTACAGGGGTCTCGTAGACCGGACAGTTGAAATGACGGGCCAGGCGATCCAGGAGATGGGTGGTGGCTACAGAACGTACCACCCCTCCTTTTAATCCTTTTTCTTCTACCAGGTAGCGAAAGACCAGGGCGAGAATGTAATTGGCAGAAATGAACTCTCCTCCCTTATCCACAATGCCGAAACGATCGGCATCGCCGTCAGTGGCCAGTCCCAAAAGATAGTCTCCCCCCCGAACCATTTCTATGAAATCTGGCATTTCCTCCGCCGATGGCTCGGGACGCCCACCTCCAAAGAGAGGGTTAAGTTCGCTGTGGATAACGTCTACCTGCCAGCCGGCTTCTCTCAAGATCCCGTCTACATACCCCCGTCCTGTACCCCAAAGGGGATTGTAAGCCACCTTTTGGGGAGAGGAGGCCAAGGCAGAGAAGTCTATCTTGGTTTCCAGATCCTGGATATAGGGAGGGGCTAAATCCTCCTCTCTAAAGAGTTCTTTCATCGGTTCTACAGGTGTTAGCTGAAGGTTCTGGGACTGGAGTTGGTGGATCTTTCTTTCTATAGCCTGGGTCACCTCAGGTGGGGCGGGGGCAGCCGTTTCCGGCGAAAACTTTAGCCCGTTGTACTGGTGGGGATTATGGCTGGCGGTGATGTTTATAGCCCCTGCTCCTTTTCGGTCTATGATGGTTAAGGCGATGACGGGGGTAGGCACATCCCTCTGGCTGTATATCACAGGGATCCCCTCGCCAGTGATGACGCCACCGGCAGCTTTGGCGAACAGGTCTGACATAAAACGGGTATCGTAGCCTACCACCACTTCTCTATCCCCCAAGCCCTGGGCTTTAAGGTAGCGGGATATGGCCAAAGCTACCAGCCGTACATTGGCAAAGGTAAACTCATCGGCAATTACTGCCCTCCATCCCGATGTGCCAAATTCAATCATAGGGCCTCTCCTATTAGGTGATTTCTTCTTTTTCCCATTCTTTTATATCCCCAAACTGCTCTGCCACTTGCACCTCATTATAATTCACCCGCCATGGTCTACTAGCAAAGGTGATGGCTAATAGGATGGTGAGGATAATCCAATCCACACCTATACCCAGAACAGCTGCCCAAGAGTATCCCCCGTAGGGCTTGGTCACCTCGTGATAGATGTCCCCTATCAGGATGATACCCAGGACCAGGGGAATGAAGTACTTGATGAGAACGTCCCACCAAACACCTACGGTGGTGGAAGAAACTCGGTTTATATGATCCCTTAGGATATGGGTGCCCAGGAACCAACCTACCAGGATGGCCTCTAGAATTCCTACTGTCACTAAACCATAGTGGGTGATGAAGTGGTCTACAATATCCAACCAGTAAAGCCCTCCCCTCGTGGTGAAGATAATGGAACCCAGGAAACCCAAGAGGCCACACACAGTGACTACCTTTTTTCTGGGGTATTCAAACTTATCCACCATGGCAGAAACGAAGGCCTCCATAATAGAAACAGAGGAGGACAACCCTGCCATAACCAGGCAGAGGAAGAAGATAGCTCCAAAGAGATTACCGCCGGGGATGAGGCTTACAGCTTTGGGATAGGCTACAAAAGCCAAACCTATGGATTGGGAAACCACCTTGCTGAGGGCCTTTCCCTGGTTTACAGCCATAAAACCCAGAACAGAGAAGACGGCAAAACCAGCAAATATAGAGTATCCGCAGTTGATGAAGGCAGTGAGGTATGCGTTTTTGGTGAGCTCTGCTTTCTTGGGCAGGTAGCTGGCGTAGGCGATCATGATGCCAAAGCCTAAGGAAAGGGTAAAAAAGATCTGGCTATAGGCGTCTATCCAAACCTTGGGATGGGTGAGTTTGGTGAAATCAGGGGTAAGATATGCCCTTATACCTACTCCTGCCCCTTTCAAGGTTATGGCCCAGAAGACTAGCACAGCAGTGAGAATAAAGAGGAGGGGCATGAATATCTTGTTGGCCTTTTCTATCCCCCTGCTTACTCCCCTATACACAATATACCAGTTGGCAAACCAGATGACTATGAGGGCAGCAAAGATGGCTGTCTGGATGCCTCCTATATGGCCTGGTGATCCAGAAAGACCAAGGAACTTCTTAAAGAAGAAGGCGTTAGGGTCCGGTCCCCATCCCAGGTTGAAGGAGAGTACGAAGAAGTCTAAGCACCAAGCTATGATAACCGTGTAGTAAAGTTCTATTCCAAACATGACAAAAATTACGGCCCACCAGCCCAACCACTCCCAGTGTTTTGAGACCTTGACGCAGGCCATGGGAGCCGAGCCTATCTTTTCGTGGCCTAGGGCAAATTCCAACAGAAGGAGGGGGACGCCTGCGGTGAATAGGGCTACGGCGTAAGGGATAAGGAAAGCTCCTCCACCATTTGCATAAGCCATATAGCTGAATCTCCAGATGTTTCCCAGACCGATAGCAGACCCCACTGCTGCCAGGAGAAAACCCATCTGGGATTTCCATTGTTCCCTTCTGAGGCTACTAACTTTCTCAGCCATACACCTCCTCCCACTCTTTTTGGGTATTGGGAGTTAGGGACTTAGGAATTAGTTGCTGGGGTAAGTTTTTCTTGTCCCCTAATTCCCAATTCCTACCCCCTGATGCTTATCCCAGGCCGTATTCCCTCCACCTCTTGTCCACTAAGTCTTTAATCTCTTGGCTCATCTCTATGTCAGGGGGCCATTTTCTGTCAAAGCCCTCCTCTTTCCATTTCTTGGTAGCGTCGATGCCCATTTTACCGCCGTAATTGGGAATGGGAGAAGCATGGTTGAGGACGTCTACTGGTCCCTCCGTGATGGCCACGTCCCTTTTGGGATCCACATTGTTGCCCAGGCGCCAGATCACTTCGGACCAGTCGTGAACATTGACCCAGGAGTCCACCACCACGATGATCTTAGTGAACATGATCTGCCCCATGCCCCAGAGGGCGTTGATTACCTTTTTGGCGTGCCCCGGATACTGCTTGTCGATGGAGACGATGGCCAAATTGTGGAACACTCCCTCCACGGGGAGATTCATGTCCACCATCTCTGGAAGTTGCTTTCTGAGGAGGGGCAAGAAGATACGTTCTGTGGCCTTTCCAATGTAGCAGTCTTCCATGGGGGGCTTGCCCACGATGGTGGCGGGATAGATGGGGTTTTTTCTCCGGGTGATGCAGGTAACATGGAAGACAGGATAAAGATCCTCCATGGAGTAATAGCCCGTGTGATCTCCAAAGGGGCCTTCCAACTGGCGCTCTTCTGGATTTACATAGCCCTCTAAGATAAACTCTGCCCGGGCTGGCACCTCCAGGTTTACCATTTCACATTTTACCATCTCCACTGGGGCCTTTCTTAAGAATCCGGCGAAGAGCATTTCGTCCATGTCGGGAGGAAGAGGAGCTGTAGCGGCATAGATAACAGCTGGATCACAGCCTAAGGCTACAGCTATCTCTAAGGGTTGGTTTTTCCTTTCCGCCTTTAGATAGTGACGAGCACCGTCCTTGTGGATGTGCCAATGCATGCCTGTGGTCCTTTCGTCGAAGACCTGCATGCGATACATGCCACAGTTTCTGGCCCCTGTCTCTGGATCCTTAGTGAAAACCAAAGGCAGGGTAATGAAATGCCCCCCATCTAAGGGCCAACACTTCATAACAGGCATATCCAAAAGGTTTACATCTTTTTCGGGTAAGATCACCTCTTTGCATGGTCCCCCCTTTACCTTCTTAGGGAGATAGTCTGCCATCTTCTTCAGCCTGGGCAGGGCCTTTAGCTTCTCCATGAAAGAGGTGGGAAGCTCAGGTTCAATGATTTCCAAAATCTCCTGTCCAATTTCTTCCAAATCCTCCACACCCAAGGCCATTTTCATTCGTTCAGGGGTAGCAAAGAGGTTTATCACCAAGGGAAAAGAAGAGTTCTTTACCCTTTCAAATAGGAGGGCTGGTCCCCCTTTTTTCACCATCCGGTCAGCTATCTCTGTGATTTCTAACTGAGGGCTTACAGGGGTTTTTATCCTGACAAGCTTCCCTTTTTTTTCCAGGGCATTGATGTAATCTCTTAGATCTCTAAAGGCCATCTTCCCTCCCAATCTGTAGCTCTTTTTCTCCTAAGTAACAGACAGCAATTCCCAAGGTTAGCGGATAGTATCTTACCCTGGCAAGCTTAGCATGAACCATCATATCGCAGAAGGCCTGGGTGGGGGGGAAAGCCTTTACGGAATCATGAAGGTATTGATAGGCACCTGGATTTCCAGAAATAACCCCTCCCAGCCATGGGAGGAATCGGGAGAGGTAGATCTGATAGGCCATCCCCCCTATCCCCGTAGGAGTGGAAAACTCCAAGATAGCTACTCGTCCCTGGGGTTTTACTACCCTTCTCATCTCCTGGAGACCCAAGGGGCGGTCTGGGAAGTTTCTTATCCCGTAAGCCACAATGGCTCCGTCAAAGGTGTTATCGGGAAAGGGTAATACCAGGGCGTCTCCTTGGACGAGATCAATCCCTTTTCCCATCACCTTTTTTCTGGCTAAGTCCAGCATACGGGAGGCAAAATCCAAGGCCACTACCCGAGCTAAAGGGGCTTGTCTCTTGATTTCTAGGGCCACGTCGGCGGTGCCCGTAGCCACGTCTAAATAAGTTCCTTCCTTGTATCTCAGGAGGTGTTTTACAGCCCATCTTCGCCATGAAGCGTCTCTCCGAAAACTTAAAAGGCGATTGAGCAAGTCATACCGTGGGGCTATGGAGTCAAACATTTTCCTGATCATAGCTGAAGAACCTGAGGTAAGTTCCTTGGGGATTTTGGCCTACAGGTCTTCTTTGCCCATTTTACCGCTGCCACACTTTTTAACACTTGATGGTATGATCGTAAAAGTGGGGATTGTTATGGATCACCTCGAAGCCGCTCTCCTGAACTTTAAAGGAATAAAGGTAAATCCCTGAGTCGTCGGCGCAGTCTCCTACCCCCATATCCGCCTGCTCTACGTTGTATCCTTCCTTTTCTATCAGCTTCCCTTTTTGTCTGCAGTCCCTGCAGGTGTTCTCCACTACTTTGGCATCTTCGTGCATGGGATTCTAACCTCCTAACCTTCCTGCCTTAGAAACTCAAAAGAGAGTAAACACGCTGTCACTCTATACTGGAGCCGGCGAGCGGACTTGAACCGCTGACCTGCTGATTACGAATCAGCTGCTCTACCGACTGAGCTACGCCGGCTTCCCTTTTTCTTATGGAAGTGGTGAAGCTTTTTGTCAAGCTGGTGTTTCTGGGGGTTTATCCCTTTTCATTCTATTTTTCTCCTCTCCTGGGGGATGATAAAGACAAGAACAGGCTTATAAAGTAGGGTATGGCAATGGACAGATTCAAGATAGACAAAAAGGGGCGCATGTATTGGAAGGGGATGGAGGTGGTTCATCCCAGAATCAAGAGGTATCTCCTGTCTTTAATGGATCGGGA
>WFSI01000121.1 GCA_015486105.1 Aquificota bacterium | reverse complement strand
CTTTTAACGATGGGCTTAAACTGTGGCTTTTGGATGGGGGGAGTGGGAGGTGGGGGCCTTCTTCCCACCTCCCACTCCCCCCATCCAAAAGCCACAGTTTAAGCCCATCGTTAAAAGCCCCTCACCTTTTGAAGGGAAGTTCGTCTCTCTCACCGTAAAGGATGCCCCCGCCCAGGAAGTACTATACGCCTTAGCCCAAGATGCAGGATTCAACTTGGTCTTCAGCAAGGAGGTAGACCTGGCAGGATCCCGCCTCACCGTGGCCTTCCACAGAATGCCTTTGGAGGACGCCCTCAACAACGTCCTGGAATCCCTCAATCTGTTTTATAAGATTAAGAGAAACTCCCTGTTCATCAGTGCCTTTGACGAGAGGATCTTCAACCTCAATTACTTAGCCACCATAAGGGAGTCCAAATTCAACGTGGGAGGGGATGTCCTGGGAGGCATCACATCAGGTGGCGGGGGCGGAGGAACAGAAGAGGTGACCACCCCCCTCAAAGGAGACTACCAGGTAAAAGGCAAAACCGAGAGCAAGAGCACCGACGTCTATGCCCAGGTGGAATCCACCGTTAAGACCCTTCTCTCCACGGATGGTAAGTACTCCCTCAACCGCCTAACAGGCATCCTTTTCGTGAGAGACAGGAGACCCAACATTGAAAGGATACAGGCCTACTTGGACGCCCTCAAGTCTATGGAAAGGAAACAGGTCCTCATAGAAGCCAAGGTGATAGAGGTGAACCTCAACAGGGATAGCAGTTACGGAATAGACTGGTCCCAGCTCAACAGAATGGTGGGAGACTACACCGTGAGCATCACCCAAAATCTCTCCTTGGAAAACGCCTTCCTCACCGCCACCATCACCGGAGGCCACTTCTCTTCAGTGATCAACTTCCTGGAGACCTTTGGAAAGGTGAGAATCATCTCTAACCCCAGGATTCGGGCATTGACAGGCCAATCGGCCATGATTAGCGTGGGCAAATCCATCTCCTACCTCAAAAAGGTAGAGGTTACCACAGAGACCACCCAAGGTGGCACAGCCATAGTCTCCCCCACAGTGGAGATCAGCTCCATCTTTAACGGTATCCTGCTGGGTATCACCCCCTATGTAGCCACCGACAACTCCATCACCATTAGCATCGTGCCCATCAAAAGCGACGTGACAGACCTCTTAGAAAGGCAGATAGGGGAAAACACCTATACCCTTCCCCAAGTGAACCTCAGAGAAGCTTCCACAGTGGTTAAGGCAAGAAGCGGTGATCTAATAGTGCTGGGAGGACTCATAAGCCGAGAAAATGGGGAAGAGAACAAAGAGGTGCCAGGGTTGAGCAAGATCCCCTTAGCAGGTGCCCTCTTTAAACAACACAGGGGGTACACCAAGACCGTTGAGCTGGTGATCCTTCTAAAACCCATACTCATAGAAGAATGAGTGAGCTTTTTGAGGCCCTGAAGAAGATCCAGAAAGGGGAAAGAACAACCCAAGGAACAACTCCTCCCTTTGTTCCTTCGTCTAAAAGAAAGCGCCCCTTAGGTAAGGGTCTAACAATAGCCACTCTAATAGTAGCCATAGCCCTCCTTGGGGGATTGGGTCTTCTCCACTACACCAAGGGCATCAACAGACCTTTCAGAATAACATCCTCCCCCCCCTTGGCAAAGACCCCCGTGGTTTATCAAAAGCCTCCCCTGATCCCTCAAAAAGCAAACGCACAAATCCAGGTGGCCCAAAAGGAAGAAGAACAGCCGGGGGCTCTGTCTATTAAGCACCAGATCCCCCTCTCAGAAAAGGAGGAAACCTCCATAAAGGTCGAAACGGCCCAGAAGCAGCACCCTGTTAAGGCCCCCGAGGCAATAAGAACCCCCCATAAAACCTCAGCTACACCAAAGGAAGCCACTGGAACAGCAAAAAAAGAGGCCTACGGGTCTTCACCTTCAACCCTTTCTCCAGAGACCAGTCAGAGCTACCATTACACCTATCTCCTTATGAGCGCCAACGAGGCCATGGGAAAGGGAAACATACAAAAGGCCTTGGAGCTTTACCAGGATTACGTGGTGAAAAACCCTAAGAACAGCAAGGTGTGGAACAATATCGGGGTAATCTACTTGCGCATGGGGGAGCCTCGAAGGGCCCTGACCGCGCTCCAGAAAGCCCACTCCCTCAACCCCGAGGACCCCGAAATTGCCGTTAACAGGGCCATTGCCCTCTGGGAGAACGGGAAAAAGGACATTGCCCAAAGGGAGGCGGAGACACTGAGACTCCGGGATGATCTGCCCCCTTTGGCTGTTTACAACCTGGCCGTCCTGCTCATACACATGGATATGACCGAAGAGGCCTATGCCTTGGTCCAAAGGTCCGAGAGCCGCTTGGGCCACATGTCCCTATTGGTATCCCTTCACCCTTACTTCCGGGGGTTAGGGGGAAAAACACCCAACCCAGCAGCAAAAAACCGCTGAAGAACCACAGGAACTCCTCTCTCTTCACCTACCAGAGGCCGGAACCCCCACCACGCCCATATAAATAATGGTTTCCTCCCTCCCATCCACACCCAGAATCTCGTTCACCTCATCATCGAATAGAGCACCTACGGTGCAGCACCCCAACTCCATAGCCGTAGCCGCCAGGTATAGGTTCTGGCCCATGTGGCCCGCATCCAAGTAAATATAACGGAAGGCCCTCTCCCCATACTTGAGGCGACACCGGTCTATCACAGCCGTCCATAGAAACACCACAGCAGCCTGGGAAATCATTCCTTGACCCAAAGCCGCCCGGGTCAGGGCCTCAGATCTGTCTCCTGCCGCCACTATCTCTAAGGAAAAGGTGGGCACATACAGGTGATATACCCCTTTCCCTAAGCCCTTCACCCTGTTGGCCATAATGTAGGTCTCCAAAGGATACAAGGCCCCTGCCGAAGGCACCATACGAAAGAGGAACCCCCCTTGTCTCTCCCTTATACCTCCCACAGACCAGACCAATCGAGCCAAGGTCTCCAAGGAGATCTCCTCCGGCAGAAAATCCCTAATAGACCGGCGCTGAATCATGACCCCCCATACACCAGGTCCTGTCCCCTCCTGGAGAAAGGGAAGACGTACCACAGGGGCCTGGGCATACCTCTTAAACTCCTCAGGATAAGACAAAACCCGGCTGGATGGTGGCTTCTTACCCCTCCGATACTTGGTCTCCCTCTGAAACTTCTCTCCCAGTGTCTCCATAGCCTCCCTCCATCATCCTGCAAAAGGCACAGAGCCTCTCCCAGGTGGGCTGTCCACACCTCTCACACTCTCTAAGAGACCCCCGCTCCTCCTTGTCCTGAAAGAGGACCTTGTGTCTGATAAAAAGTGTGTAAAAACGCTGCTTGGTACCAGGAGACCGCCATTCCACCTGGTTCAGAAGTCTCTTGTAAAAGAGGGTGGTGGCCCCCCGGGCATGGGGACAGGAATCCTTCATGTACCCTATTCCCCTAAGAACCATGTAGAGGGCCGTCTCCTTCTCCGTCAACAACACCAAGGGCTTGGCCTTTTTGCTCAGCTTGGGATGCCAGGCTTCCAACAGGGGCGCCTGGCGGGCGAGATAACCCACCTGCCAGTTGAGAATATTAGAGAACAAGACCGCTACCTCGTCATCCAGGTTGTGGCCTGTGCAGAGGACGTTAAAACCTCTGTCCACCGCCACCCGGTTGGTAAGGTAGCGCTTGGCCATGCCGCAAGTGGGACACAAAACTCTACGGCCTATCTCCTCTATGCTCCTACCCCACCAGTCTTTCAGCCTTTCCACCATCAGGTCCAAATTCCGGTCCCGGGCGAAGGCCTCCACTACATCCAGGGAACGGCAGGAATAGTCCCCTTCCCGGATGTCTACATCCACAAAGAGCCCCACGGCATCGTATCCCAGCCTGATAAGAATGTCCCACAGGGCCAGGCTGTCTTTCCCACCAGACACAGCCACCAACACCTTCTCTTTTCGGGTGAACATGGCAAAGCGCTTTATGGTCCTCTCCACCCGGTCCAGGATATAAGCATCGAAGCAAGAAGCACAGAGCCCTCGATTCTGGGCCCGGAGGTTGATAACGGCTGGCTTTTTACACACCTTACACTTCATGGTCTCATATCGATGAAACAAGGGGCACTGCCAGGCATCATCACTCCTCTTTCCACTCCAGACTTTCGGCACCTATCTGGTCAAGGGTTTCTTTAACCTTGGTGGAAAGAACGGTTTTATCGATCCCCTTGTCATTTTTGGCCCTCACCTGGATGATAATTTCTGTGTCTGCGCCCTGGGCCTTCAAAGGACCTACTACGCCACTGATGACGCTGCTCAGCTTGTCCCAGGGCACCTTAAACTTGAAGGAGAGCTGCTTTACCGCCCGTTCCGGAGACGGGGTGTAAACTTCATCGGGTTCGTCCACTCCGTCTGGAGAACCCGGCTTGGGAGTAGATGGAAGGTCAGGCCCTTTTTCTTCCCCTTTCTTTTCCTTCTCCAGTAGCTCCTGGGCCTTTTCAGGGCTCAGTACAATACCCTCTCGAAGGATCACCTCATGGGAAAGGCCCCTTACAGGAGAGCGATAAAAAACCTTGGAGTCCAACTTCAGGCCTATTATGCCCCTTTCCACGCCTCTTCTGATAGCATCAATAACCACATTTTCACTCTCCGGCACGGGGAAGCCGGGGGTCTTTAAGAAGAGGGCATAGATGTCGTCCACATTTTTCTGAGTCTCTTCCTGGCCCATGGCCTTATTTATTATGAGCTTGGGGTCCATGGCGGGCAGGAGTATTTCCTGATCAGACAGGTAAGACTTCACCCGGGCAGAAAGGGAGACCTGGCCTCCAATGGGGGGCATCCCCATCTCTTTCCACAGCACAGACCCGTCTCCGGCCATGCCCAGCTTTCTGTAGGCTGCTACAATGTTTCCAGGCAGGTCTATGGAAAGGGTCTTAAATCTGTTTGACAGTTCCTCTCTTGACTCTTTCGACAGGGTGCCCATGAGATCCCTGTCGTCCAGGATCTCCTTGGTAGCCATGTATTTGATAAGGGCCTTCTCCAGGGCCGGGTAATTCCCGGGTTCCACGGCCACTCCGAAGAGGGTGTTTCTGTAAATCCTCAGGGCCTGGCCCCCGTAGAAAAAGAGGTCCTCCACTTCGCTCTCGCCCAGTTCCTGCCTTGGGTGGATTACTGCCAGCTTTATCTTCTTGTTGTCCTGTATATCGGCAGGGCTCTGGGGCCAGATATAGACCTCCATCTCCTTGCCTGCCACCTTCTGAAGGATCTCCTTGAAGGTAGCCTCCACCTCGTCCAAGGTGACAGACTCCATCCTGTCCATGATCACCCTGTTGAGGTTGGGCTGGTTGGTGAACCTATAAAGGCCCCCTTCGCTGTGGAAGAACCAGAGTTCTTCTTCCAGCTTGTTCACCACATCCCCCACCAGGGCGGTGTGTATCCTTTCCCGGAGCACGGCCACCCTGAGCCTGGGCAAAGCCACCCCCTTGCGCCCACCACCGCTGAAGGAATAGAGGAATATGGCCGTAGCAGTTCCCTTGGCTATGTTGTACTTCTGGTACTCAGAGCCTGCCTTCTCGTCCAGCTTGGTTGCCTTGGCCTGGCCGGTATCGGCTATGTCAGAAGAGATTACACTGTCGAACTCGTTCCCTATGTGCTTTATGAACTCCCTGCGAATGTCCCTGTGACCCAAATCCACCAGGGACGATTGAATGAGGGGAGTGGGCACTTTCCTGGCGTAGAGGTCCTCCACCACCATGGCCAGAAGCCTCAAGACACCCCGGGTCCTCTGGAAAGTGGGAAAGGAGCCCCATCTCTCGTAAAGGACATCAATGAGCTCGGGATGGAAGGGGTAAGCCCTCTCCAGTTTCTCCCTGTAGCCCAGCTCCTTCACCTCGGCGGGCACATCGTCTCCCAGGCTGTGATAGAGCTGGAAGTAACTCTGGGCCACTTCTTTGTGGATCTCTGGATCTCCCAGGTCGTCGAAGAGCCTCTTTCGCACAATCTCGTAGATCTCCATTCCCTCCACGGGGGTGTAGATGCTCTCAATCCTGCCGGAAACCTTCTGGATCTGGACCAGAACCTTCTCTGCGTCCTCATCATACTGCTCCAGATGGCTGGCAGGCAGGGTTATGACCAGAGCAGCCCCGGGGGTGTTGGCCACCACCTCGGTGATCTCCTGGAGGAAGGCCAAAGTCTGACCCTGGGTAACCTTTTCCAGCTTCTCTGCCCTGTTGGCCTTCACCACATACTCCAGGAGCTCGTCTATGAGGATAAGACAGGGGGCAGCCGTTTCTATGACTTCCCTGAGCCTTTCCTTGCCAGGAGAGATTCTCTTTTTGTCGTGTTCCTCCACCACCTCGTAGATGCCAAACTGATGGGCAATCTCTCCCCAGGGTGTCCTGCCCCGGAGGGCATCGGCATGGGTGCCCACGAACACGGCAATGGAGGGCTTGGGGAAAACGCCTTCGGGTAACAAGGACACGGGTAGGCCCAGCTCGCCTAATACGGCTTCTTTATCTTCTCTCCCCAGTTCCCTGGCCAAGTGGTACAGGGCCAAAAGGGTGTGGGTCTTACC
Source organism: Aquificota bacterium (assembly GCA_015486105.1). Lineage (GTDB taxonomy): Bacteria > Thermosulfidibacterota > Thermosulfidibacteria > Thermosulfidibacterales > B14-G1 > WFSI01. The sequence goes on along the minus strand of WFSI01000121.1, from coordinate 1,499 downwards.
ACCGCCAAAGGGTGTGGCCAGCTGGATATAGGCGTCCCTGGATTCGTCCCCGGCCAATCTGGCCAGGACGGTCTCTAAAAGGTGGTGCATGCCTTTTGTGAGATAGGTCTTTCTGAAGAAGGTCCTGGAGTCTTGATATTCCAGGGGAGCCTTTCCCTGGACCACATCGCCCAGATCCGCTGCGAAAACGGATTCGCTCAGCCTGCCTGCCAGTATGTCCTTGTGGGGTGTTGCAACCTCCCACCAGTTAGGAAGACCCATGACTCTCTCCTGCTTTTATTTCTCTCTGGAGTTGATGGATGCCTCAGTAAGAATTCTCTGGATTTGTCATACTGCCACCAAATCCTTTAGTATATTGTCTTTCAGCTCTGGCCTTATCGCCCTTTCAGATACCACATCCACCTTGATCCCCAGCTTTTCCTCCAGGAAATCGGCCAGCCCAACCAGGTCAAAAAGGGAGGCCCCTTCTCTGAACCTTGCTATTATATCGACATCGCTTTCTTTTTTTTGCTCCCCTCTGGCATAGGAGCCAAAAATCCCTACTATCTCAGCCTTGAACTCCCTTGCTATAACATCCTCGTTTTCTTTGAGGATCTCCCTGATTCTATCAAGGTTCTTCATTGCCACCTCTCTGAAAAGAACCCATCTCTTTTAAGCTCTTCTTCCACTTCTGCCATGCTTACCGTGGGCTCATCCCGTCTTTCGGCCACAACGGCAAGGTCGTGAAGATCTTCCAACAACTCCCTGTACTCGTTTATGGGAATGACCACGGCCTTTTTCCTGCCTTTCTCGTCCACGATGTATTTTTCTTTTAAATTCTTCATCTATCCACTGCCCTCCAACTCCTTCGCTATTTTGATGACTTCTGCTTTTAGCTTCGGCAACTCTTTCTTAACCACTTTCCACACCAAAGGAATATCTACCCCAAAGTACTTGTGAATCATGACATCCCTCATTCCGGCTATCTGTTTCCATGGTACAGCCGGATATCGGCTCTTCAAATCATTTGGCAGGTTTTTTACGGCCTCTCCTATTATCTCCAGCCTGCGGATAACTTGGTCTTGCAAGCCTATAGAGTTCATAAAGTCCTCCAAGGACTTCCCTTCCACATACCCTTCTATGAGCTCAATGCTCGTCAGTATGTGGTCAAGAAACGCCTTGGCACCCTTTTTCATAGATCACCACTTGGCTGGTAAGGATTTGGTCTTCCAGCAGAGGGTGGAGGGAATTGTAGGTGACCACATCCACCTCAACCCCCAAAAGTTCTTCTGCATCCTGTTTTAAACCTATTAGGTCCAGAAGGCTCCTGTTTTCTTCAAACTCCACCAGTAAATCTATATCGCTGCTTTCTGTGGCCTCTCCCCTGGCTACTGAACCAAAAATGGCTGCCTTTCTCACACCGTATTTGTAGAAAAGAGGAGAGAGAGCTTGTTTTATAGTCTCCACAGTAAGAAGGGACTTCAATTTCATAACTCAAGCCTCCTTTGAGTAACCTCCAT
>WFSI01000120.1 GCA_015486105.1 Aquificota bacterium | reverse complement strand
GATCATCTTCTCACCTCCTTGCCCCGGGTCCACCTGGCTGTATTGAGGGAAGGGCACATTTTTCCCCATATTTCTCAGGGGGTAGCGCCCCTGTTGTATTCAGATGAGGTCCCTCCCCCTTACCTCTCCATGGTTACGGGTCCCAGTTTGACAGGGGACATAGAGCTTACCCATGTCAGCGGTGTTCACGGTCCTGAAAAGCTCTATCTGATGGTGGTGCCGTGAAAGGCCTATGGAAGGAACTAAGATCTATGCCTCCCCGGTGGGAGCGACTAAGGGAGGTCCTGAAGGATCCTATCATGAAGGAGGCCCTGGAGAGGGCCATGACCCGGTTTGCTCATGCCAGGGGTGAGGCTTTGGTGGGTTTGGGGGATTTCCAGGACTGGTCAAAGCGATGCAGGGATTTGAAGGAGAGGGCCTTAGAAGGGGCCGATGATCTGTGGGCTCAGGTAAAAAAAGGCGTAGAGTCTAAGGGAGGGCACTTTTATATGGCTTCCCATGGGGATGAAGCCCGGAAATATATAGGGGAGGCTATCCTGGACACCGGGGGCAGCTTGGTGGTAAAAGGCAAATCTATCACCAGTGAGGAGATTCACCTCAATGCTTACCTTATGAATCTGGGCTTGGAGGTGGTGGAAACTGACCTGGGGGAAAGGATTATTCAACTGGCTGGGGAGAAACCCTCTCATCTCATTGTTCCTGCTATACATAAGACCAAGGAAGAGGTGGCCCGTATATTCTCCCAGTTTTGGGGTAGAGAGGTTCCTGATGATCCATACCTGATAACCAAAGAGGTGAGAAAGGATTTGAGGGAAAAGTTCCTCAAGGCATCAGCGGGTATCACAGGGGCCAATGTAGTATCGGCTGATGTGCCTGCTTTCTTTCTCATGACCAACGAAGGCAACGGGCGCCTCTGCTCTACCCTTCCTCAGGTTCACGTGATTATTACAGGATGGGAAAAGATTGTGGAGAACACAGAAGATGCCTTCACCCTTTTTGATATCCTTCCAGTAAACTCTGTTGGTTTGAAGTACTCCAGTTATCTCAGCGTATTTACTGCTCCTTTCCCTTGGAAGAAGGGCAGAACCTGGCATGTGGTGGTTATGGATAACGGAAGGAGAAAGGCAGCAGAGGATCCTGTGTTGAGGGAAGCCCTTCGCTGTATCCGTTGTGGGGCGTGCATGAACGTGTGTCCCGTTTACAAGACAGTGGGGGGTCATACCTTCTCCCATGTTTATATGGGGGGAATAGGCGCTGCCTGGACAGCCATTACAGGAGACTTGAGGGATGCCAAAGAGGTGGCTTCTATGTGCACGGGATGTGGGACCTGTCTGGAGGTGTGCCCCATGGAGATCCCTATTCCCCGTTTGGTGGAGAGGGTCAAGGAGCTGGCCCACGGGGAGGGACCTGCCGAATCCTTAGCGGTAAGGGTCCTTTCTAAAAGGAGATACCTGGAAAGCGCCGCAGGCATGACATCCCTTTTTGCCCCTAAAAGGGTGGACAAACTCCCTGGCCCTGCTTCTTATCTTACTGAATTTAGAGTGCTAGAATCCCCCCAGGGACCTCCTTTTCACTCCTGGGCCCGTGCCCAGGGCTTAGAGGTGGGAGAAGGGGGAAAAGTCACCCTCTATGCCGGATGCATGGTGGATTACTTCTATCCCCGTATAGGGAGAGATGCTGTGAGGCTTTTAAAGGCTTTGGGCATTCCTGTCCAGCTCATGAAAGAGGAGTGCTGTGGTATTCCAGCCCGGGTGGTGGGGGATTGGGAGCGATGGGAGAAACTGGCTATTCAGAACGTGGATGGTATACCAGCGGACAAACCCCTCCTCTTCCTTTGCGCTACATGCCTTTCGGGCTTTTATCAATACAGGGATGGATGTTCCGGACTACCCCCTTTCTATGATCTGTCCCAGGTTATTTTGGATGAGGTGGGAGATAGTCCCTTCCCCGGTGCCTTCGAGGCCCGGGTGGCCTATCACTTTCCCTGCCATTTGGAGCGTCACGTGGGGATAAAGGAAGAGCCCTTGAAGCTCTTGGAAAAAGTGAAGGGAGTGGATTTGGTGGAAGGGGAAAAGGCCCACCTCTGTTGTGGGGGGGCGGGCCTTTATGGCTTCAAGTTCCCTCCCATTTCGGGGGAGATCCTGAAAAAGAAGCTGGAGTGGTTGGAGAGGGAAAAGGTGGATGTGCTGGTTACTTCTTGCCCCAGTTGTATCATGCAGCTCCGGGGCGGAGTGGAGAGGATGGGGCTTCCCGTCAGGGTGCTTCACATGGCCACCTTCCTTATTGAAGCGTGGAGGCGAGGTGAAAAGGGGAATGGTTAAAGGTTATAAAGAGGGCACTCGGGTTTCCGATCTTCTTTTGCTGGAAAGGAAGGAGCTTCTCTCCAAAAAAGATGGTGAACCCTATTTATCCCTGCTCTTGAGAGATTCTTCTGGGGTAATTGAGGCCAGGGTGTGGGACAACGTGGATCCCATTTTTAACCTTTTCCATGAAGGAGAAGTGGTAAAGATAGAGGGGGAGGTGAAGATTTACAACGGACGCCTACAGCTGGTAGTCTCTTCCATAGAGGCTTCTGAAGTCCCCGTGGAGCATTTAAGGCCCCGGGGTCCCTTCTCTGAGGAAGAGCTAATCCGAGGCATAGGTGACCTGATAGCCCAAATAGAGGACCCTCACTATAGGACCCTCACTGAGCATTTTTTCTCTCGAGGTCCTCTTCTGGAGAGGATTCTCCAGGCCCCGGGAGGCAAGAGAATTCATCATGTTTGGGTGGGAGGATTGGCCCAACACCTCTTAGGAGTGGCCCGGGGCAGCTTAGAGGTGGCCCCTTTCTATCCCGGTCTGAATAGAGATCTCCTCATCAGTGGAGCCCTTCTCCATGATATAGGAAAGGTGCGGGAGATGACTTGGCAGGGATTGACCGTAGAGTACACCGATGAAGGCAGGCTCTTAGGCCACGTGGCTCTGGGGTTGGAGATGGCGCGCAGGGCTTTAGAGATGCTAGGGATGCCTGAGGATAAGGGGGTTAAAGTCCTTCACATTATTGTTAGTCACCACGGAGAGCCTGAGACGGGGGCTCTCAAGAGGCCCAAGTTTCCTGAGGCCTTGGTGATCCACTATGTGGACCAGATGGATGCCAAGGTCCAAGGCTCTGTGAGTTTCATGGAGGCCGACGGCCACTCTGGGAACTGGACGGCATTTCACAGGGTGTTTCAGCGGTATCTATATAAAGGCTAAAGCCATGGCGTTTAGGCCCTTGCCTTTTGGCTTTCGTGAGGTCCATCGCCTCCGCCAGGTTATCAACGTGTTGGTGAAGTACGGATTCGGGTGGGTGGTGGACAAAACGGGTCTTTCCCACCTTATCTCCTTGGGCAGGCGGCTCTTGCGTTTTCAGGAAAAGGTCCCTCTCAGTCCTCCCCAGAGACTCCGAAGGGTCCTGGAAGAGCTGGGCCCCTCTTTTATCAAGTTGGGCCAGATCCTTTCTACTCGTCCCGATCTCATTCCTTCCGAATTTATTCCAGAGCTCCAGAAATTGAGGGATGAGGTGGCGCCTCTCCCCTGGAGAGAGATTGAGCATTTCTTGGTTCAGGAATGGGGAAGGGGATGGGAGAACCTGTTGGATATTCCCTCAAAAGACCCTTTGGCTTCAGCTTCCATAGCCCAGGTTTACAAAGGGATACTGGCTACAGGAGAAGAAGTAGTAGTGAAAGTGTTGAGGCCTGGCATAAGGGAAATAGTTAAAAGGGACATCGAGGTTATGCGGCTCATTGCCCGGCTCTTGGAGCGTTATCTTCCTGAATCCCGCCTCTATCATCCGGTGGATCTTGTGGAGGAATTTGCCTTCACCATTATGCGGGAAATGGATTTCACTGTAGAAGCGGCCAATGCTGAGAAGATGAGGGCTAACATGAAGGTTTTCCCCTGGGTAATAGTCCCAAGGATCTATTGGGAGCTTACTACTTCCGGCGTCCTTATCATGGAACATGTGGGAGGAGTAGGTTTAGATCAGGGGGAGGCCTTGGAAGATAAGGGCATAGACAGGGTTTTAGTGGCCCGGCGCTTGGTAACGGCCTTTTTGAAGCAGGTCCTGGAAGATGGGTTCTTTCATGCTGATCCTCACCCTTCCAACATTTTGGTAGGGGAGAGGGGGGAACTCATCCAGGTAGACTTTGGCATGATGGGGTATTTGGATAAAGCCATGCGCCAGGCCATGGCTACCCTCCTCTTTCGTATTGTCCGTAGGGATTATGACGGGATTATCAGGGTCTTCAAAAAGGTGGGGGTAGTGGAGGAAAACCTGGACGAGCGCCGCTTTAAGCTGGAACTCATGGGGCTTTTGGAACCCTATTTTTCTCGGACCTTAGAGGGAATGCTCCTGGGTACAGTAGTGAACCATGTTATTCATCTGTCTCTTAAATATCGAATCAGATTTCCCCCGGAGTTTTATCTGCTGGGGAGGGCTTTGGTCCTGGTGGACAGCAATCTGAGGTATCTCTACCCGGAACTAAACGTTATTGAGGTGGTGACTCCCTTTGCCCTGAAGATCCTGAAAGAGAGACATCGACCTCGAAAGATGGTGGAATCCTTGGAGGAGGAGTGGGAAGGGATAAAGGAAGGGATAAGGGTTTTTCCCTCTCAAATGCTTCAGGTCCTCCAGCGTATTAACAAGGGAGATGTCCATCTGTACCTCACCCATGAAGGGTTGGAAGAGCTAAAGGAGGTCATGGAAAGAAACTCCCTGAGGCTCAGCGTTACCCTTTTGTTGGTGCTGTTTGTAGTTATGGGTACCTGGGGTCTTAGCGGTTCCTGGGGCTGGAGATGGCAGGTGGCGGGTTTACCCCTTTTCTCCCTGGTCTCTTATGGCTTGGCAGTGGGTATGGGGGTTTTTCTCTTGGGGTCCGTCCTCTTCCGGAAGAGATGAGGCCATAATGGTTCTTAGGACCTTTTGGGCTTTGGGATCGGTGACGGAATAGCAGATCTTGGAGCCTTCCCTCCGGGAGGCAATGATGCCTCGGCTTCTCAGGGTAGTGAGGTGCTGGGATACGTTGGATTGTTGAAGACCCAGCTCTTCCCATAGAGACTTGACGCACATTTCTCCGTCCAAGAGGGCTTTTAAGATCTTTAACCTGGTGGGATGGGCCAAAGCCTTCAAATAATCAGCCAGCTCCCTGTAATCCTCAGCCTTCATAAGAACCTAGGCCTCCATTGTTACATTCCTTTATTGATATTAACATATTCGAATATAAGTAAAAGAGTCAATAAAAAATCAGTGGGAGTTCCCCAGAGATTAGTACCATCCGCACCTAACTTTCTAAAATAATAAGGTTTGCCTCACCAGGTGAGTGGAAAGGCGAGGTTTCCACAGTTGGGGGAAGTCCTGAAAAATCAGCGATTCTGAGTTACCCCCTTTTTCCCCAATTCAATAAAATTTTTTTGATAGGTTCTGCCTCTACCTGGTGTCCCGTCCATATCTCAAAGGAGTTTAGGGCCTGATAGAGAAGCATGGTAAGCCCGTTGCAAAAGGATAGGCCCCTTTCTTTGGCCTCCCTTAACATAGGCGTGAGAGGAGGGTTGTACACCAGGTCCATGACAAAGGCTTTTTTACCCAATCCTTCCAGGGAGAAAGGCATAGTTTCTCCTTTTAGCCCTATGGGAGTGGCGTTAACGAGAAGATTTATCTCCCCTAAGGTTTCCTCTATAGCCTTCTTTTTGAAGGGGATCGCCTGGATAGATGCCCAGGATAGGCTTCTCTTCAGGTTTTTTTCTTTGAATTGGGAACGAAGGGCCAGAATGATCTTCCCTACCCCCTTGGTATGAAGGGCATAGATCACGGCTCTGGCAGCTCCTCCTCCTCCCAAGATGAGGACCTTGCGACCTTCCAGCCTTTCCCCCCAAGCTTCATTCAATGCTTGGAGGAAGCCGGACCAATCGGTGTTGAAGCCTACGAGCTTGCTCTCACCCCTTTTCACCGTGTTGACGGCGCCTATAAAATCTACTTCTTTCCCGCTTATGTCCATGAGATTCACGGCTGCTTCTTTGAAGGGTATGGTGATATTGAATCCCCAGAGGTTTTCCATGAAACAGAGCCCCGTTACTACTTCTTCCAGATACCCTTCTTTTACCTGGATGGGTATGTAGGCACCCTCCATTCCAGCTTGTTTGAAGGCTTCCCTGTGAATGAGGGGGGAGAGGGTGTGGCCTATAGGGTTTCCTAAGAGGGCAGCCCAGTTCATGGGTTAACCAGCTCCAGATGGGAAAAGAAGTAGGGGATCTCGTAGGCAGCAGACTGGGGAGAGTCAGAGCCATGAACGGAGTTCTTTTCTATGCTAAGGCCAAAGGCCTCACGAAGGGTGTCAGGATCTGCTTTGGCGGGATCCGTAGCACCCATGATCTTCCTCCAGTGCTCTATGGCCCTTTCACCCTGCAATACAGCTACCACGATGGGTCCCGATGACATGAAATCAGTGAGGCTGTCAAAGAAAGGTTGTTCTCGATGGACGTTGTAGAAACCCTTGGCCTCTCCTTTGCTCAGTTGCACCATTTTAAGGGCTACTATTTTAAGACCTGCTTTCTCTATTCTCCCAAGGATCTTTCCCACTAAATTCCTCTCAACAGCGTCGGGCTTGATGATGGCCAGAGTTTGTTCCATAGGATCCTCCTTATTTTGGTCTTGCTGATATATCTAACAAAGATCCAGCCTGCAAGGAGAGAAAAAGATGAGGCTATGTTTGGTTAATAATTTTAAAGCAGAGGCAAGATAAATTAGATTGATGATTAATCTCACTGTACTTTTTAATGGTACAGTAAAATTAATAATGTTAGATTAATTCTTTGAGCATTCGTTTTCCTTTTCACCAAGATGTGCGAGCTTATACAACTCCTTTGTATCTATGGTCAAAGGGTCTCTCTCTTCTCCCGTTTTTCTATGGAAAGGGGAAAGGTCCTGGCAGGCTTGTACCAGGGATGGAGATGATTGGGGACGTGTTATCCTTCTACTGATGGTAAACGGGTGATCCCCCTTTCTTGTAAATATTCACAGACCTCTTTTAGCTCATGGAACCACTCGGCGTGTCCCGTCTCTTCACATAGAATAGTGATGGTATCAGCTCGACCTTCGGGGGAAAAGATCACATATTCTTTGCCATCGGGGGCCTGGATGCGTACTTCGTGGTAGTGCCAGGGGGCAGGGTACAGCTCTTTCAGTTCGTCCATGAACCTCTTGACTGGCTCCAGTTTGTCCAGGTTCAACTCGCCGCTCATAGATAGATCTTCTATCTTCAGTTCAGCACTCATGGCATTTGCCTCCTTGCTGGAAAAGTGGGGAGGGACAATGCCTGCCCCTCCCGAGGTTTTACTTTATAGCTTCTGCCACCAGTTCTGCAATATCTTTCAGTTGAATTTCTTCGGCCTTGTCCTTAGCCTTTAGTCCGTCATCGAACATGGTGAGACAGAAGGGACAGGCGGTTGCGATACCCTGGGGATTTACAGCCAAGGCCTGATCACAGCGGGCATAGTTGATCCTGGTGCCAATGTTTTCCTCCAACCACATACGGCCTCCACCAGCGCCGCAGCAGAACCCTTTTTCTCTGTTTCTCTCCATTTCTTTAAGGGTGAGCCCCACCTTTCGGAGGATTTCCCTGGGCTCATCGTATATGCCATTGTGTCTTCCCAGATAGCAGGAGTCATGGTAAGTGAAGATCCCTTCCATGTCCTTTTTCAGCTTGAGTCTTCCTTCCTTTAAGAGCTGGGCTATAATCTGGGTGTGGTGGAACACCTCGTACTCCCCTCCAAACTGTGGATACTCGTTTTTGAAGGTGTGGTAGCCATGGGGGCAGGCGGTGATTATCCTTTTGACTCCATAGCCGTTGAGAATCTCTATGTTTTCTGCGGCCATCATCCAGAATAGGTATTCATTACCCAGTCTCCTGGCCCAGTCTCCGCAGCACTTTTCCTTTGTACCCAGGATGGCGAAGTCTATTTGGGCGGCCTTGAGGATTTCTATCAAGGCCTTCATCACCTTTTTGTACCTGTCGTCGTAAGCCCCTGCGCATCCTACCCACAGGAGGTACTCGGCTGTTCCCTTCTCGGAGAGGAGAGGTATATCCAGGCCTTCGGCCCAGTCAGCCCTGTTGGCAAAACCCACGCCCCATGGGTTGTAGTTGTTTTCCATGTTTCTGAAGGTCTGGTTCAATTCCTCGGGTATGCGTCCTTCCATGAGGCTCAGGTACCGGCGCATCTCTATTATTTTGTCGATGTGCTCTATGTAAGCGGGACATTCTTCCATGCAGGCTCCACAGGTGGTGCATGCCCATATCACGTCATCGGGTATCCTTTCGTAAGGGGTGCATTCCTGGGGGTTTTTACCCTGTATTAAGCGGTCATCCATATGGTCTTTAAGATCTTGGATGAGGTTTTTGGGAGATAGGGGTTTCTCTGTATTGTAGGCGGGGCAGGCGTCTTGACAGCGACCGCAGCGCATGCAGGCATCCAGGTCCATGAGTTGCTTCCAGCTTAGTTCCTCCACCTTAGTGAGTCCGAAGCTCTCTGCTTCTTCCATGTTGGGGATAGGATCAACCACCCCATAAGGTCTCTTATCCCGAAAGGTAATATTGGTGGGCGTCACGAGAATGTGGATAAGTTTGGAGTAACCTATATAGGCTATGAAAGTGAAGGATAGGATCATGTGGACGAACCAGAGAAACCGATGGGTGGTACGACCGCTTAGCCCCACTATTTTTAGGGGTATGGCCAACAAGAAACCTATGGGAGAATAGATTTCGAAGGAAGGGAAACCCTGGGCAGCTATTCGTGCAGCCTCTGTCAAAAATCCTGTAATAGCCACGGCCAGGAGGAGATAGAGAATGAGGTTGTCCTCTCTTTTTTCTGGTTTAAGCCTCTCTGGTTTGTCTTTTAGTCTTCTGTAGAGGGCCATAGTAAGGCCGATGATAAGGATGATGCCGGCCAGATCCAGGGCCAATGAGACAAGGAGGTAGAAGATGCCGTAGTAGAAGTGGACAAAGGGCACATCGGCCTCTATAGCCACCAGGATAGTGCCTATGAAGAGGACAAAGAATCCCCAGAAAATGGCCAGGTGCATGAGTCCCGGGTATTGATCTTTGAGGATTCGGGTGTGGAGGAACACGTTTTTGGCAGCGAAGATGAGGCGTTCTTTTAAGTTGTCCTTTCGGTTTTCCTCTTTCCCCTTCTTCCACAGCTGGATTCGGCGATATAAACCCCAGGCTGCCAGGGCTATGACACCTAAGCCGCCCAGGTAGACCAGTATCTTGAAGAGGATTGGTACGTTCCAGTACACGTGCCGGGTGATGTTCTGGGGGTTGATCATGTTGTCCTCCCACTAACCCTCCTGGGCTTTGATTTGTTTGACCTTCTCAGTAAGGGGGGGTACCACTTTGAAGAGATCACCCACTACGCCGAAGTCTGCTACATTGAAGATAGGGGCATCGGGGTCTTTGTTAATGGCTACGATATGCTTGCTGGAAGACATGCCTGCCAGGTGCTGGATGGCACCTGAGATACCCACGGCGACATAGAGGTTGGGGGTGACAGTTTTTCCTGTCTGGCCTACTTGATCGCTTTGAGGCCTCCAGCCTGCATCCACTGCGGCCCTGCTGGCCCCCACGGCAGCTCCTAAGAGATCGGCTAATTCTTCTATGATGGTGAAGTTCTCGGGGGCCTTCATGCCCCTGCCACCAGAGACGATGATCTCTGCCTCTGTGAGTTCAGGTCTGCCCGTTTCCTTGGAGACGAAATCAACCAGTTTCTGTCTTTTGTCCAAATCCGTGGGTTCAAAGGTGATCTTCTCTATGTCCGCTGCTTTAGATGTGTCGGGTTCCAGTTTCTCAAAGACGTTGGGCCTTAGTATAGCCATTTGCATATCGGATTTGAAGCCGATTTCGACCCGTACCTTGCCTGCAATGGCGGGTCTCAGGGCCTTCAATTTTCCGTCTACTATCTCTAACTGTATGCAATCAGGAGCCAAACCAGCTCCCACCCGGGCAGCGATCCTGGGCATGAGGTCCCGTCCTGTCATGGTACCACCCATGAGCAGGATCTGGGGTTGTTTCTCCTTGATGAGGTCTCCCACTGCTCTGGCATAGGCAGGGGGATTGTAATAGCTTAAAAGTTCATGCTCTATGAGATAGATCTTGTCGGCTCCGTAGGAGCCTATCTCTTGGCAAAGGCCTTCCACATTGTGTCCAGCTATGACAGCTTCCATGGTAGTGCCCAGTTGGTCCGCCAGCCTTCTTCCTTCAGATAAGGCCTCATAAGCGGGTTTCCTGAGTGCTCCCTTTCTGTGGTCTGCTACTACCCAAACGCTCATCTTGTCACCCCCTTAAATAACCTTGATTTCGTCTTTAAGGTACTGAATAAGGGCCTGGACTACCTCTTCAGGCTCCCCTTCCACCTTTTTCCCTGCCTCCTTTTGGGGTGGCAGGGCGTAGGATAGTACCTCAATGAAGGAGCCTCCTCGGCCTACCTCTTCGGGAGAAAGACCCAAATCAGCAACAGAGTAGTCTTGAATAGGCTTTCTCTTGGCCTTCATGATATTGGGCAGGGAGGGATAGCGGGGTTCGTTGAGGCCCTTTCGGCATGTGACCACGCAGGGTAGGTTCATCTCGTGGATTTCTTCCCCCCCTTCTACCATCCTGTTGGCCACGGCCTTCCCTCCATTGGGATCCACTTCCAGCTTAAGGATAGAACCTGCTTGGGGGAGGCCAAGCATCTCTGCTACTTGGCCAGGGACCTGCCAGGTGTCACCGTCTATGGCTTGCTGACCGAAGAGGAGCATACCGTAGTCTACTCCGTTCTTTTCCAGGGCCTTTACCAGTACCTTGGCGGTGGTATAGGTGTCGGAGCCGTCCAGGGCATCGTCTTTGATTAGGATTCCCCTATCGGCTCCGATGGCCAGGGCGCTTCTCAGAGCCTCCCTGGCCCTTTCAGGGCCCATGGAAACGGCCACGATTTCTTCTGCCTTGCCTGCTTCCTTCATCCTTACTGCTTCCTCCACGGCATACTCGTCATAAGGATTAAGGATGTACTTGATTTCGCTCTTATCCAGGCGGTTGTCTTTGAGTCTTACCCGGGTTTCTGTATCGGGAACAGACTTGCAAAATACCACCACGTTCATAGCATTACCTCCTCAAATCAAAATGAATGAGCATTCACTCATACAAACTTCTCTTAATATCACTTTGTGAACTTGTCAACATAGACGTCCAAAAATTTGGAGAAGAAAGGTAGATATGCTTCCCTTTCTTCTCCTTCCCTTTCCTTACAGAAAGCCGTTGTCAAAGAGAAGCGTCTGGCGGGTCCCGCCAGACGCTTTGTTAACCTTTCAACAGGTTCCTGGCAATAGTGAGACGCTGGGCTTCCGAAGTACCCTCGTAGATCTCTGTGATCTTGGCATCCCTATAGTGGCGTTCCACGGGGTAGTCTTTTGTGAATCCGTATCCTCCATGAACCTGAATAGCCTCTCTGGTCACTTTCATAGCTACATCCGAGGCGAAGAGCTTAGCCATGGCGGAGAGTTGATAGTAGGGCTTGCCTTCTTGCTTTAACCAGGCGGATTTCAGGTAGAGCAAACGGGCGGCTTCTATTATAGTGGCCATGTCGGCCAGCTTGAATTGGATGGCCTGGAATTTGGCAATGGGCTGACCGAATTGGATGCGGGTTTTCGCGAACTCTATCGCTTCTTCATAGGCAGCCTGGGCAATACCGACGGCTTGAGCTGCCACTCCTATCCTGCCTCCATCGTAGCAATCCATGGCAATGTAGAAGCCTCGCCCTTCCTCACCTAATAGGTTGCTGGTGGGAATACGGCAGTCCTCAAATATGAGCTCTGCCGTGGATGAGGCCCTGATACCCATTTTGTGCTCCAGTTTTCCTATGGAGAACCCAGG
>WFSI01000119.1 GCA_015486105.1 Aquificota bacterium | reverse complement strand
GTTACCTGGAAGGGGAAAGGTCCCTTCTTTCTTTACAAGAGGCCGGAGAAAGGGGAATACGGCCTTGTTCCTTTGGCGTTAGTGAGGGGTGAAAAATATGAAGATAGGGACGTGGAAAACGGGGTTACCTACCATTACGCGATGAGGGGGGTTAGGGAGAAGGGGATCCTGGTCATGGAGGGTCCTTCCTCTAAGGAGGTTTCAGCTACACCTAGGGACACTGTGCCACCTCCTGCTCCCCGAGGGCTTTCTGTCTATTATAGGAAAGGGGTGGTTTATTTGGCCTGGGACCCTGTTTCTGTGAAGGATCTTGCCGGTTATCATGTTTATAGAAGGGTGGCAGAGGGCTCTTGGATTCTGATGGTGAAGGAGGTTTTGCCTCGTCCCACATACGTGGACGAAAAGGTTAAGAAGGGTCGGGAATATGAGTATAGGGTGGTAGCCGTGGATATGTCGGGGAATGAGAGTAGTCCATCCCAAGTAGTTTCCATTAAAATTCCAGTGAAGGAGGAGTAGGTGCATCATTTTCACTATGAGGATGGTGTTCTTTGCTGTGAGGGTGTCTCTTTAGCGAATATAGCTAAGGAGGTGGGTACCCCCAGTTATGTGTATAGCTACTCTACCCTCCAGCGTCATTTCAGGGTGATGGACGAAGCGTTTTCACCCTTCCCCCATTTGGTCTGTTTTGCAGTGAAGGCTAATTCTAATATTGCTGTTCTCAGGGCCCTGGTTAGGGAGGGGAGTGGAATGGATATTGTGTCAGGAGGCGAGCTTTTTCGGGCGTTAAGGGCGGGAGCTCATCCTGAGAGAATAGTCTTTGCAGGTGTAGGAAAGACCTTCCAGGAGATGGAGTATGCCCTGAGGGTGGGTATACTCATGTTTAATGTGGAGTCGGATCAAGAATTGGAGACCCTTCAGGAAGTGGCTTGCAGGTTAGGTGTCCAGGCCCCAGTGGCTTTGAGGGTCAATCCCGATGTGGATCCTAAAACCCATCCTTATATCTCTACGGGATTGAAGAAGAGCAAATTTGGAATAGCCATAAAGGAAGCTGTGAAGGAGTATGAAACGGCGGCTTCTCTTTCCTGTATCCAGGTGAAGGGTGTTCATTGTCACATAGGTTCTCAAATTACCCAGGTTACCCCCTTTGTGGAGGCTTTAGGGAGGGTGCTGGATCTGGTGGATGAACTGAGGGATATGGGCATGGAGATTTTCTATGTGGACATGGGGGGTGGATTGGGTATCCAGTACAAAGACGAGTCTCCCCCTCCTCCCAAGGAATTAGCCGAGGCTGTAGAGCCCCTTTTGGTGAACCGAGGGGTTACCCTTATTCTGGAACCCGGAAGGGTCATAGCTGGTAACGCTGGCATACTACTCACCAAGGTGCTGTATTTGAAAAGGGGGGAAGAGAAAAACTTTGTGGTGGTGGATGCTGCCATGAACGATTTGGCGAGGCCCAGCCTCTATGGTGCCTATCATGCCATTTTCCCTTTGAAGGAGAACCCCCCTGGAAATTTGGTGGCTGATGTTGTGGGTCCCATCTGCGAAAGCGGGGATTTTTTGGCCAGGGACAGGGAGCTTCCCTTTTTAGAACAGGGGGATCTCTTGGCTGTTATGAGTGCGGGGGCTTATGGATTTACCATGTCCAGCAATTATAACTCCCGACTCAGGGTGGCTGAGGTTATGGTGAAGGGTGACGAGTTTTGGGTGGTGAGGCAGAGGGAGTGCTATGAGGATTTGGTAAGGGGCGAGAAGATCCCTCCCTTTCTTCTGGAGGCCTGATGTCTATTGCCTTTTCCAAGTTGACGGGGAGCGGCAATGACTTTATTCTTATAGAAAATTTGGCAGGTCAGGTGGATATAGATCCTTTTAAGGATAAGATCCCCAAGTTGTGCCTTAGGGCATTGTCTATAGGGGCTGATGGGGTGATTTTTGTGGAGCCTTCTACTCTGGCCCACTTCAGGTGGAGATTCTTTAATGCCGATGGATCTGAGGCTGAGATGTGCGGTAACGGGGGTAGATGTGTCGCCCGTTTTGCCTTTGAGATGGGCATAGCCCCTCAGGATATGACTTTCGAAACCTTGGCAGGGGTTATCAAGGCCCGGGTCCTAGAGGAGGGGGTGGTCAGGGTCCAGCTCCCCTCTCCCCATGGATGGAGGTGGGGGGATAAACTTAGGTTGGACAATGGCTATGTGGAATACTCCTTTGTGAACACAGGGGTTCCTCATGTGGTGATCATGGTGGATGAGCTTGCAGGAGTGGCAGTGAAGGAGATGGGGCGAAAGATACGCTCTCATCCCCTTTTTTCCCCTGAAGGTACAAATGTCGATTTTGTCCAGGAGTTGGGCAAGGGACGCTTGGCCATTAGAACTTATGAGAGGGGAGTGGAGGATGAAACCCTGGCTTGTGGCACGGGGGCTGCAGCATCTGCCCTTATTTATCTGGGCAGCCGAGAAGAGGGACATGTGGAGGTGATCACTCGGAGCGAGGAGACCTTAGGGGTGGATAAAAAGGGGAAAGAAGTGTATCTTCAAGGGGCTACTCGTTGGATCTATGATGGCCGGATGAGTCCTGAAGCTTGGCGATGGTGAGAGTTTATTTAGGAGGGTATCATGTTTAGAGGTTCCATTGTAGCTATTGTAACCCCCTTCTCGGGGGGACAAGTGGATGAGGAGAGGCTTAGGGAATTGGTGGAGTTCCATCTTTCCCAAGGCACCCATGGGATCGTGCCCTGTGGTACCACAGGGGAATCGGCCACCCTTACTTATGAGGAGCACAAACATGTGGTGGGTGTTGTGGTGGATCAAGTGAAGGGGCGCGTGCCTGTAATTGCAGGCTCAGGTTCTAACTCTACCGCTGAGGCTTTGGAGCTTACCAGGTTTGCTAAGGAGGTTAGGGCCGATGCGGCTTTAGTGATTACGCCTTATTACAACAAGCCTCCCCAGGAGTGCCTTTACCAGCACTACTCCTACCTTGCCAAGGAGGTGGATTTTCCTATTGTTATTTATAACGTCCCCAGCCGCACGGGGGTGGATATTCTTCCCAAAACCATTGCACGCTTGGCCAATATTCCCCAGATCATTGGGGTAAAAGAGGCCACGGGTTCTGTGAGGAGGACCACGGATATTTTGGCTTTAGTGGATAGGGAGGACTTTTGCGTTCTTTCGGGGGATGACTTCATTGTTTATCCCTTGATGTGCGTGGGGGCTACAGGGGTAATATCTGTAGTGGCCAATGTGGTGCCCAGAATGATGGCCGATCTGGTGGAGAGCTTTGAGAAGGGGGATCACTCCAAGGCCAGGGAGTTGCACTATAAGTTGCAGCCCATGTGCGAAGCCATGTTTTATGAAACCAACCCTATACCTGTTAAAGCTGCATTGGTAGAGATGGGTCTCATCCAGGACGAGGTTAGGCTTCCTCTTTGTTCCATGTCTCAGGCTAACAGGGAGCGCCTAAGGAAAGTCTTGAAGGACTTTGGCCTTACCCAGCGCTGAGGTGCACTGTGATAGGGGTTGTGGTTACAGGTGTAGCAGGACGTATGGGTTCCACCTTGGCCCGTTTAGTGGAGGAGGATACGGGT
>WFSI01000118.1 GCA_015486105.1 Aquificota bacterium | reverse complement strand
GCCCTTCCCCTGGGTCTCTTCTATGGTGGCCTTGCCCAGCTTGTGGCTGGCTTCCTCGAGTTTGCCACAGGAAACAACTTTGGGCACTGTGCCTTCTGTGGATACGGTGCCTTCTGGATCGCCTTGGCTGCCCTTGTCTACTTTAAGGCCAACAATGTACTCCCGGGTTTTAAGGACTTTGAAAGCGCACTGCTTTTGACACTGATTGCATGGACCATCTTCACCTTCATACTCCTTGTGGCGTCGTTTGGACATACCGTTGCGACGGTGGTCATCTTTGTCACGCTGTTTATTCTGTTCATCCTGCTGGACATCCATGTAGCTACGGGCAGTAAGGGGATAGGCCAGTTTGCCGGATACGAGGGTATATTCTGTGCCTTAACAGCCTGGTATCTGATGGCGGCTATCGTGATCAACGACGCCTATGGCAGGACGGTGCTGCCCATTGGGCCACTCAAGAAATGATCCCTGAAGTAGGGAATTCCCGATGGGGTTTGAACCCCATCGGGAATATTACTTAAAAAGAATGGGGAAGTCCATAACCTACCTTGTTTTTCCGCTGCTCATCTTTTTGAGCCATCTTGCGATACTTTGGCTGCTGTTCTACTTCAGCCACCGGAATCAGAAGGCGGGGATAGTAACAATCAACCTGTTAGCATACCCTGTTTTACTCACGATACTCATAGCAATCTCTCTCTTCTATCTATCGGGATATCCCTTGGAGTCGGGGACCATCCTATCTGGATGTGTATGTGGTGTAATGGGGTACTACTCATCCTTGTTGCTGAGCCTTGTCCCACTACTTGGCCCATTCTTCAGGGAGCCAGACCTGGAGTTTTTTCTGTTGGGAATGGGCACCGTGATAGGCCTAAGCTTCTCAAAGGTCTCAACTGTACTGAAGGGAATAGGGCCGTTTCTCATTGATCACTCGCTACCCTTGCTGATTTCAACTGTGGGTGCCCTGATCCTTTCTTTCACAGTGAGGGTCCTCTTTCAGCATACCCTTTCCTCGCCCATCTCAGATAGAGAGGATGCCTTGAAAAACCTGGCCTGGATTGCCAGTATATCTGCTGGGGTGATCGGGGTACCTTTGGTTTATCTATTCCAGAGTATCCACATAGGAGGCTGAGATGGGGCTTAAGGAGAAGATACAGCACATGAACATAACGGTGGTGAGGATTATCGCCATTAGTGGGGTGATACTGTCGTTTCTGGTAGCCTTGGAGTTTACCCACTATGTGGGGAAAAAGTTATTAAAGGGGAAAGGGAGGACATACCCATTCTTGATGCGGACAAAAAATAGAGCCCCTTTGCTGATATCCAAAGATGGCGCTCAGCTTCTGAAGAGGTGTATAGGGAAGACCGTCACCGTGGAGGGCAGGGTATCCGAGACCGTGAGCTATTCCAACACCGGTACGGTAGGTCTAAAGATGGGGGCCCTAACCTTGCTTATCCTTCCAGATGTGGTTAAAGAGCTGAGGAATGAGGGTGGATCTCCAGAGGTGTGGAAGGGGCTCACCATAGATGCAACGGGAAAGGTGAGATTTGACCCTGTCTATGGGCTCCAGATGGTCATTGATCACAAAGGATCCTTGAGAATCGTAAGAAAAAGGTGAGGCCGGCCCATCAGGCTTGGTGGTTTAGGCACCTATTAGCCCTTTCCCCCTCCTTTTCTATGAGGTCGAGTACCCCTTAGGATTCGGCTTTAATATACAGTCTCACCAGGGGTACCGGAAGGGCAAAACAGGAGCCAGGAACCGTCTTCCAGCAGCTACTTGGGGCCATCCACGGAGACCACGTCCGTCACCTTTCGACCTGCCACATGGGAGGGATAAGCCGCGAGCCTCCTTGGCAGATCCCTCTGTAATTCAGGGGTAAGGGAGGGTGCTGATCCTCCTGGAGTAAGGGGTAACCACAAGAGAAAAGAGGTCCTCCAAGAGTTCTTCGACGATAGTATCCTTCTTGGCTACCATCCCAGCCGTCAGCAAATAAGCTACAATCCCATCTTCTCATGACCCCTGATGGACAGGCCAGCGCTTTCATCACCCCGCCCATAACCACCTCGTTCTTCAAATTGCATCTCCCACGTATTTAAAGCCCACAGGGGTCATACACAGACCTGTTAGGGAACCCCCCTCCCTCTCAGGTGGGGAGACCGAGAGGACTCTGTCCAGCTAATCTAAGGAATCCAAATCTATCGTCATAGGAACCTCGTCACAGTCAGGAAACTTGGGGCACTTCAGGCAATCAGACCACACCTTGTGAGGCAACTCCTTTCTATCCACAGAACGAAATCCCAAATGGGAAAAGTATCCAGGGTTATTGGTAAGCACAAAAATCTTTTTTATACCCAACTCCTTTGCCTCCTTGAAACAAGCATCCACCAGCTCCTTACCTAAGCCCTGACCCCGGTACCTTTCATCAATGGCAAGGGAGCGGATTTCTGCCAGATCCTCCCAAAAAATCTTAAGGGCACCGGCGGCCACCACCTCATTCCCATCTTTAACCATAAAGAAATCCCTGATGGACTCATAAATATCCAGCAGAGAACGAGGCAAAAGAAAACCTTTTTGGGCATAACGATTCACCAGTCTTTGGATCTGAGGAACCTCCTTCAAAGTAGCCTTCTCTACCTTCAATTCTTCATCCCCCTGATTGACAAAGGAAATGGGCCGTTCTAATTAGCAGATACTTTATGCCAGGAAAAGAGAAAATGAAAAGGGATCTTTTGCAAATTCTGGACTTCACCAAAGAAGAAGTCCTTCAGTTGGTGGATTGGGGCCACCGCCTGAAGAACCTCCAAGAAAGGGCTATTCCCTACAGACCATTGATAGGGAAAACCTTAGGGCTTCTATTTGAAAAACCCTCCACCAGAACCCGGGCCTCCTTCCAGGTAGGCATGTACCAGTTGGGAGGAGATGTGGTTTTCATGAATCCCGGAGAGCTTCAGCTGGGACGAGGAGAAACAGTAGCAGACACGGCCAAGGTGCTATCCCGATATTTGGATGTAGTGGCTTTAAGAACCTATACCCACTTCACCATAGAGGAGTTTGCCCAACATGCCTCCATCCCAGTAATCAACGCCCTGTCAGACAAATTCCATCCATGCCAGGTGCTGGCAGACCTCATAACCATCCAGGAGTCCTTCTCCCAATTGGAAGGACTCAAGATTGTTTTTCTGGGAGATGGCAACAACGTAGCCTCCTCTTGGGTAAACTTGGCCGCCCGAGTCCCTATAAAGCTCACCTTAGGGATAGCCCCAGGCTATGAACCTCCCCCAGAAGTCTTGCAAAGGGCCAAGGAAGAAGGGGCCCAGGTAGAGATAATCCATGATCCCTCAAAAGCTGTAAAGGACGCCCAGGTAGTGTACACTGATGTGTGGGTGAGCATGGGGCAAGACAGAGAACGCCAGGAAAAACTCCGGGCACTGGCCCCTTACCAGGTCACGAAAGATCTCATATCCAAGGCTCATCCAAAAGCCATTTTCATGCATTGTCTCCCCGCCCACAGGGGTGAAGAGACAGTGGACGAAGTGATAGACGGACCCCAATCAGTGGTCTGGGACCAGGCAGAAAACCGGCTACATCTCCAGAAGGCCCTCTTGCTTACGCTTCTGGAGCAAATATAAAGGGAGGCACACCCATGGAGACACCCAAAAAAGTAGTGCTGGCCTACTCTGGTGGATTGGATACCTCGGTGATCATACGCTGGCTCATGGAAAACTACGGGTGCGAAATCATCGCGTTCTCAGCAGATGTGGGACAGCAGGAAGACATGGAAGAGGTACGAAAAAAGGCCCTTGCCACGGGAGCCAGCAAGGTCCACATCTACGACCTGAAAGAGGAATTTCTCAGGGAGTACTGTTTCTCTGCTCTTAAGGCCCAGGCCCTTTACGAAGGGAAATATCCCTTAGGAACCGCCTTGAACCGTCCCATTATATCCAAATACTTGGTAGAAATAGCCAAGGAGGAAGGAGCAGATGCCATAGCCCACGGGGCCACGGGAAAGGGAAACGACCAGGTACGCTTCGAGGTCTCTGTTATGGCCTTAGACCCTAACCTTAAATGCCTGGCCCCTGTACGGGAGTGGGAATTCAAATCCCGGGAAGAAGAGATCGAGTACGCCCAAAAACACCACATTCCAGTGCCTGTCACCAAAGACAAGCCCTATTCCATAGACCTAAATCTCTGGTCCATAAGCATAGAATGCGGTGTCCTGGAGGATCCCTGGGCCGAGCCCCCTGAAGACGCTTACATCATCACCAAGAGCCCCCAAGAAGCACCTCGAGAACCTCTGTACCTGGAAATAGGCTTTGAAAAGGGAACGCCCGTTTCCCTGAACGGTGAGCCCTTGAAACCTGCAGCCCTGATGACCCGTCTTAATGAGGCAGGAGGAGAGTACGGAGTAGGGAGAATAGATATGGTAGAAAACCGCTTAGTGGGCATCAAATCCCGAGAAATATACGAGGCCCCGGGAGCCACCATCCTTTACACCGCCCACAGAGAACTGGAGCACCTCTGCTTAGAAAGGGAGACCTTCCGAATCAAAGAGTACCTCTCAGTAAAATACGCAGAGATGGTCTATTACGGATACTGGTTCTCCCCTTTAAGGGAGGCCTTGGATGCCTTTGTGAATAAGACTCAGGAAAGGGTTACAGGCACTGTGCGCCTCAAACTCTACAAGGGACAGTGCATACCCGCGGGGAGGCGCTCTCCCCACTCCCTCTATGACTACAACCTGGCCACCTACGAAGCGGCCGATGCCTTCGAACATAAAGCGGGAGAGGGCTTCTGTAAGATCTGGGGCCTCCCCTTAGGGGTAGTGGCCAAGAAGAAGTAGCCTTTTATGAAAAAACTTAGAAACCGCATCAGGACGGCTTTCCTTGCAGGGTTGGCCGTCCTTGTTCCCATCTTTGTTACCTTTTTTGTAGTAGCCTTCATTGTTAACAAAGTAGACAGGGTGATCATACCCATCCTCTTTGACCTTCTCTCCAAACTGGGCACACCCCATAAGTACCTTCATCGCATCCCGGGATCAGGCCTCATCCTCACTTTCATATTCATCATCCTAGTAGGCATCTTCACCACCAATATCCTGGGCAAAAAGATCTTCCACCTGGGGGAAATGCTCCTGGAACGCATCCCCTTCATCCGAGGGCTATATACCTCTGCCAAACAATTGGTAGAAACCGTCATCTTTACCAGTGCCGACAACAAATTCAAAAGGGTGGTCCTGGTGGAATACCCTCGAAAGGGGGTCTGGTCCATAGCCTTCGTTACTGGCCAGGCCAAGGGCGAACTCCAGGAGATTCCTTCTCAACCCTGCTTAACCCTTTTCATTCCCACATCTCCCAACCCCACCTCAGGACTCATGATAGTAGTTCCTCAAAATGAGATAATCCCCTTAAAGATGACCGTGGAAGAGGGCATAAAGCTGGTGGTATCAGGAGGACTCATCCAACCCAACCAGTCCCATACTCCCCATGACAAGGGAAAGACTCCATAAGTTCCTCGCCCGCTGCGGGGTCTCCTCCCGAAGGGAAGGAGAAAGGCTAATCCTGGCAGGGCAAGTGAAAGTGAATGGAGATGCGGTATACACCTTGGGCACTACTGTAAACCCCTTGAAAGACCAGATAGAAGTAAACGGCGTAGTTCTCAAACCTCCTCCCCACGTCTACATCATCCTTAACAAACCCAAGGGGTACATCACCTCCGTCAAGGATGAAAAGGGAAGGCCCACTGTAATGGCCCTCCTAAGAGGAGTGAAGGAGAGGATCTACCCCGTGGGAAGACTGGACAGGGATTCAGAAGGGCTCCTCCTCTTAACCAACCACGGAGAGTTGGCCTATCGCCTCATGCACCCCAGGTATCACATGGATAAAAGATACCTGGTGCACCTAAGAGGAACCCCCAAGGAGGAAGACCTGAACCGCCTGCGGAAGGGAATACACCTGAGAGAAGGCAAAACAGCCCCTGCCAAGATCTGGGTGGTATCCCGAGGGAAGAAGGAAACAGAAGTGGAGGTGGTTCTGAAAGAAGGGCGTAAACGCCAGATCCGGCGGATGTTCAGGGCCATAGGGTGCCCAATCGTATCCTTAGTAAGAGTTGCCATAGGGGACATCACCCTAAAAGGTCTCCATCCGGGAGAATACAGGCACCTATCACCCCAAGAGGTAGAAGCACTCAAAAAGGCGGTGAGGCTCTCTTCAAATCCCCCGGACTCCTAAGAACCACCTCCCATCCATAGCGGGGGTGATTATAAAGGACCCCTGTGGCCGAAAGCCATCTGCCTTTGAAGAGACTTCTGTCTAGCCTGCTGGAAATAAAGGGATATGCTACCACCTTAATCCCTCCTATCCACAAGAGGAGTACCTTCCCTTTAGTAACCCTCGCCCCTTCTACCCTGCCTTCCAAATGGACCAAGACCCCTGTCAAACTTTGAGAAAGGGCCTCTTTCAAAGGCAAGGGCTTCACACGTACCACATCCACTGTGAAAGGCCCTGCATGGGGATGAGGTCGAACAGGGGGAATGGAGGATAAGCGGTATACCTGGTATCCCCAGGCTATCACTAGGGGAATGATAATATAGAAAAAAGCTTTCCTCTTCTCTATTCTTATCGCCATAACCTTTGGAACTCCTTCTCATAAGCCGAAGCTAAGGAAGGCTCATCCACAAAAACCAAAAGATTCTCATAATTGGCTCTCTGGGCCCTGGCTGTCCAGTTATAAGAACCTGTAGCCACCACACAACCATCGATCACAGCAAATTTATCATGCATAAGACCCTCTACAACTTTCAGTCCCCGCCTCCAACGGGGAGAAACGTCCTTTACTGATATCCCCTTTCTCCTGAGGTAATCTCCTTTGGAGTATTTGTTCTCTCCGTCGAAAGAGGCATCCATCACTACCTTCACATCCACTCCCCTCTCTTTGGCCCTCACCAAAGCCCGGGCCAAGTACCGGCTTGTAAAGGCATACATGGCCACATGGACATACCTCTGGGCCTTATCGATCTGGGCCAGGATAGCCTCCTCACAGCCCCCCTGGGGACTGAAGAAAACCCTTACCTCCCCCGCCTGAAGCCGGGTGGACAACAACAATAAACCAAGGAACACCCCCAACTTTACCCGCACATTACCCCCTGAGCCGAAGAATAACCCCTTCTGACCATTCTCATTTAAATATAGCAAAAAGCACTAAAAAGAGGAATAGGAAAGATTTTACATCCTCCCACTCAAAATTCCTAATCAGGATCTACCTCAAAGTCTTAAGGTTACAGAATCAACATGGCATCCCCGTAAGAGTAAAAACGATAGCCCTCTTTAATAGCTTCCTGGTAAGTATCCATAATAAGTTCCCTACCACCAAAAGCACACACCAGCATGAGAAGTGTGGAGCGGGGAAGGTGAAAGTTTGTAAGGAGTGCATCTACCACCTTGAATCTGAAACCCGGGTAGATAAAAAGTCCTGTCCACCCTTTGAGCCTCACCAAATCCCCTTCCTCATTGGCTGCACTCTCCAAGGCCCTGGTCACGGTGGTGCCCACAGCCAAAAGCCTCCTCCCCTCTTCCTTGGCCTCCTGGATTTTATTGGCCACTTGGGGAGAAATCTCGTAATACTCCTCTTCCATACAATGGTTCTCCACCTTCTCTGCCCTTACAGGCCTAAAAGTCCCTGGCCCCACGTGAAGGGTGAGGGGAACTATCTCCACCCCCTTATCCTTTAGGGCATCCAGCACACAGGGTGTGAAGTGAAGTCCAGCTGTGGGAGCAGCCACAGCCCCCCTCCGAGTGGCGTATATAGTCTGGTACCTCTCCCTATCCAAGGGCGAAGGAGAACGTTTGATGTAGGGAGGAAGGGGAACTTGACCCTGATGCTCCAGGAGAGCATCTATCCCGCCAGGGCCCCAAAAGCGTATCACCCGCTCACTGGAAGGCAAGATCTCCACTATTTCTCCCCACCAATCCCCCGGAGGAAAGAAAACCTTTGCTCCATCCCTGAGGTGCCTCCCCGGCTTCACTAAGCATACCCATAGATCCTTATCCCTCTCCCTTACCAGGAAGACCTCCACCCTCCCACCCGTGGCCCTTCTTCCCAAAAAGCGAGCAGGAATCACCTTGGCGTTGTTCACCACCATAAGGGCGCCCTTTTCCACCAACTGGGGCAGCTCCCTAAATGTTGTATGGTAGAGGGAAGCCTTCCTTCTCTCCACCACCAAGAGGCGGGAGGCGTCCCTTTGGGGAAGGGGCTCCTGGGCTATGAGATCTGGAGGGAGATGGTACTCAAAAAGAGAGACCTTCACCTATTTTAAGAACTCCCTCATGAACTCCCTCAGTTCCGGGGCCAGATCTTCCCTGAGCATAGAATAGTAGATCATAGCCTTGAGATAACCCAGCTTCTCACCGCAATCTAAGTAGGTTCCTGGAAAGAGATAGCCATAAACAGGACCATCTTGCAAAAGCCGAGAAAGAGCATCGGTAAGGTGGATTTCTCCCGTAGGACCCATCTTGGTTTCTTCAATGTAATCGAAGGTCTCAGGAGGAAGCACATAACGGCCTATTATGGCCCAATTGGAAGGGGCCACATCCATACTGGGCTTCTCCACCATGCTACTGATCTCTACCACGCCACCTCCCAGAACTTTGCCCCCCACAATGCCATAGCGCACCACCTGCTCTCTGGGTACTTCCCTTATAGCGATGACAGGGCGATTATACTGCTCATAAATCCCCAGCATCCTGGCTAAGGTGGGTTTTTGAGGGTCATAAATGACGTCATCTCCCAAAAGAACAGCAAAGGGTTCATCCCCCACAGCTTCTTTGGAACTCAAAATAGCATGGCCCAGTCCTAAGGGTTGCTTTTGCCGGACATAGATCATATCGGCCATAAGGGCAATGCGCCTCACCTCTTTTAAAAGGCCTTCCTTGCCCTTACCCTTCAGCACCGATTCCAGTTCAAAGGATATATCGAAGTGATCCTCGATAGCCCTTTTGGCCCTTCCAGTCACCATGACAATAGACTTAACCCCTGAATCCAGGCATTCTTCCACTACATACTGGATAATAGGCTTATCCACCAAAGGAAGCATCTCTTTGGGCATAGCTTTGGTGGCAGGTAAAAACCTAGTCCCCCAGCCGGCTACAGGAAAAACCGCCTTATTCACCTTCATGATAGACCTCCCTCCTTCTTATCTTCAAGCATCAGAGGATACCTCTTGGAACCCAACTGAAGATAAAAAATCTCTCCTTCTTGTACCAGGTATCTCACCAGCTGCCAATATGCAGAAAGGGTAAGCAAGGCCTCAAACCTTCCCCCTTTTATGGAACAGTAAACCTTGTTGTCAGGGGCTATCCTTAATGTGGAAGGATCCAGCACCTCTTCAGATCCATCGTTGAGGATGGCCCTAAGAAAGACCTTTCCCTCTCTCTCTTCCTCCCTCAGAGCCTCCACATAGAAAGGAGTCTCCTCCATATCCACACCCACCTGCTGGTGTGAATTCCTCACCCACACACCTTCTTGGTCCCGATCCATTAAAGACAGGAGATACCTCTTGATTCTGGGATGAACCACCTCCATCCCCTTCCAATACATGCGCCCCTTTTTGTCTATCCTGAATCTGTCCATTGCCACATCCTACTCTATAAGCCTGTTCTTAATCTTTATCATCCCCCAGAGGAAGAGAAAATAGAGGAAAAGATAAGCCCTCGATAAACAGCAGCTTGACAAAAAGCTTCACCACTCCCATAAGAAAAGGGGAAGCCGGCGTAGCTCAGTCGGTAGAGCAGCTGATTCGTAATCAGCAGGTCAGCGGTTCAAGTCCGCTCGCCGGCTCCAGTATAGAGTGACAGCGTGTCTACTCTCTTTTGAGTTTCTAAGGTAGAAAGGTTAGGAGGTTAGAATCCCATGCACGAAGATGCCAAAGTAGTGGAAAACACCTG
>WFSI01000117.1 GCA_015486105.1 Aquificota bacterium | reverse complement strand
CCCTTATGTCACCCCCCTTCAAACCAAAGGTGAAGGTACGGGGAAAGCCCTTAGCAAGCTCTCGGCTAAAGGGATCATCGGCGTTGTACACCAGAAGTCCATCCCCCCTCAAACCATCCAAAAGCTCCCCCTTAGCCTTTTTAACTCCATCTACACCTCCCAGAGGGCCCAGGTGGGCCCTTCCCACATTAGTAAGAACCCCCACGTGGGGTCTAACAAGACAGCTTAACCGGGAGATCTCCCCGGGAGAGTTAGTGCCCATCTCTAAGACCAGGACTTGGGTTTCCTTAGGCATGTTGGCCACGGTGTAAGGAAGGCCCACCAGATTATTATAGTTCTTTATAGTCTTATGGACCCGGTACATACCTCCCAAGAGATGGGCTACGAGTTCCTTTGTGGTGGTTTTACCAGAGGAACCCGTAATAGCCACCACCTGAGGAGCCCACACATCGAGGAGGAAAGAGGCCATCTTTTGCAGGGCCTCCAAGGTATTGGAAACCACGAGGCAGGGAAGGGCCATCTCCCTCTCCACCACCGCCAAAGGACTTCCCCTACGCCAAGCCTCTATGGCAAAATCATGGCCATCAAACCTTTCCCCCTTAAGGGCCCAAAAGACCCGGCCCCTGCACTCCCCCCGGCTGTCTATGGAAACCCCTTCATAGTGCAAGTCCAGCAAAGGATAGGGACCTAAGTAAGTACCTCCAAGACCCTGAAGCAGACTCCCCAGGGTCATATCCATCCCAACTCCTCCATGATCTCTCGGGTTATTTCCACATCATCAAAAGGAAAAATCTCTTCCCCCACAATCTGATAATCCTCATGCCCCTTTCCAGCAATGAGCACCACATCCCCAGGCTGAGCCATCCTTAGAGCCAATCCGATAGCCTCTCTCCTATCAGGTTCCACCACTACTTCCCTGGTGGTCCCCCTTAAGATATCCTGAATGATAGCCATAGGGTCTTCGGTGCGGGGATTGTCCGAAGTAACCACCAACTTATTGGCCCATTGGCAGGCCACAGCCCCCATAATAGGCCTCTTGCCCCTGTCTCTGTCACCTCCACAGCCAAAAACAAGGATCAAACAGCCCTGGGTCATAGATCCTAAGGTCTCAAGAACCACCCTGAGGGCATCAGGGGTATGGGCATAATCTACGAAAACTCCTACCCCATTGGCATTAGCCACAGGCTCCAAGCGACCCTTAACTCCATGAAAAGTGGCCAAGGAAGAAAGGACATCCGACGGATCTACTCCCAAAGGAGCAAGAGCCCCCCAAGCCGCCAAAAGGTTCCATGCATTATAGGTACCCACCAGGTGAGAATTCAAGGTGAAAGTACCCCTATCCTCTTCCACCCCCAATACCAACCCATTCAAGTCCGCCCTCTTTATCTCCCCTTTCAAGGGGGCATTCCCTCCCAAGGAAAAACCCAGAACGTTCCCTCCCAGGTCTACTTTTAACCTCCTGCCATAAGGATCATCCAAGTTCACCACGGACACACCGGAGGTATAGTGGGTAAAAAGGTGGCTTTTAGCCCAGTAATAATGATCCATGGTCCTGTGAAAATCCAGGTGGTCCCGGGAGAGATTGGTGAAAGTGGAAACTTGGAACTGAAGTCCCTCCACCCTGCCCAAAGAAAGGGCATGGGAAGAAACCTCCATGACCACATAGGATATGCCCTCATCCACCGCCTTCCGTAAGAACCGCCAAAGGAGTAAGGGGGGAGGAGTGGTCCTCTCTGCCTTTATCCTCTTCTCCCCCAGTCTATAGTCTACGGTGCCTAAGAGAAGGACTTTCTTACCCATCTTCTCCAAGACATGGGCCAAGAGATGGGTAACTGTGGTCTTGCCGTTGGTCCCCGTAACTCCCACGAAGGTAAGAGAATCGCTAGGCCTGCTAAAAAAATTCCGGGCTAAGTAGGGAAGAATCCGCCGAGTATCGGACACCTTAACCTGAGGAACAGGAAGGGTAAGCTCATCCTCTACTACCAGCGCCACAGCTCCCCTTTCCACGGCCTGGGAAGCAAAGATATGGCCATCGGTTACAAACCCCTTTACACATACAAAAAGGTAACCAGGTCTTACCTCCCGGGAATCGTCTGTCACCCCCCTTACATCAACAGAGCCTACATCACTGGTAAAAGGGACCTCAAGCCCCTGGAAGAGCTCTCTCAGCTTCATAGCTTAACCCTTCTGAAATACACGAAGCTTGCCACTACGGGATCGGATGTTCCTTTCTACCTCCTCAGCTGAGGGGGTCACGGGTTTCTGAGTAACTATTTCCCCCCATCCCTCACCTTGCCACTCCCGAAAAGTCTTCTTTACCAGACCGTCCTCCAACGAGTGGAAAGATATGACGACAAACCTACCCTTGGGCTTTAATATTCTCAATCCAACCTTGAGACCCTCCTCCAACTCCTCCAACTCCCTGTTAACCTCTATCCTCAAAGCCTGAAAAACCCGGGTGGCAGGATGAATCTTTTTGGGATGGAACTTCTTTGGTATAGACCACTCCACCACCTGGGCTAAAGAGGTGGTGGTATTGATGGGAAACTTTTTCCTGGTATTCACAATATTACGGGCAATCTTTTTAGCCCAGCGCTCCTCTCCATACTCCCTGAAGATACGCTCTAAATCCCCCTGAGCATAGGTGTTCACCACCAGGGCAGCAGTGATCTCCTGCTCCCTGTCCATCCGCATATCCAAAGGCTCCTCCCGCTGGAAAGAAAAACCCCTCCCTGACCCATCTAACTGAAGGGAAGAAAGACCCAAATCCAACAAAAAGACATCCGTCGCCTCCAACCCCACATCCTCCAATACATCCTCCACTTCACTATAAAGGCTGTGATAAAGCCGAACCTTATCCACAAAAGGCTCTAACACCTGAGCCGCCAACTCTAAAGCCCCCAGGTCTCTGTCTATGCCAATGTAAATAGAGGGATTCAGCCTCTCCAAGATCACCTTGGCATGGCCTCCACTACCCACAGTCCCATCTACAAAGACGCCTCCAGCACAAGGCTCCAGAAACTCTACCACCTCCTCCACCATAACAGGTTCGTGGGACACGCTCTCATCCATAGGAAACCTCTCTTTCTTATCTCGACCCTATAGGGTACTTTATTAATCCAAAAGGCCATCAGGAGCAAATGGATATGGAAAATCCTCCCATCTTGGTAGTAGCAGCCGTCATCCTTTCCGGAGACGTAATCCTCCTCCACAAGAGAAAAAAAGGAGACGCTTTGGAAGGTACATGGGAGTTTCCAGGAGGCAAGGTGGAAGAGGAAGAAACCCCAGCAGAAGCCCTGGTAAGAGAAATCAGGGAGGAACTGGGGCTAAATATAAAAGTGGAGAAAGAACTGGGGGAAATCACCCATACCTATCCCCACATCCATATCAAACTGAGGGCCTTCAAGGTCCCATCCACCACTCAAAAGGTATATAGCAACGAAGGGGAGATCCGTTGGGTGTATCCACATGAAATAGAAGGATACAACCTATCCCCTGCCGATAGAAAACTCTGGAAAAAGATAAAAGATGCCTTGGTCCACAAATAGCGGACACTATATCCTGACCCTTCAATTAAAAAACAAATCCTCCATATCCATAGGAAAACTAGGCACCTTTGTCTTCCCTCCCGGCACATACTGTTACGTTGGCCGGGCCAAACTCCACCTGAGGCAGAGATTAGCCCGCTACTTCCGCCAGGATAAAAAAATCCGATGGCACATAGACCATCTCCTCCCCCACACAGAGATACAGGCCATCTTCTTCTTCCCTTTGGGAGACACTACAGAATGCACCTTAGCCCAAAAGCTAGCCGAAAAAGGGGGTATCCCCTACCCTCCCCGCTTCGGTGCCTCCGACTGCCGATGCAAGGGCCACCTTATCCAATTTCCCAAAGATGTTAACCTTAACGTCTTAGGAGCTCTCTAAAGAAAGAAATGTATCCTCATTAGAAGATCCAACCTTCTGAACCCAAGATATAGATCACACTTTGAGGTGAAGATCACTATGCCAGAGCCAGGGCGTCAGATGAGGTAGGGAGTTTCACTGGAATGGGTGGGGACTTCGACTGAAATACGCAAATTGCTTGAGGGGTATAGCCCATGAGAGAGAGTCATAGTCAAATTTGGTGTATGGCATCTCAGGCAGCCTCCTGCTGAGAAACTTTGTTCTCTGCTATGCCATCTGTAAACTTTACTCCCTGGACCACCTTTTGCTGACTTCACCTCAGCAGGATACGCCACTTCTTTCAATGAGCCCGTACACAGAAATGGTTATAACTCCCTTCAGACTATGGACTCCCCTGCCCCACAGTTTTAAGAAACTCAACAAAGGTTTTTGCTTTATCAGGCCATTTATATAAGATTGCCCTTTCCTTGGCTCTCTTTCTCAAATCCCTATACAAGTTTTTATCTTCGATGACCTTTCTAATAGAAGAGGCCAGAGAAGAAGCACTATTAAATTCAAAATAATAAGCAGCATCTCCCAAAATATCCCTAACTGAAGGCATGTCTGGTGCCAATATAGCCCCCCCTGCGCTCAAATAATCAGCCAGCTTTAAGCCTTCATTTAACCCAATCATTAACCCATAAGTTGGCAGAATATCTAACAGATCAGCATGAGAGAGATACCCATGAAACACAATATTCTGTTTACAGTTGCTACACTTTAGTAATTCTTTAAAAAGTACATTGTTACCTCCATATATGTGAAGAGTGATATCCATATCTATCATATTCATAGCCTCCAAAAGCATAGAAAGCTCCTTCTTAACACCAGTATAAACCATGTCTAAAATAGAAACTTCCTTTTGAGGAAGGTCATGGGTCCAACCCACCCACAGATGAAGTGCATTAATTTTCCTTTTCCTCAACAGCTGATAAGTACAGTTAAATCCAGAAATTACCCCGTCAGAATGAGAGTAAACAAAGTCAAGAACTCTTTTGTCTTCTAACCCCTTCTCCATTCCAGTGACAAGGTCATATTTATAGTAAAGGGATTTCCTATGGGTTTCGAAGACCACTGGGTTCTTATGAAATTTCTTAAGCCTTAGTAGCCTCTTGGCCCAGAAAGGACTCCTAGTGTAAAAAACTCCCTCCCTCTTTAGAAAAGAAATCCACTTATACCCTTTAATGGGAATAATAGCAAACCGAGCATCTGCCCCCACACTACACTCCTCTAATAAATGTTCTAATGGAGTGTTAAGCTCTCTAACAATAAGCTCCACATCCACACCATATTTCACTAAAGCGGCGCATGTTTTTAGAATCTGGATGACATGAGCCTTGGTAGTAGGTAGCCTCAAAGAGGTAAAGTAAATAAGCCTCAATTCGCCTCCTCCAGGAGTTCGCTATATAGCAATATGGTATCTGTAACCATTCTATCTATGGAGAAACATTTGTTTACTCTTCTCAGCCCTCTTCTTCCCATTGCCCTACTTGTTCTCTCACTTTCTAACAAAAACAGGATACTTTTTTCAAAAATACCTACATCTCCAGAAGGTACAACAAACCCTACGCCTCCATTAGTAATGGCTTCTTCATTACCTCCAACATCTGTAACCAGTAAAGGAACAGCCGCTGACATCGACTCCAGAATTACATTGGAAAATCCCTCCTTCAGAGAGGGAAGAACGACCACATCTGTTATAGATAAGAGCTTCACTATATCACCACTTTCACCCAGGAACCTTACACTCTTCAATCCTAAACTTTCGGAATAGGACTCTAAGTATCCCCTTGAAGGCCCATCACCTATTATCAGAAGAACCACATTATGGTGTATTTCCTCTACATAGCTGTAACATTCCAAAAGGAATTTATGCCCCTTCTGGGGTACAAGTCGGGCTATACACGCAACAACTTTTTGATAAGGAGTGATGCCCAGATCTCTCTTCACTATGTCTTTATCAAGGTTAGAGGGTAACTCTGGAATATCTACGCCGTTGTATATCACTTTGACCCTCTCTGGCGCCACCCAAATCTTCTCCAAATAGTCTCTTCTGACACTCTCAGACACCGCTATTATTCTGTCCCTCCAAGGGTATAACACCCTATCCATCCACACCTGTCTATTAGTATCCCAGTGATCCACGTTATGGACGTTAGATATGACCACTGGTACACCCGCTATTCTGGCTGCCAGGGTGCCGGAAACGTTGGGCCGATACATATGGGTATGAACAATGTCTATCCGCCTTTTACGAAGATAACGGGCCAATTGATAAAGACTGATTGGGTGAAGCCTGCTTTTGAAAGGTATGACCGTAACAGGAATACCCGCTTCTTCAAACTTCGGGGCCAGCTTGCCCCTGGAGTGGATACAGATGACCTCCACTTCAAAGTTTTTTTTGAGCCTTTTCAGAACGGCCAGGAGCCGTTTCTCCACCCCTCCCACATTGAGGTAAGAAACGATCCTCGCCACTCGGGGCTTGTTCAAAAGGTTCCCCCCAGTTTCTCATAGTACAAGGCCTCGGGATGGCGAAGGGTAGGAGCAGCCTCACACCACAAGAGGCAAGCCCTGCAAGTCTTAACCCTTTTGAGGATGGTTCTGGCCCGCTCTGAGGTAACAACTCCCCTTAAAGAGTAACCTGTTTCTCTCAAGTCTCCAAGCCACCAATTGCTGGGGCACCCGCTGTTGGGGTACACCTTGCCGTCGTAATCCACCAGCACCAGGACCTTACCAGCCCAGCACCTAAAGGCCCGAGT
>WFSI01000116.1 GCA_015486105.1 Aquificota bacterium | reverse complement strand
GTACCTAGGCCCCAGGGCAATGCCCCAAAACCAACTAGTGCCCTCAATTCCTCTACGAACTCCACACCGTAGGCGGTATAGGTGTGACAAGCGTCCGATCCTTTTACCATTATCATCCCAACCCTCTAAGTCATCCCCAGTGCTTTCATGGCTGCCATCATGGGATCGGAGTAAAAAATGGGATCCACCTTTTCCACCACGTCCCCTGAAACTTCCAGGAAGTTACGTTTGTTTTCCAGGGGAATCAGGGCCCTTCTGGCGCCGTTTTCCATAGCCACTTGCAAGGGTTCGGCCAAGGACCTCAAGGGCTTGATGTTTCCCTGGATGCTCAAGTCTCCCATAACCACCAGAGCAGGAAGGACAGATTGTTTCTTCAAGGCACTGTAAATGGCTACAATAAAAGCCATACCCGGCTCGCACGGCACCCTGTTGTTTAGGAGATCAATAGCCTCTACGTGAAAGTCCGTGTTATCCACTGGATGCCCGATTCCCATCTCTACCTTGTGGCCTTTAATATACGCAAAGGCCCTCTTAATCGACTCCTTCATGGATCCACTGAGACCACCGGCAATCTGGAGCTTTCCCGTACCGGGAGAACATCCCACCTCTAGTCTGTAAAGGCCCACTTTTCCCTGTTCATCCACGGAGGCTGTATAAACAGAACCAGGAGCGAGGGGGTCGGTGGATATCCTTTCGGTACCCCCTTGCTCCGGCACCCCTACATACCTCTCTTCCCTGGTCTCTTTGTCTATGTATGAGAAAGATGTTTGGTGGTATTCAAAGGAGCCCATCTTCTTCAGCTGCTCCTTGACCCTTCGCCTGCCTTCCAGGGCCACTTCTACCATCTCGGCCAGTTCTTCCTTGGTGAACTCTCCATGGGGATATAGGAGCTTGGTGAGTCCGGAGATGGTCTTTCTCACGGCCTTAACATCCCTGGCATTGAGATGAGAGCCCAGGGAGTAGTGACGGTCGATCACCTCTGTGAAATTGTGGCGTCTCAGCTCCTTCAGGGCCTCAGCCAGGTAGTTCACCACAAACCCGTAGTGCTCGGTGAAGAACTCTATACGCATCTTGGGTATTTCCCAACCCGGTATGTAGTAGTGGATACGGTCAAGGAAGGCCCAATCCTCCCGAACCACATCCGGAAGAGGCTGGAAGAGGTGAGACGACTGGACCATGACTTCCACAGGTTGGTTGGTGTTTCCAAACATCACAATGGAAGCATGACCTGTAAGAGACTCTTTCCCCCGGGCAAAGGTGCCCGACTCACAGTAGGTCTTAAGGGTGGTGACCACCTCTTTGGGCATCTTCTGAAGGTCGGCTATCTCATCGAAAGCCACAGCATCCCAAAGCCCCACCAGCCCCATCTTTCCAGTGGCCATATTGTAAAAAAGGTTGGCCACAGTGGTGGGTCCTGTCAGAAGGATGGCGTAGGGACTCACCTCCTGGTACGCGTAGGATTTACCCGTGCCTCTTGGCCCCAGTTCTATGAGGTTGTAATTGGGCTCACACAGAGAAAGCAGGCGCATGAGGATGAGGAGTTTCAGGCGTCTAGTAAACTCTTTATGAGTAGGCTCAAGGCCTATGCTCCTGATCAAAAGATCCACCCACTCTTCAGAAGTGAACCCCCTTCGACACTCCAGGTACTCTTCAAGGTCAAAGGATCCCAGCTGAATAGGCTTTATCTTGTCAATCCAGAAGGGGCTCTTCTTCCCTTTAACTTCCTCGTCGTACTCGTGGCGTATCTCTACCTGGGCCCATATTCCGCCCATAAGGAGGAGGTCGTATTGGCGCACGTAGTGATCGGGCACATGAACATATTTGTGTCCAAAGTTAACCAGCTCTGCCCAGTACTTGTCTTCATGGGCCACATAACGGACCTTCACTTTATCTATGATGGTGTGTCTGCCTTTCTCCCGTACCATGGCCTGGACCTTGTTTGATTCGTCGGGCCTCACAAAATTATTGGCCAGGGTCGTGTTGACCAGGTGAAGTCCAGCTTCTATGGCTTGAAGATCATCGGTGGCACAGTATTTACCAAGGAGATACTCCAGGACGTATACAGGGACGTTGGCACCCACCTTCACCTTCCGTACCAGGTCTTTCCTCACCAGCCTGCCAGCAAAAATTTCATTGGCTTTTCTATCAAGACTCGGCATAGGTTCCCCCTAAATGGCTATATCCACCTCGATGTCCTTCAGAGCACCCAGTTCTATATGGGTCTTGGCATCTATAACTTTTATGGAAACCCTGGAGCATTCCACATCCTCGTAGAGTTGTAATGTTACGACGTTGGGTTCTCCCTTTTTCAGGGGTATCTCCTGGGGGTCTCCATATTCCGAGGTGACTGCCTCACCCACCTGGGTCCTGTTGGCCCATGCTATTACTTTAACCTTCTTCACCGGCTGATCAAAGAATCCACCTCCTTGGTAGGTAATCCTAACGGAAAAGAGGCGATTGGTAATTTTGGGCCTTGCCATCTCAACCTTTACAGTGGTTTTCTCATGGACTTCGGCGGTATCAAGGGGTTCTATAGTGGCCAGGGGGATCAACAGCTCCTGGAGGGAGATGCCACCGTGGAGGTATCCCCTATCGGGTCCTCTGGCCTTGAAACAGGCAATCCCCGGTGGAAACACCAGCTCCAGATCGCCCTTAAGTCCCAATTTATCGGAGGTTACCCTCAAACACCCGGCAGGGTCGGTTCCCCCCTTTCCCATCCAGACCCTGGGGTGGAGATTCAATGTCTTTCCACCAGGGGGGTCTATTTTCATGCCCTCATGGGGTTTTTCCAAGAACAGATGACCATGATCAGCCGCCACAACTATTTTCTTTACGCCCAGGACTGCTAGCTGCCGAATCCCCTTCCTAAGCTTTTCCTGAACATCCTCCATTAGCCTTCTGGCCTCATCCTCGTCCTCTATGGTTTCTCCCAGAAGGTCTATTTCCTGGGAGGTCACCAGTATTACGTCAGCCTCTTTTAAGGTTTCCTTCTGCCTTTGGGAGGGTTTGGCAATGTTGCCCAGCTTTAGTGCCACCGCGCCGGGAATAAGAGACCCGAGGTAATCAAGTCGGCTCTTCCTGTCCCTCAGCACAAAAGATCCTATCCCGATCCCCAGCTTTCCCCCTTTGGTCTCTACAAGCTCCATCTCTCCCTCTGCCTGGGGCATCAGAGCGGCCATGCCCGCCTCTGTGATGGTGGGCAACTGGGCCATGGCGGGCCTGATCTCTACCTTAAACTCGTCTTTGAGGCTCTCCACGAGCTCCAGCCCTATTTCGTACCTCAAGGCGTCCACGAGAATGTAAGC
>WFSI01000115.1 GCA_015486105.1 Aquificota bacterium | reverse complement strand
CGACATGATAATTTAAGCATAAACAATTAAAGGTAAAATTTGAAGCCCAAAGGGCGAATCCTACCAGCTTGCTATATCGTCTCGCCGACTTTGAGGAGCCCAACCCATGGGACGGTCTTCTTGAGCTCTATTTCCCCACTTCCCTCAGACCTTTAAACCCTACTATCCCCATCGCTGCTAAAGCCACTCCCAGGCAGTTCACGGCCAAGTCTCCCAGGGAAAAGGAACGGCCTGGGATCCAAAGCTGGGCCACCTCCAGGGCAAGACCATAAGAGATGGAAAAAAAGGCTGCCCATAAATGACCCTTAGCGTGCCTCCTCAAAAAGGCCCAGAAATAAATAACTGTCAGCCCACTGTAGGCCAGAAAGTGGAGAACAACAGAACCCAGGGTATTGAAGAGATCCTGGATCACACCGGGATAACTACTCCTTAGAGACATATAGCCTACAAAGGCCATAAAAAAAGCAACAACAAAAAGCCTCATCACAGCCCGGTGAAAAGGAACGGATGATGTATCGATTTCTTCCCGGGTAATGAAACTCATCTTCTTAGGTTTGGCGCGCTTCTGCGTTTATCGGGTTTATAAGGTTTGTTGAGACAGGGGGAAAACTGGTAAGGCGCGAAAGGCCCCATCCCACCCATTAACCCACTCAACCTATTTCCCTCATTTTACCGACTCACCCATTTTACTGATTTTACCCATTTAACTCATTGTACCCATTTCACTAATTACCTATTCCTTCAATCCTTATCCCTTTAATCCTTCGATCCTCTAAGAACCCTCCTCCACTTTCGGAGCATCTGGGGCTTCCCCCTGTCCTCCCACTTACCCATAAAAGTAATGAGAAAAGAAAAAAAGATGAGCTGCAGGTCCAGGAAAAAAGATCGGTTTTTTATATAAAAGAGGTCGTACTTTAGCTTGTTACTGGGAGGAGTGTCGTACTTTCCATAAACCTGGGCCACCCCAGTAAGACCAGGCCGGACCTGGAACCTTTCCACAAACCTGGGGATCTCCCTGGTAAACTCCTCCAGCAACTGGGGCCGTTCAGGCCGGGGTCCCACAAAGCTCATATCACCCTTAACAATACTCCACAGCTGGGGCAACTCATCCATGGCCGTGGCCCTTAATACCCTGCCCACCCTGGTCACCCTGGGATCGCTCTCAAGGGCCCAAACCGCGCCGGTGTGCCTTTCCGCATCGGGGATCATGGAGCGGAACTTGTAGACTTTGAAAACCCTGCCCCCTTTTCCCACCCTCTCCTGGGCATAGAAGACAGGCCCCCTGTCTTCCAGCTTAATGGCAACAGCTATAAGCAGCCACAGAGGTGACGAAACAACAAGACCAAAACCCGAAAGGCATACATCAAAAATACGCTTGGATAAGCAACGACCCTCACTAAAAAAGCGAGAAGCGTCCCCTCTATTTCTCTCCCACTCTCTGCCTTTCCCGCCTCTTGCCTTACCTTCCAACATTCTAACCTTCTTTCCCCTAACCTCTCACCCCCACCCCTTTAATCCTTAATCCTTGAATTCTGTAGCTCCCCTCTCTACCGCCCCGCGGATACTCCCGGCACCCCGCACGGCACTGCTCATCCCTGGAGGAAAGTCAGCCAGGGCCTCAATCTTGTCCCAGCTATCCTTGAACCATTCTATATTCTTCTCGAAGCCTCCATCAAAATCCACAAGAGGTGTGTACTTTATTAACTTTTCCGCCTTTTCTATGCTCGCCAAAAGCCTGGGCTTGGTATCCCACCTCCTCCGCCATAAAAAATAAATAGGTTCAGGGTTACCCGTAGCCCTGTTCACCATCTCCGCCACATCCTTGATCTTTACTTCCTTTCCTCTTGCCAGATTGAAGTTCTCTCCCACTGCCTCCCTGTGATACCCCGCTTTGACGAGACCCTGCACCAAGTCCATCACATAAGTGAAGTCCCTGGTCTCCTCCCCCGTTCCCGTTATGGGCAGGGCTATTCCCTTCATGCCCCAGTAGATAAAGTTGGGGATCACATTCCTGTACTGTCCCGGCACCTCCCCAGGACCATAGGAATTGAAGAACCGACAGTTCACAATGGGCAATTCGTAATGATGATGGTAGAAGTTGCAGTACATCTCCCCCGTCATCTTGTTTACTTGATAAGGAGTAGTGAGATGCATAGAGATGAAGTCTTCCTTCAAGGGAAGCTTAGGATAGGATCCATAGATAGCACACCCACTGGAGGCGTAGATAAATTTTTCCACCCCCGCCAGCCTGGAATACTCCAAGAGTTTTATCAATCCTATAACATCGACTTCAGCTGAAATCTCCGGGTAGTCTACTGAATTCTGGTTGGCAAAGAAGGCAGCGAGATGAAAGACCATGGTGGGGTCTTCCTTGAACACCCTTTTCAGATCCACATCGCTCCTCACATCCCCCAGGACAAACATGATGTTGGGAAGGGGCGTCACATTGAATGGATCCTTCTCCTTCAGCGCGGAGAGGTTATCCAAGACCACAACCTTTCCGTCCTTCCCGACAAGCTTTGACAGAGCAATAATCAAGTTACTTCCTATAGCCCCTGCTCCACCTGTCACCAGTATGGAGCGACCCTGGTAGTAGTCCAGAACCTCCTTATCCAGATTCACGCGGCCAAGATATTCTTCAACCCAATCTACCCGCTCTTTATACCCCATAGCACTCCTCCCAATTGTTCAGTATCAAGGGATAAGGATTCAAGGATTACCCCTTACCCCCTACTCCTTAATCCTTTATCCTCGTCCTCAAAACTTCCACAATCCTCTCAGATGCCTTGCCGTCTCCGTAGGGATTGACAGCCCTGGACATGCATTCATACTCCTCAGGATCATAAAGCAACCTCTCAACTTCCCTAATGATCCTCTCCGTATCAGCTCCCACCAGTTTTGCCGTTCCTGCCTCCACCCCCTCGGGCCGCTCCGTTTCTTTTCGCATGACCAAAACAGGTTTGCCCAGGGATGGGGCTTCCTCCTGAATGCCTCCAGAGTCCGTGAGCACCAGATAAGACTCTTTCATAAGATGAACCAGAACATGATACTCCACAGGCTCCGTGAGAAAGATCCTTTCATGTCCCTCCAGAATACGGCGTACAGGCTCCCTCACATGGGGATTCAAGTGGACAGGATAGACAACCGCCACCTGAGGATTTCTCTCCACTACGTCCTTGATCCCCAGACAAATACTCTCAAAGGGTTCACCGAAGTTTTCCCTTCTATGGGCCGTGACCAGTATCAATTTCCTGGAGTCTTCACCGCGATTCAACCCCGCCTTCTCAAGAACCTCCCGGGCTTTCTCAGGCACTGGGAGTCCGAGAATCGTGTAAAGGGCATCGATAACGGGATTCCCTGTGAGAAAGACCTGTCTCCCGGGAATCCCCTCCCTCAGCAGTGCCTCCTCAGCCCTCCTGGTAGGCGCAAAATGGAGACTGCTAAGGGCTGTGGCCACCCTCCTGTTTATCTCCTCTGGAAAGGGAGAAAAGGGATCCCCCGACCTGAGTCCCGCCTCCACATGTCCCACCATTATCTTCTCATAAAAGGCAGCCATGGCCGTGGCCATGACGGTGGTGGTATCCCCTTGAACCAGGACGATATGGGGCCTCTCCTCCCTGAGGACCTCTGTTATACCCTCCAAGACCCGGGATGTCAGGCCAGGCAGATCCTGATCGGGCTCCATGAGGTTCAAATCCACGTGGGGCTCTATGCCAAAAAGGGTGAGAACCTGGTCCAGCATCTCCCTGTGCTGGGCAGTAACACAGACCCTGGTGTCAAACTCTGGGCATTTGCGGAGTTCATGGATGACAGGGGCAAGCTTTATGGCCTCTGGCCTGGTACCAAAAACGACAAGGATCTTTTTCCTCATACCTCTAAAACCTACGCTTGAATCCTTCCCGCCTACAACTTTTTCAGCACAAAGCAAGCATTGTTTTCGGGACAGCTCTCATACACCAACTCAGCCTCTTCCAGAGTAGCTGGGATCCAATTCTTCTTTGATTTGGGAATCCAAAATTGCTGCTTTTCTATCTCAAAATATCCCGAAATAAGATCCTTGAAACTTTCCATCGTGTGAACTCTCTGAAATGAATTTTGGTAGTACTTACCCGAAAATAGTAGTGTTACTATGAAGTGGCCGTCACTCCTTAAAAGGGAGTGTATATTCCTCACCGCTATCCTGTCCCCTCTTTCGTCGAGATCTCCACCATAATAACCCAGACCTATATGTTCTATAGTTGATAAAGAAATCACGTAATCAAAACTTTCAGGATCAAATGGAAAGGATTCTACATCAGTTATATCAGCCCTATAGAACTCAAAATTCTTGGGATTTGGGTATTCTCTTATATCGATTCCATAAACCATATGACCTCTTCTTAAAAGCTCTTCCGGTAAAAGTGATTCACAGCAGCCAACATCCAGAATCCTCTTGGGGAAATCATGATCTATATTATCAATCACAAATCTTCTCTCTCTCTAATAGTGTAAATACCAAAGACTGCCAGTACCTTTCTCAGGTTGTATCTTAAAGCTATCTCCACTTTTGCCCTTGTCACTGTAATACCTCCATCACAATACTGTGTCCCATAAAGCGTTTGACTTTATACGGACTTTTCCTACCCTAAAACAAAAACTCTGCTTCTTCCAGGCTTTCTCTCGCTTGTTTTAGTCTATACCGAGCAATATCCTTTTTTTTCTTGTCAGACCTCATATCTCTATCCCTTCCTTCTCAACCACCTTGTATAGTGGAGACTCACTTAATGGACCTTCTTTAATTTCGTCTTTCCCAAATATCACCGTAGATATAAAACAATCATGGGAAAGATTAATTTCAAAAACCAGATCGTCAATAATAGATTCCAGTTCTGGAGTGTACCTGTCAACTACAATCATTACATCTATATCAGAATCTGGCGATGCATTACCTCTAGCCTTGGACCCAAACACTTTGATCTCTACTGCCCCAATTCTCTCTTCCAGAGCCTTCTTTAGCTCCAGAATGGCTTTCAATTCATTATCTGCCAAACTGAGCTTCTTCATCACACTCTCTTCCAACTCAATCTTTACCCCTTAATCCTCTTAACCTTCCTGTCCCTCACTGCCTCCTCTATGGCAAAAGTGGCAAGGGTGGTGGATATATATTCGTCAAGGGCCACCGGTTGTTCCCCCTTCTTAAGGGACTCGAAGAACACCTCCAGTTCACCCTTGTGTCCTCTATCCACTCCCAGGCCCCTATATCGCCTTTTCTTCCCCCGCCTATAGAAAAGGGCGCCCTTGAAATTTTCTATAACTCCCACGGCCCCTCCGCCAAAGACCTCCACCCTCTCCCGGGGGAATAGCTTATCACCACCTGCCACATAAGTGATGGAAACAATGCTCCCATCCTCCATGGCAAGATTCACATTCACATTGTCACTCATCCTGTATCCAGCCACGCTCAAGGAAGTGGCAAAAACCTTACTTGGTAGTGAACCTATCAGGTACTGGGCCAGATCAATAAAATGGCAAACTTCCCCTATGACCCTACCCCCTCCAT
This sequence comes from Aquificota bacterium, assembly GCA_015486105.1. GTDB lineage: Bacteria > Thermosulfidibacterota > Thermosulfidibacteria > Thermosulfidibacterales > B14-G1 > WFSI01. Next base: position 510 of record WFSI01000115.1, on the reverse strand, counting down.
CCTCAGGATCATGAACCCAGGAGTCTGGAGGCACGTACCCAGCATTCACCGTTATATGAACGGTCAAAGGTTCTTCCACGAAGGCAAACCTCTCCTTCATCCAGCGTACAGAAGGGGCAAAACGCCGGTTAAAACCCACCATTAATATCGTTCCAACATCGGAACTTTTCCCCTTTTTTCCGGCTTTCTCGCCCGTCTCGCCATTCTCTAATCCTTCAATCCTTACCCCTGAATCCTCCAACACTCCCACTATTTCCCTCAGCTGCTCCTCATTTATGGCCAGGGGTTTCTCCACAAAAACATGCTTCCCAGCCCTCAAAGCCTCACAAACCAGAGGAGCATGACTTCCATGGCGGGTAAGGACAAAAACCGCATTCACATTTTTATCATTTAAAAGCTCCCTGTAATCAGATGTGAAATAGGAAAAACCGTACTTTTCAGCCACGTGCCTGGCCTTGAGGCCTGTGGATGTTGCTACACCAACAAACTCTATACCATCCTCTATACCCT
>WFSI01000114.1 GCA_015486105.1 Aquificota bacterium | reverse complement strand
TTGGAAGTAGCACATTTCTGAAGGGTATGTCAAGATATAACCCAAAGTACATGACACTATAATTTGGGATTTCTCACCCTGTGGATAAGTGTAGATACCCATGGATAGAGGGAAATGGGTTATGAAAAGAGGGAAATTTTTTCAAAGATGAGTTTAATCGCAACCAGAGTGATATTCAAGCATAGAAAGCCCATCCCTGGAAGCGAGTAGATCCATTGTCGAATCAATCTCTTCTGCTCTTTATCCAACCATTTGTGAGATGAAACAGATTAATTCGTCCCCCCTTTCTCTCAAGGATCGCCAAAAAGGTTGGTAAGACTATGAGAACCAACGGTAACTGAAGGCATAAACCAGAAATTATGGCAATGGCCAGGGGCTTCAACATAGCCGCTCCTTGACCTATCCCTAAGGCCAAAGGCGTGAGGGCCAAAATGGCAGCCACAGTGGTCATGGCTACCGGCCTCATACGGTTTCCCCCGGCAAGAATCAGGGCCCTTTCTTTCGGGATATCTCGCGGCAGCATACGGTATTCAGAGAGATAAAAGATGGCTGTCTCCGTGACGATACCAACGATCATGGTAAGCCCCATCATGGAAGAAATATTGAGTTCGGTATGGGTAACCCAGAGTCCCACGAAGACCGCCGCCAGGGACAAGAGGGTAGTGGTCATTACAGCTACAGCTACCCGGAAACTCTCGTAGAGAAAGAGTAGAAGTAAAAAGACCAAGAGCACTGCCGCAATGAAAACAGCCAAAAGTCCGGCAAAGGCAATCTGCTGCTGGCGGTAAAGACCACCAAGTTCGTAATAAACCTCTCCAGGGATAAGCCCTGGACGGTTAAGCACCTTTTTCACATCCCGGATAACCGATCCCATATCCCGACCGCTTATACGTCCGGTTACGGCCACCATTCTCTTGAGGTCTTCGTGCATTATCTGAGGCTGACCAGTGATCACCTCTACCCTGGCGATACGCCTCAAAGGGAAGAGATGTCCATCGGGAGCCCGCAGGCGAAGGGCCTCGACCTTTGCGGCGGTATCTCGGAGGTGTTTCGGGATCCAGACTCGAACCCCGATCATCTTGGGGGTCTTCTGAATCTGAGTGGTGACCGCACCGCTAAGGTAATAAGAAAGCATTCTGGTTACACTTTCGGGATCCACCCCCTCAAGGGCTGCCCGATCCCGGTCCACATGGACGAGTAGGGCGTCACCAGCAAGGACAATCCCATTCTTTACATCCACCACACCTGGGATTTTCTGTATCTCCTCGGCCACCTTGGGAGCCAGTTTTCTCAAAAGATTGCCATTATCGGAAAAAAGCTTTATCTCTATCGGCTGTGGAACAGCGGTAAGATCCCCAATGAGGTCTTCCATCAGCTGGGCCATTTCGATCTCAAGCCCTGGGACGTTATGCTCGATGCGCCCTCTTATATCATCCATAATAGCTTCGATACTCCTTCGGGGTGGGGGCTTTAAACGGACAAAGAAATCGCCCTCGTTGGCCTCGGTAAGAAACCCTCCCAGAGCGAGTCCAGTTCTTCTAGAATAGGTTTTTACCTCAGGCGTCGCCTGCAATATCTTTTCGACCTGGCGTAGGAGACGATCCGTTTCGGTAAGAGATGTTCCGGGAGGAGCCCGATAATCAAGAATAAAACCTCCTTCATCCATTTTAGGCATGAAGCCGGAGCCCAGGCGGTGGTGAGCCACCCAGCCAACACACACCAACACCAAAATTATTGGAAAGAGCCGCCATGGCCGGGAGATGAACTTCCTCATGATCCTCTCGTATTTTCCATAAAACCAAGAACCCCATCTTCCGGGTTTTTCCATTTCGGTATCTTCCCGAGCAAGTAGATGATTTGCCAGAATAGGAATACCCAACCAGGCCACGAAAAAGGAGATTAGAAGACTTGCTGCCATAGTAAGAGAAAGGGCCTTAAAAAAGGCCCCGGTCACGCCGGAGAGAAAGGCCAAAGGAGCAAAAATAATAGTTGTAGAGGCCGAAGATCCAGCGAGTGGCTTGGAAAGTTCCCGAACCGCCGTTGCGATTCCTCTTTGGCGATCTCCCAGCTCACCTAGTCTCCTTACGATATGCTCCTCCATGACAATCATGTCGTCGATAATGAGAGCCACGGCCGCGGCTAAACCTCCCAGAGTCATGATATTGAAACTCATGTGAAGCACATAGAGAAGGAGGATGGTGGCCGCGAGCACGCTCGGAACCAATACCGCTGCAATAAGGGTCATCCTGAGATTCCGCAAAAACAACCAGAGGACCAGGGCAGCGAAGAGGAGGCCTATGAGGACGGCATCCCTTACGCTTCCAGCTGCCGAAAGGATAAGCTTGCTCTGATCATACCAGTTGGCGATTTTGATCCCCGACGGAAGGTGCTTGCGAAACTGGGATAGCTTTTTCTTGATCCCCTTGGCTATTTCAACCGTATTACCCCGAGGTTGTTGATATATCTGAAGAAGAACGGCATCATGGCCGTCGGCTGTGACCCTGATCCACTGAGGAGCGGTACCTCGGCGGACGGTAGCAATATCGTCTAACCGAACAAGGCCATTCTTCCCGGACCGGATTATAGTCTCCTTGATCTCTCTCAGACTCTGAAAGCGGGTATCCGAGATCACAAGATAGAGTTTGTAATGGTCTTCCATACGCCCCACGGCCTTAATCACATTGGCTGCTGAAAGGGCCTTGGCCACATCATCTATAGAAAGCCCTAAAGCGTCTAACTTGGCTGGATCAATCATGACCTCGTATTCTTCTGTCGCTCCTCCCTGGACTCCAACTTTGGCCACCCCTTTAATTGTAGAGAGCAGAGGTCGTAACTGGTAAAGGGCTATATCCCGGAGATCAACCAAGGAATGGGTGTCTGAGGTGAGACTGTAAGCCAGAACTGGGAAAACCGTAGGATCCATACGCCTCACAGTGAAAGAAGTCCCCGGGGGAAGACTTGAAAGAATTTGGTTTATGGCCGATTCTACCTGAAGCATAGCCGCCACCATGTCTTCTCCCCAATCAAAATTGATGGAGACATCAGCACTGCCTCGGCTAGTAGTGGAGCGGACGCTTCGCACTCCTGGAACGGACCTGATGGCCTCTTCCACCGGACGGGTCACCTCAATGGCCATACGTTCCGCGGGTCGATCACCGGCATTCAAACTCACCTCTACACGAGGAAAATCCACGTGAGGGAAAAGGGCTACCGGGAGTCTGAGACTGGCAGCTAAGCCTCCCAAGGCCAGTATAGTAATAAGAAACAGAATCGAGCGACGATGTTTCTGCATCCAATCAACTACATTCACCGGACCCCCTCCAGACGTACAGCCATTCCATCTTTAAGTTCGTAGTTTCCAAGGATGACCACCTGGTCTCCAGGCTGAAGACCGTGGCCAGTGATCTCAATCCAATTCCCACTCTCTATTCCCACCTCAACCAGATGTTTCTTGGCCCGGCCATTTTTGATGGTAAAAAGGACATAGTGATCTCCCTCTGGAAGGACAGCAGAACGGGGGGCAAGGAGAGCTTCCCTGGCAGCAATAGTTATTTCCCCACGGAGATATTCATTAAGAAGTAAACTCCCAAAAGAAGTGGGCACTACAAAGACATCTACCAGCCGAGTTGAAGGATTCACTGTACGAGAGATAGCCTTGATAGTACCACTCATTCTAGATGCTAAGGATTTGATAACAGGGGAGAGAGCTACTTTCTCTCCAGGTTTTAAGCGGACAACGTCTTCCGGTTCTACCCCCAGACGAACCTCAAGGGCTTTCCTAGTAATGATCTCCACCAAAGGGCCTCCCGCCGGGACAACGGTTCCTTCCCGAACGTAAAGCCTGCCAACGATACCATTCCCTGAGGCTTTGAGAATCTTTATCTTCCCAAGGCCTCTCTTTTCGAGATTCTTCAGTCTTAGCCGGGCCTCCCGAAAAGCCTGCTCAGCCTGAAGCACCTCTCGGTTAGTGGCAAGCTTAAAGGCTTGCCTCTTCTTGACCTGGGCGAGCCTTTTCTCGGCCAGTTTGTAAGCTGTTCTAGCCATATCCAGATTCAACAGGCTATCCGGGCTTGGAGCGACTTCAAGGAGGGGGGTCCCTGGGGTAACCCTTTCGCCCTGACTCACAAAAATATGTTGTATCTGCGTTTCAAAGGGAACTGAGATCATCTCTATTCCCCCTGGGGCTGGGATGACTGTCCCGTAGGCTACTACGGTCTCAGAAATATACCCTTTTTCCAGCGGGACAACCTTCACTGCAGTCGTTTTCTCAGAGCTTATTTTTGGGGGGTGGTGACCGTCTCTTTTGGAAGCTTGCAAGGGACGACTGAGCAGGCACCAGGAGATTATTCCCAAAAGAGTAACCAAGACCAAGGCAGCCGCAGTTTTTCCATTTGATCTAAACTTGTTTTTCATCCTTTCAATCTCCTTAAATTTCCTCTCTTCTTTTAATTCCTTAGTCTCTTTCACATTGCCAATTCCAAATGTCTTCATCTCACCGGAAGATAGACCCCGCTGGCAATCTCCAAGGCCACTCCTAGGTCACTCTGCCTTTGTCTAAGCCGCAAGAGTTCAAGGCGCTTAGCTATGAGTTCGCTTTGCTCCTGATGGTAGCTGAGTATGTCAGCATTTCCTTGGTCAAGGGCTTTCTTATAGGTGGCCAACATTTTTTCAATGGCAGCCACGGCCCTTTCAGAAGCAATAATTTTTCGCCGTGCGAAAGATAGCTTCTCAAGGATCGAGGCCACTTCGGCCCGGGCTTCGAAAAGCCTCGCTAGGTATTCGTCATAGAGCTTCTTGCGGGTGGCCCTTTCAAGGGCAATACGGGCCTGACCACGGTTAAAGAAAGGAAGTTCTATGGCTACCGCCAGTCCAGTAGTGATCACATCCCCGGTGTCCCTAGCTCGAAGGAGGCCGATTCCTATTTTGGGAAACTGGGATAGCACTGCGGCTCGGAGACGCTCCTCCTGTCCCCGATAGCTCATTTTAAAAGCCAGAAGATCAAGCCTTCTTTTGGAAAGACCGAAAAGGAGCTTCTCCCCTTCAAGCTGAGGGGGCCAGGAAAGAAGCCGAACGTTTTTCTGAACTTTTAAGTGAACTTTTGGGGGGAAACCAAGAATGCGGTTTAGGGTAAGTCTTTCCTGCTCCATTTCCTGCCTGGCAGTTTCAAGCTCAAGCTTCACCTGCTGATAAGCAGCACGGGCAGCAGTAAGATCCACCACTGTCTTTTCTCCAAGATAGACTGCCCTTTTAACCAGGATAAGATTTTCCTTGAGTTTGCTTCTGGCCTTCTTCAAAAGGACAAGGTTCTTCTCCGCCCAGAGGAGACGCAGGGTGTGGAGTTTGGCCGCCTCAGCTACCTGCCATTCCTTCCAGGCTACAGTAAGGTCAACCGCAGCCTTTTCAGCCCTTGCTGAAGAGACCTTGGTTCCTCTTGTAAGTAGGGCTGTAATCTCCCAATCTAGCTGGGCGGTGTAGGCATTTACCGTCCCGGAGGTCATCCCTCCAGTGGGGACCTCATAGCTTGCCGTAAGCTGGGGATTCGGGAGAAGGCCGGCCTGAAGTAACTGAGCTGAGGCTATCTTCTTCTCGTCTCTTACGGCCCGAAGCCTAGGATTGGCAACCACAGCCAGAATGGCTGCCTCATCCGGAGATAGGCCGTCCCTAAGATCGAATTTTACCGGTTTTAGGAGAGGGTGGTTTATCTTTGAAGCCTTTATTTCAAGGGTCTTGAGGTCGGGAGCTTTTAGAACCTCCTCTTCCGCCTTTTTATTTAGAGGCAAAGGATGATAGGTAGCACAGCCCGAAAGTAAAAAAAGAAGCACTATCCAAAACTTCCAGTCTCTTTTTTCCATTCTCAGCTATTTCTCCAAATGCAAATATCGAGACTCGGTGACTCGGCTAGTTTGTAATAGTAGAGACTTCATCTGACACTGCTAGCAATACTACGCTATCTTTTCTCATGTGGCGCGTCCTCCTTTAATGAGCCTATACACCAGAAATGGTTATAACTCGCTGAAAGTCAATGAACGTTTTGGTTCATAAGTAGACCAGACATTTTGTTTCTATCTGGCTATTAGTGTTTCTTTAATTAGTCAGCACAATTTTGTTTTGTGTTGTGTAATTTATAGCTGCTGCCTCGGTGTTATGTGACACTGTACATCTCCTTTTTGTTCATCCTTGCCCCACTGCAAATCGGTACTCAATAAAACTGGGCTCCAGCAGTTTGCCGGACTTTTTAATGAACAACCCTGCGGCAAGCCGCGCGGTATCTCCCCTACTGAAATAACTTCATTTGCTTTAGCTTCCCTTTAGGCCTACCTTGCCTCTCTACATATTTCTCTACTGTCTCCCAATCCGCCCTTTCCCCTACTGTCGCTGCATAGTACCCGTCTGTCCAAAATTTCCCACCCCATGTGAGGACAGAGATTAAGGGAGTAAGATACCGATCTTTTCAGGGCCTATCACACCAAGATCCCCTCTGTGGTTTTAAGAGAGCCAGTCAAGGGATAGGCAATCAAAGAACCAGATTCCCCTAACTTGCTGATATAAAGGAGGTTGTAAAATCAAACTGTCAAAGTCGGGAGGGGGATTCCTAACCACGCGGGAGGCCTTTAGGGGGAGTATAAGAGCCTTCAAGCCAGGGGTAGCCTTACCTCGAAACGGGTACCCCCCTGGCCGCTCTCCACGTGGATGCTGCCTCCGTGGGCCTCAACTATGGTATAGACCAGGGCAAGACCTAGGCCTGTGCCTTTCTCCTTGGTAGTGAAGAAGGGATCAAAGATCCTGTCCAGGTGCTCTTGAGAAATGCCGGTGCCCCTATCCTCAATTTTAAGATGGGCTCCCTCCCTCCCTTTGGATAGGTTTATATTGATCTCTCCTCCCCAGGGCATGGCCTCTAAAGCGTTAAAAAGAAGGTTAAGGAGTACCTGGCGCATCTGATCTCTATCGAAGGGGAAAACCGCTTCCTCTAAGGAGAGGATAAAAGAGACACCCCTCTCTTTGGCCTCGCCTTCCAGAGAAAAGGCCACTTCTTCCACCAACTCTTTCAGAGAAGCTTCTACCTTTTCAGGAGGTCTTGGTCTGGCGAAGTCCAAGAAATCTGTTACTAACTTATTGAGCCTTTTAGATTCCTGAATGATGATGTCCAACAGCAGGTTCTTTTCCTCCTGATTCCTCTCTTTGGACGTGAGCCCTTCGGCGGCGTTCTTGATGATACCCAGGGGATTTCTGATTTCATGGGCCAGCCCTGCCGATAGCTCCCCTAAAGAGGCCAGCTTCTCCCTCCTCTGGGCCTCCTTCAAACCTTTCCTCATCCTCTCGAAGGCCCGGGCCAGATTGCCAATTTCGTCCTTCCTCTGGGTTAGAGGCACCTCCAGGGAATAGTCGCCCTGGGCAATGTTGTCAGCGGAAGCAGCAAATCTCTGGACAGGCTCACAAATGCGTCCAGCTATCCACCATCCTAACACAATGGAGAGCAACACCCCCAATCCCATAATAATGGCAAAATACCTGTTGCCTACCATCAAGGACTCGAAGGTTTGTTTGTCGGAGAGGCTGAACATCAGCATTCCTATGGGTTTTCTCTCCCAATCCCTTAAAGGGAAAAAGATGGTCTTGTACTCCTGGCCTCCCATTACCATCTCTTCGTCATACAAAGGGACCCCCTTTCGGGTCACCTTCTTGAGCCAATCCTCCAGTCTTTTCTGCTCCGCCCTGGATAGATTGGGGGGGATGCCCCATCTCTTGCCTCCCCTCAGATACACCCCCACCTCTACCCCGGTGAGTTCCTCCATGTCCTCCAGAAAAGCGACGGATAAAAACTTACCGGCCACCCCTGCCCATTCTCCCTTTCTGTAGACCCCCACCAAGGCAGGGAGGGGCTTCCCCCTGGCAATCACTGTGGTGATCCCCACACTTGGGGGAAGGGTGCCCTTCCCCCGGGTAAAGACCACATCGATATCTCCCTTGACATGGGCTCCATGGGAGAGACACACAAAGTCTGTCCCATAGCTTTTGCGGATCCTCAGTGCCTCCTGCCTGGACACCTGTGAATGGAAGTCCCTCAGGGAAGGATCATTCAAGGCCACATAAGCCACCATAGATAGACGCTCCCCTTCTCTTCTCATGTACCTTTCTGTCCGGGCCATGGCTTGGTTCAACTTGGAAACCATGTTACGCTCCAACATGTCAGAAACGGTCTCAGTGGCCACCCACATGGCCCCTAAGAGGGGCAAAAGCCCTACCATAAGAAAGGCCAGAATGAGCTTGATCCTCAGTCCACTCACCTTGAAAGCAGAGCCCCTTCTATTATTGTTAGGGTTCACTATACCTCCCAGGATCATCTGTACTTTATAGTTATGATATCAACTGGCACATATCCCTAAAAGGATAGATACAAAATGGGGCAGAAGCCACCCTCTGGTACAATGAACCTTAAGCCTAGCAACATAAGATATTATGAGAATAGGCTCTCGAAGAGATTACCAATTTGTACCATTGTTCCTTCTGGTACCCACTTTTAACTTATAGTATTATGAAAAATAGATTTTTTTCTACCCTTCCTCAAAAGCGGCCCTCCCCTTTGGGAGGGCTTCCCCTCCCCCCTTTCCTAGTCCTCCTCCTATGTTTAGCCGTGTTCTTCGTCGGTCTAAGCGCCTATCCCCTTATGGATCCCGACGAAGGGAGAAACGCCGAGGTGGCCCGGGAAGTGGTGGTAAACGGCCACTGGCTGCCTCCGACCATCAACGGAGAGGTACGATACGAGAAACCCCCCCTCTACTACTGGCTGGTAGCCCTCTCCTTCAAGATATGGGGGTTAAGAGAATTTGCCGCCAGACTCCCCTCAGCCATAGCCGCTCTACTGGGTGTGTTGGTCACCATGATCCTGGGGGTAAGACTCTGGGGAAGGGAGAAGGCCTATTGGGCAGGAATCATCCTGGCCACATCCTTCATATATGCCATATACGCCCACATAGTCATCTTCGATATGGTCCTGACCCTGTTCATCACCCTGTCCATAGCCCTCTTCTGGCTGGGAATCACCCAGAACAACAAAAACCTTTTACGCCTTTCAGCCCTCTCTGCCTCTCTGGCATTCCTGACCAAGGGGCCCATAGGGGTTGCCATTCCCGCCATGGCCCTCCTTCCGCCCCTGATCTACCAGATGAGAAAGGGGAAGAGGCCCACCATCCCCTGGATCTCCATGACTGTCATCTTCTTGATCGTGAGCGTCCCTGTCTTTGTGTTAGCTGAGCTGAAATCCCCTGGATACTGCTACAAATTCTTCTGGGAAGAGAACGTCCTCAGGTACCTCACCCCCGAGTTCCACAGGCGCGGCCCCTGGTTTTACTATCTGGTAGTGATTCTGGTAGGCCTTATCCCCTGGACCTGGCTCCTGAAAGAAGTCCCCAGGACCGTGAAAGAACTCCGCCATACCCACACCCAAGAGATCATCTTCCTGGCCTCCTGGATCCTTTTGCCCACCATTTTCTTCACCCTGTCCAAGTCCAAGCTACCCCACTATATCTTGCCCACCTTCCCCGCATGGGCCTTGCTCCTGGCCTACCCCATACCCTGGAACCCCTTCTCTAAAACCGCTTCTTCCATGGTGCTGATCATGGTCATCCTTTATCTCTCCGTATTCTTTCTGATAGTGCCTCCCTTGGCCAACCGGCGATCCTCAGCCAGCCTCTTAAAGAGGGTTAACCTGGAATCCCAGATCCCCGTGGTAGCCTTCTCCAAAAGCTCCTGGTACACCCTGGCCTTTTACAGTGGTAGAAAAATAAAAGTCGCCTACAAAAAAGCGCCTTTGGAAAAGACCCTAAGAACGGGAAAGTCTCTCTACCTCCTCGCCAAAGAGAAGGAGTTCCCCTTCATCTCCTCTCTGGCACGAAAGTACGGGGAGAGGATCCAAATAGTAGCCAAGTCCGAAGGCCATCTCTTGCTCTTGATAAAAAGGGATGTCCTTCACACCTCAGCTAAGGCCTTGCAGGAAAATAACTTCTGTGGGAGGGTACAGGGGAAATAGACTAAGCTAACTTAGGAGGAGCCATGAGAAGCCGCTACTTTTACATTGCTTTTGCCTCCCTTGTTTTCTTTATGTTAGTTCTATTCATTCCACCAGCCCATGGACAAAGCCCTACCTTTATCCTCTTCAAAAGGGCCCTCAAGGCTTCACCTATTCTCATGGCGGCCCAAAAAGGAAAGGAAGAGGCCATTTTGAGGAAGGAGGTAGAAAAGAGAAAAGGCTGGCCCCAGGTCTCCTTTGAGACCAACTTCACCCTCTATAACACCCATAATGAAGCCACCTACAGGGACCAGGAGTTCCTCACTGCCATGGATCTGGACATCTTTGGTAAACACGCCTTGAGGGCAAAGGCCTTGGAGACAGAGAGCATAGTAGCCCAAGGGAACTTGAAGGCAGAGAGATGGAAGATCTTTAAGCAGGTGGCTAAAGGGTACTACAGACTGGCGGCTTCTTTACAAGAGGAACACTTAGCTAATGAGCAACTCAAATGGGCCTTAGAGCTTTACCAGAAGACCCAAAGACTGGTTAAAAGGGGTGCCCTTTCAGAGGTGAGCCTTATCAGGGCAGAAGAAGGACTCCAGGAGGCGAGGCTTGAGGTGGAAAATGCCTCAAAGGAAAAAGAGATGACCCTATCCCGGATTAAGATGTGGGTGCCTGACTTTGAGATAAGGCCTGTTTACTCCCGGATCCCAGATCCCGTGCCTGTTAAGATGGATCAAAGCGCCCTTTTGAAGGCCCTGATCCGTTTCTCTCCCCAGGTGGCCTCTCTCAAGGCCAAAAGAGAGAGGGCCTTCAGAGAGGCACGGGCGGAAAGGCTCTCCTTTCTCCCCGATCTGAAACTGAGAGGGGGATACGTGGTCCATAGAGAGGAGAACGATACGGGAGACTACTGGATGTGGTCTGCCGGTATTTCCCTTCCCCTCTTCGATGGAGGGGTGAGGAAGAGAAAGGTGAAGCTGAAGGAGCTGAAGGCGGAAGAGATAGAGTTCCAGATGGCCTCCCTGAAAAGAGACCTGGCCCTGAAGGCCCGTACCCTTATCACTAATCTCAAGAGCCAGTACGAGAACTGGAGGCTCCTCAAAAGGGAAGCTGAACTGTGCAGGGGACTGGCCCAAAAGATGTTCAAGGCTTACTCCTTCGGTGGCATAAGAATCGAAGAGCTTGTCAGAACCACCAGGAAGGCCCGGGAGAAGGAACTGAAACTCACGGAAATCTCCTGCCGGTACAATTATACCCGGGACATGATCGGTTACATACAGCAGGAAGGGGGTAAAGAATGAACTCTCCCATAATAGCCCTGGTAGGCTTTTTACTCTTTGTTGGACTCTCTCCCGCCCTGGCCCGCATACCGGATACATACACAGTAAAGAGGACCATAATCCAAATAACGGCGAGGTTCTCGGGAGAAGTAGAATCACCACCACCCATCACCCTCTCATCCCCTGCCCAGGGAGAGGTTCTCTGTGTGAAAAGTCCGGGTGAGACTGTCAGGAAAGGGGAAAAGGTGGGGCAGATAGACCCCATAAGAGCAAGAATCGAATTGAAGGGAGCCAGGAACAGGCTGAAGATTGCCAGGAGGGTCCTGAGACAGAAAGAAGAGCTTTTAAGGCTGGGGCTCATTTCTAAGCAGGAGTTTTTGCGATATCAGGCCAGCTACAACGAGATAGAGAGCAGGGTTTCCCTCCTCTCCTATCAGATCAGGGCATCAGAGCTTAGAGCACCCTCAGATGGGGTCATCGTCAAGGTCTTTAAAGGTCCAGGATCCACGGTGGCCCGTGGAGAAGCCGTGCTCACCATCATGCCCACAGAAGACCTCTACGTCCTAGCCAGGGTGCCTGTAGACCGGGCATCTAAGATTCATCCTGGGGCGGAGGCGAGCATATCCCTGCCCCATGGAAAAGGGGTAACGGGAAAGGTGAACACCATCTCACCCGCCGGACAGGGATTTATCCATGCCCGTATTGTCCCCGACACCTCCCTGCCGCCGGCTCTGTTAGACTCCATGGTCTCTGTGGAGATCACCGTGATGCGAAAAAAGGCCCTGGTGGTTCCCAGCCAGGCCGTGGTGGAAAATAATGGGCGGTTTTTTGTCTTTGTCATACCCCCTCAGGGGAAACCCCAGAAAAGGGAGGTGAAACTGGGCACAACCACGGACGAAGGTTTGGTAGAAGTCCTCTCCGGCCTGAAGGAAGGTGAGAGGATACTGGCAAAGGGCGCTTACGAAGAGGAGTACAAGAACATCAAGCAGTACATCCACAAGGAGGACTGAATTGGCCTGGTGGGTGAAACGCCCCGTGCTCAGTCTCATCCTCCTTCTCTTCATCGTCTTTGGAGGCATCTTCTCCTATATCTCCTTTCCCGTGAACATCTTTCCCAGGCTCTCCTTTCCCGTCTTCAACATCATCACCCACTACCCTGGCGTCTCCCCCAGAAACATGGAACTCATGGTGACCAATCCCATAGAGTCGGCAATGCTGAGCATCCAGGGAGTGCGAAGGGTCTCTTCCTCTTCGGCCGAGGGGTTCTCCCAAATCACTGTAGAGTTCGGATGGGGCACCAGCCACCAAGAGGCCCGGGCCCTGGTGTTGACAGCTTTATCCAAAGCGGAACACCAGCTGCCTGGGGGGGTGAAACCGGTCCTTGAGGACATAGGATCGGCCATGCAGGAGATGATGGGTATCAGCCTCATCATCCATGGTATAAGCCCTCAAAAGGCCCGGATATTCGCCGAAAAATCCTTAGTGCCAGGGTTGCAGGCATTAAAAGGGGTGGCCCGGATCTCAGTTATAGGGGGGCAGGAGCCCGCCTTCATGGTGGAGATGGAACCCCAGGCCATGGCCCGCTACTGCACCTCCCTCCAGGGCATCCTGGGAGCCGTAAGGGACAACAACCTCCTCTCCAACGGGGGATTTATGGAGAGATTCCATAGGGACTTCTTTATCCGGGGCATCAATCTCACATCGTCCATAAAAGAGCTTCGGCACATTATAGTAAAGAACCCCGGCCATAATCCCGTCACCCTCTCCATGGTGGCCCAGGTGTATGAAGGGACAGAGCCTAAGCGCTACGTGGCCCGGGCCGATGGGAGAGATGCCGTGATCCTTACCATCATCAAGCAAAGGAGGGCCAGTACCCTAGCCGTATCCAGGAGGGTAAGGGCCTTCTTGAAAAAGGCTTCCTTACCTCCTGGCCTGGAGATGAAGACATGGTACGATCAGGCGGAGCTCATTGGCATGGCTGCCCACACCGTGAGAACCAACCTGTTGATTGGAGGCCTCATGGCAGCCCTGGTCCTCTTCTATTTTCTCAGAAATCTCATGGCTACCCTCCTGGTCTTTGTGAGTATCCCCCTCTCCATGATGCTGGCCTTAATATTCATGAAATGGTGGGGCCTATCTCTCAACCTCATGACCCTCAACGGTCTAACTGTGGCCTTGGGCATGTTGGTGGACAACGCCATTGTGGTGATGGAAAACATCTTTCAACACAGGGAACACGGGGAGGAGATATCTGCATCCGTGGTGCAGGGAACAAGGGAGATGGTAATCCCTATTCTCACCTCTACCCTGACCACCGTCATTGTCTTTTTGCCCCTGGCCTTCTTCCACGGTCCCGCCGGGCTCTTTTTTAGGCCCTTCGGGATGACAGTGGCCCTCACCCTTATGGCGTCCTTCGTTATCGCCTCCACCCTGGTGCCGGGCTTGGCTCCCAGGGCGATAAAGGAGATGAAAGAGCCCCCCTCCCTGCCCCTCCTCAGGAGGTTCATGAAACTCAACGCCAAGGCCCTCTCCAAGACCATGAGACATCCAGGCAAGATCCTGGCAGGGGCCTTTGTGGCCCTTTTAATCCTCTTAGGGGGATTGGCCTTGCTGAACAGCTTTGCCTTCTTGCCACCGGTAGACGAGGGCGCCATGCTAATAAGCCTGGTGATGCCTCCAGGCACCTCCCTCAGGGAGACGGCTCAGATGGGGGAAAGGGTGGAAGGGATGCTGAGGAAAGATCCCAACGTGACCACCACCTACCTGAGGATCGGCTCTGCCGAGGGCACCTTCCAGGTGGAGCCGGCCAATGAAGGGGAGATCGTGGCCAAGCTCAAGCCCCAGGGTAAGAGAAAGGCGAGGATCGAGGAGATCATTGACCGATGGAGAAGGAGGCTGGCAAAAATAAAGGGGGTCCTCTTCTTCATCAACCAGCCCACGTCGGAAAAGATGGAGGAGAGCTTCTCCGGGCTCCCCGCCCTCTTCGGCCTCACTATTATGGGGCCAAAGGAAGATAAGCTCCTGGACCTGGCCAATAAGGCAGAACAACTTATGTCTCAAACGCCGGGAATCACAGGGGTAAACAACCCTTACAAGATAAAGGTCCCAGAAATCAACATCACCCTACGCAGGGATAAGGCTTCCTTCTATGGAGTGGATGGAAAGAGCTTCTCCCAAACGGTAGAGGCCCTCTACGGCATTGTACCTGCTCGTTTGACCAAGGAGCAGGTGACCATTCCCATCTGGGTGAGGTACCCACCTGAATTCCGTCGGACCCTGGGAGCCATAGAGAACTTACCCTTAGTGAAAAAGGATGGGACCATGGTGCCTCTCTCTACCATAGCCAGGATTCAAGAGGGGGAGGCACCACCCATGATCACCCACATCAACGGCACCCGGCAGGTGACCCTCACCGCCGATGTAGGAGGCAACATCTTCTCCACGGCCCGGAAGGTGGAGCAACGGGTGAAAAGGATCCTACCTCGGGGGTACCGGGCAATGGTGATAGGTCAGTACAGGGATCTGGTGAATACGGGACTGGTCTTTCTCATCTCCCTCATTGCAGCAGTGATACTGGTCTACCTCATCCTGGTGGTCCAGTTTCAAGAAACCAAGATTCCTATAGTGATCATGGCCACCGTTCCCCTCTCCTTCATAGGGGCCTTGGTGGGTCTTTTGGTGACCAGGGAGAGCGTGGACGTATCGGCCATGGTGGGGGTCCTCATGCTGGTGGGCACGGTGGTGAACAACGCTATTGTCCTGGTGGACACGGTAAAAAGATACAAAGAAGCCGGAATGGAATTGACTATGGCCCTTCAGGAGGCCACCAGATCGAGAACCAGGCCCATCCTCATGACCACACTAACCACCGTCCTGGCTTTACTGCCGGCAGCAATTAACCACGGTCCGGGCTCCGAGATTCAGAGGCCCCTGGCCGTGGTGGTGATAGGGGGCCTCTTCCTCTCCACTCTGCTGACATTAAACGTGGTACCCGCCTTCTACTACATGCTGAGCAAAGGAAAGAAGGGATAATAGGCGATGCAATTTCTGAGACGAAAGATCACTAAAATGATCGAATCCATTCGACTAAGCTGTCTGTTCATTCTTTATTCAATGAAACAAAAGAGATACCTTGAGGTCTATCGCAAACGTATGGATAAACAGATCAAACTAAGTCCAAGAGACAGCCGATGGCGCCCAAAAACAGCCCGATGGGAAAAGGCAGGTAACATTCAGTTTCAATTCCTGGTCCAAGAGGGGTTGAAGCCAGAACATTCTCTGCTGGATACAGGATGTGGACCACTAAGAGGAGGC
Organism: Aquificota bacterium; assembly: GCA_015486105.1. Classification (GTDB taxonomy): domain Bacteria; phylum Thermosulfidibacterota; class Thermosulfidibacteria; order Thermosulfidibacterales; family B14-G1; genus WFSI01. The sequence continues at coordinate 3,427 of WFSI01000114.1, read as the reverse complement.
ATCAAATTCGTCAAGTACCTTGCGCCTGGAAACTACACTGGGATTGATGTTTCCCGGGAGGCAATCAAATGTGCTTGCCAATTAGTGGATGAAGAAGACCTGACAATCCGTAGGCCCAGGTTGCTGGTCACCTCTGATTCTCGGTTCAAAGAACTTGAAGGGGAAACATTTGACTTCATCTGGGCATACGATGTCCTTTTCCATCTGCCCCCTGAGGAGATAGAAGAGATCTTCAAAAATATAGGCAACATCATGGGAAGAAACTCTAAATTCTATTTCACATTCAAACCTTCCAGCAGACCTAAAGCAGCGGGCAAGTATAACTTTCGCTACCCGTTTTCATATTTTCACAAACTGGCAGAGGAGAATGGTCTGAGTGCTGAGTTGTTAGAGCCGCCATCGGCATACCACTATCCGAGGCGGAAGAGGATGGTGAGGATTACAAAAGGTGAGTGAATTATTAGATATCTTTCAGGATATGGCTACCCTTTGGGGATGCAATCGGTATCAGGGAAAAGTCATCCTAAAAACTGATCACCCTGTCACACTCCAGAATCCACTCTGCCAGCTCGGGCATCTTGGCCTCCATGGCCCCCTCAAAGTAGGGCTCCCCCTTGTAGAGGCCGCAGCGGATCTTGCAGGTTCCACAGACCTTCACAGGAACACCTCTGGCGATGAGGTCTTTGAGCATCTGACCCAGATCAAAGAAACCCTCGGGAGGTTTGCAGGCATCCCTGGCCAAGTCTACCGAGTCGTTCATGAGAAAAAGCCTCACCTCTGCCCCTTGCTCCAAGAGCTTCTCACACAAGCGAAGGGCATTCCACGTCACATCTGTGCCATCGTAAGGATTGCGATTCAGGACTATCAAGACCTTCATCGGCTACCTCCCTTTCACTTTAGAGGCCCTTATAGCTACTGGGATTGATTATGGCAATAAAGATGAGTGTTTCTATAGCTATTTTTTATAGGCCATGAAGGGGAAAATGTGCAAAACCTTAAACCATGTGCTACTCAAGTGAGGTCATGTCCTGACCCTATGTCGATTTGACCGCTATCCAATCTTGTTTTATTATAATTGCAGTGTAACGGTCTAAGCTGGGGAAGAGACGATGGCTCGCATCCTGATCAACCGGGATCAGTAGGGGAGGAGCTTCACATGAGTCAGCGAAACATTGCAGCCATCGGGAGACCCCTGGGCGAGATCATGGCTCGGAAGGGAAAAGGCGAGGAGGAGGCTAAAGGGTAATCCCAAGGGCGAGATTACCAAACCAAGGTTCGGATATTCCCCCTAAAGGAGGCATTCCCAAACAAAAGTTCGAATATAATCAAGTTATCTGAAAGCCAGCAGGAAGATAAGAGGTGATAAACCATGAAAAAATTTACATTCAAAGAATTGGCTAGAAAGATTCTTGAAGAGGAGAAACGCCCTCTAACAGTAGAGGAAATATGGAAAATAGCACTAAAAAAGGGATATGACAAACTCTGTAGCTCTCAAGGCAAAACACCATGGAGAACCATTGGTGCTCAGATATATATTGATATAAGAGACAACCCTAATTCTACTTTTGTAAAAATCGATTCTAAGCCCAGAAAATTCTTTTTGAAAGACTTGGTTTCAGACGCCGAGTTAAAAGAAATAGAAGAAAAAGAAAGGGGTAAAGTTGAAGGTCCAAGGAAATTAAGGTATTCTGAAAGAGATCTGCATCCATTTCTTACATATTTTGCTTATACATCTATGATGGGTGTTTATACTAAGACAATATATCATGAAAAGTCAAACAAAAGAAAGTACTCTCAGTGGTTGCATCCAGACATGGTAGGAGTATATTTTCCTATTGGGGAATGGAAGAGTGAAGTTATAGATTTCGCAAAGGAGATAGGTTTTCCTTCTATAATCCTATACTCTTTCGAAATAAAAAGGGAACTTGGATTCCACAATCTTAGAGAGTCTTTCTTCCAGGCAGTCTCTAATTCATCGTGGGCAAATGAAGGTTATTTAGTAGCTGCGAATATCGACAAAGACGATGAATTGAAGACTGAAGTAAAGAGATTATCTGCCGCATTTGGTATCGGGATTATTGAATTGGATATTGAAGATCCGGATACATCGGGAATCGTTTTACCGGCAAAGCACAGAGGAGAATTAGATTGGGATACTATAAATAAACTTGCAAACGATAATCCAGATTTTAGAGAATTTCTAAAAAGAATAAAAATAGATCTTTCCAGCAAAGAAATTAGAAAAGAGAAATATGATGAGGTATTTGAAAGGGAAAAACTTGTTGGGAGGATTAAAAAGTGAGTTTGCTCTGGACTTCAGATGACAGCGGACATATAGCTCTGCTTCGCTGTGCCCAAAATCGGCGAAACCAAACTTCGCATGTCCGCAAACCGTTAGGCGACGTGATAGAACGAAGGAGTGATAACCATGGCACAGATATTCATATCCCACAGTCAAAAGGATAAAGATTTGGTAGCTTTCTTCTCCAAACATATCCCCAGGTCATTAAGTGAAATCATAGGCAAAATACATGAAGCTTTAATAGGGCATTAGGCAATGAAAAATATATTAGATCTTAGGAGGAGTAGTAAAATGGAGGGAAAAGTTAAGCCTTTAATGGATAAATTTAAAAATAATCCAATCATGTTGGACGCAATATATCAATGGGCTACTGCACCTACGGGGGTCACCGCAGTTAGGAGCGGTTTTTCACCCAATCATACATTAATAAAAACAAACTTGAAACTTAGATACAGTCTTGAAGAAAGGGAGGTTGAAGAAATTTATAATAAATTGATGGAAGAAATAGAGTCTATAGGATTAGATTTTTCAAGCGCCTTTCTTGATGCGGAAGATGAAGTAAAGAAATATTTTGATGAAAATGATATTTTGAAAAATGAAGTTTTACGAAGATTGAAATTTGCGCCAGATGGCGAAAAACACATAGTTTGGCTCTTCTGCAAAGTCAAGAATAATTATGATGTATGGGTAAATAGTAAAGGACATGGTCAAACCGACATGGAATATTACTATGAACGTGCCAAAAGATTCGAAGCATTCCTTGATGTTACATTTAATATTCAGGCAACAATGCCAGAAGTGTATTCTTCGCTAATCAAACTTGGCTTTCTAAACGAACTCGAATGGGTAGGCTCTAAAATAAGATATGATAGAAGCAAAAGGGAAAACACTTTAGAGTTCCCACATTATCTCCAGCCAATAGCTGAAAAGATAGATGATTATATTTCCTTACCAGAAGCACCAGATTTTAGAGAGTTAATAGATGCTCTTTTTGAAAAAAAGCGAGTTGAAGCTCTGATTGCCATGGAAGAACTTATAGAAAATGGGTGGATTGAAGAGCGGAAAATAACCGGAAAGCTCATCCCTTATCCATCAATTATCGGAGAAAAAGGCGATCTTTTGGCA
>WFSI01000113.1 GCA_015486105.1 Aquificota bacterium | reverse complement strand
GTGGTGAGGAGGGGAGACAGCAAGGATTGATGGAGCTGGCGGACAGGGGCACTTTCTACTTGGCCAATATAGAGGGGCTTGTTCCTCCCGTCCAGGCTAAGCTTCTCACGTTCATCGCAGAAGGGAGTTACAGGAAGCCGGGCAGTTTGGCGCTGATGGAGCCTGGTGTGAGGTTGGTTTTGTCAACGGAAGATGACCTTTCCCAGTTGGTGAAGAGAGGGAGCTTTAACGAGGATCTTTATCTTCGCTTGAGGTGGCTTTCGTTTAGGGTGCCTCCTTTGAGAGAGAGGGGAGAGGATATTCCCTACCTGCTTAACAGGTTCATAGCCGTTTATTCTGAAAAATACGAGAAAAGGATCACCGGCTTTACGGCGGGTTTCCTGGACTTGATGAGGAACTATTCCTTTCCAGGTAACATGAGGGAGATGCAGAGTCTGGTGGAGAGGTGCATTGTGCTGTCCAAGAGTGAAACCCTGGACGAGGGGCTATTGCCCCCGGCTTTGTGGGATCACACGAAGGAGCAGTCCCTGGACAATCTCCTGGAACATGTGGAGAGGGATATGATAGCCAAGGCCTTGAAAGAGGCGGGGGGCAATAAGACCCGTGCGGCGGATATCCTGGGCATATCCTTCCGGTCCCTGCGGTACAGGCTGAAGAAGCTGGATTTGGGATAAGAGGCTGGCCGTGGGCGGAGGGTAATTGCAGGCGATTATATATTTGTTTTACAATGGTTCCGAATGGGCAGGGTGTTCCTCTCTTAGCCCTGAATTCGCCGCTGACCTGTGACGTCTGTCGTCGGGTACATACGCAAGGGGTCTTGCCCCATGTAGGGGCAAGACCTTTCCCTGGTTTCTGGCGGCTCAGACATGCCCTGCGCTCGGAACAACCCCGCCCTTTGAGTTCAGGAATCTCGGAGTCATTGTGAAGATCGTATTATAATATATTTGATCAATTGTTATTATGTGGGCTTGGAACTGACAAAATTTGTCAGTATATTTCCCAGCCTTGGCCTTTATAATTGCTACTCTTATGAGTTAACTTTATAAGGCCGGGGAGAGGGGCAAGTAGTAGTGAAAAATAAGAGAGGGTTCACGTTGATTGAACTGATGATCGTGGTGGCCATCATTGCCATCTTGTCGGCTGTGGCTTTTCCTTACTATAGGGAGTTTGGCTTGAAGGCCAAAAGGTCGGAGGCCTACGTGAATCTGGGTGCCATAAGGACGCATGAAGAGGCATATAAGACTGATAAAGGTAACTACGTGACATGCGCGTGGAACCCTAATGGCTACGTCCCTTCGGCTTCAGGCACAGATGCTTGGGATGGTGGAGGCAACTTTGATGTTTTGGGATACAGGATACAGGGCAGGCATTACTACAGGTATGGAGTGGGCGGATATTCAGGGGGGACAAGTGAGCTTCCTTTGCCTGAGCCCAGTGATGGCTTCCACGAGGCAAGGGACAGTTCCTTTGACTTTGCCGCCATTGCCCAAGGGGATCTGGACGGCGATGGCCAGGTGAGCAAGTTGTATTTGAGCGACGAACCCCCTGGGAGAGTCCAGAGGGATCCGGCAAGTGATGATTACTGATTGGGAACGGGAGGTGATGTGTAGAGGCAGGAAAGGCGCGAGGATGATTAAAAAGGAAGATAGTTGAGCAACTTGAAGGTGAGTAAAAGAAAAATCAAGGAGGTGCAAGGATGATAATCAAGTGGAGAGAGTTGAGAAAGACCAGCAAGGGTTTCACCCTCATCGAGCTGATGATCGTGGTGGCCATCATCGCCATCCTGGCGGCCATCGCCATTCCCCAGTACAGGAAGTTCCAGATGAAGGCCAAGACCTCGGAGGCCAAGACCAATATCGGTGCCATCAGGACATGCGAGGAGGCCTACGCGGCGGAGCATGATGCGTATTACCTGGTGGGCCCGGCGCCTGAGTCTGCTATTACCTCTACTACTAGGGATTTTGATCTTACAAATGAGGATAACTGTGCTCACTTTGCAGATCTTGGCTTCAAGCCGGCCGGTAAGGTCTATTACAACTACGGCGTTAAGAACTGGAGGGCTGGCACCAATTTCAATACTAGTGCTGATGTAAACGGCGCTTGTCCAATAGGAGCCATCTCTGATGCTCAAATGACGAATGGTGTCAGGGATGTTACCGCTGATATAGCCATACTTGCTCAAGGTGATTTGGACAACGATAATAGCGATGCTTACTATGGTGCCACTGATGAGAAGGGTGAGGTTATACATGGTGGAGATGATTTCTAGAGGCTGAACTTACAGGTGACTAAAAGCGGGAGCCCTCTCTGGTTCCCGCTTTTTTTGTTAAGCATGCTTTTAGGGGCCTACCATTTAATTGGGCATTTTGGCCTAGTCCCTTTTTCTTTCCCATGGCACAGGCAAACCGAATGCCCGTTTGCTCCACTTCGTAGGTGGAAAAGTCGTATGGACATAGCCCTGTTGCCAGGTTATTGTCTCCTTCGGGGAATGGGAGAAAAACCCTCGCCTTCAGGCGAAGACTTTAGTAAGCTTGCGGTATGGAGCACTATCGCCGGTCGAGCCATACTGTTTATGATCTGAAGTACCATTTGGTATGGATCACGAAATACCGCAAGCCTGTATTGGGGGGAGCGATAGCGACTAGGCTACGTGAATTAGTCCGAGAAATATGCAAATCCAAGGATGTTGAAATATTGAAGGGGCATATATCACGGGATCACGTCCATATTTTCGTATCGGTACCACCGCATCTTTCTGTGAGCGACTTGCTGAAGTCGATAAAAGGGAAGACTTCGCGCAAGATGCTGATGGAATTTAAAGTGTTGGGGAGGCAATTCTGGGGTCGTCATCTATGGGCTCGTGGGTATTTTGCAGCTAGTTCAGGGAATGTGACAGATGAAGTCATCATGCAGTACATAGAACAACAGGGCAAAGAGCCTATAGATGGCGACTTCAAGATTGATGGCGAGGATCTTTAGTCGGCTTATAGCCGACCTCAAAGCTACCGGCTTTAGCCGGTAGTGGTTTACTTTGTTAAGGCAAGGGAGCAAGGAGGTTGGCTTTGTTGAGGACGGGGCTGCTTGAGGCATTTGAAGAGCTGCCCCAGAGCTGAGTGTAGAAACGCATAGGGAATGGCCTTATACCCAATCCACATGACCATCCCCACCTAACCTCTCCCTCAGTAGGAACCATGTTGAAATAACCGGTAGACCGAGATATTATAATTACATTGAGCAGATTCTTCTAATGATGTACCCTAAGGGAGTAAAATCTGAGCGTAGAAACGCATAGGAAATGGATTTTTTTGCTTTTGTTGGTGTTAATTTCCGTTGTAGCCCTTTCAACGTCCTTGCTCGCTTCTTTCGTCTGGGATGACATCCACCTCATCTACATGGAGATCCACAATCTCAGTGGCTTATCTCTTTTCAAATCTGGGGGATTCTACTACAGGCCCGTGGTGGGAGTCACCTTTCTCCTGGACTTTCTCATTTGGCGGTGGAGTCCCCTTGGTTATCATCTCACCAATGTGATTCTTCATGCTTTATGCGTTCTCCTGGTGTTTCCGCTAACCAAAACGATACTGGATTATCATTCCAAGATGGAAAGCAAGAACCTTCTTGCCTTCTTTACTGCAGCTCTCTTTGCCGTGCATCCCATCCACACGGAGTCGGTGGCCTGGATTGCAGGCAGGACGGATATCATGGCTACCCTCTTCTTCCTGTTGGCTTTTCTGGCCTATGTTCTCTTTCGACAGGAGAGAAGGCCTGTTGCCCTGGTCCTGTCCTTTGTCTTCTTTCTCTTCTCCTTGGGGTCTAAATTCATAGGCATAGCCTTTCCAGCCGTGGTGATACTGTACGAGCTTATCCTCAACAGGGACAAGAAAGGGGCCCTCTTCGGCCTGGTGTACGGCGCCCCTTTTTTGGTCTATATCACCTTCCGTGCCAATTCCCTCCACCTGGCCGAAAGGATAGTTCGTCTCAGCCTTAAAGGAATGACCGTTATCCATTTCATCCAGCTCTTCTTTTCTTCTCTCTGGTTCTATTTAGTGAAATCCTTTTGGTCCTTTCCCCAGAATGCCTTTGTAGGGGAAGTGCCGGGGCTTTACCATCCCGTTGCCGGGTTGATCGTTCTCCTCTTAGTTGTCCTGGCCGTGGTGAAACTGGACCGGGAGCATTTGATGAAATTCTGGCTGGCCTTCTTTTTTGCGGCTCTTCTGCCGTCCCTGATCCCTGTTTATATTAAAGTGGTCTCTACACCTTTGGCTGAGCGTTATCTCTATTTACCCTCAATTGCCGCCTGCTTTATGGTTCCTTATGCCCTTGTCTTTCTTGCAAAGAGGCAGGAGGGTGAGGGAAAGAACCTGGTATACAATGGAGTACTGATCTTCTTGGTACTGATCACCCTTGCCGGAGGAATAGCCTCTGCCGAAAGGAGCCTGGTTTGGAGAAACGGGTTGACCCTTTGGGAAGATACGGTGAAGAGATCCCCAAACTTCGGCAAGGTTCACGACAACTACGGCGCTGCCCTCATGGATGCTGGGAGGCTCCAGGAGGCGGAGAAGCAGTTCAGGCTGGCCCTCTCCCCCAAGACGGTCAACACCATCACCGGCAGGTCCAATGCCTGTGTCAACCTGGGAAACCTCCACATCAAGAGGAGAGAGTACCAACAGGCTGAAAGGGCATACAAAACGGCCTTAAGATACTGGAAAGGCAACACTTCAGCCTATTACAACCTGGGGTATCTCTACTTTGTCAGAGCAGCTAAAGCAGAGGAAAGGAAAGAGAGACTCCAATTTCTGTCCTTAAGCAGGAAAGCTCTCCAAAAGACCCTGCAATTGAATGGCTCTTTTATAGAGGCCCGATTGCTCCTTGGCAAGGTTTACTACTATCTGGGAGATAGGGTAAGGTCTCTGAATGAATTTGAAACTCTCATTAAACAAGCTCCTGAGAGAAAGGAGGCCAAAGAAGCCAGGGCATGGATAGGAACGATTTACAAAGGTATGTAGCTTTCGGCCTGGTTCTGCTGGCGTGCTGTTTGTACGCCTCCTTTGGCTTGGGAAAGATCACAAGTTTCGATGTCTGGTGGCACTTGGCCAGTGGACGATGGATGTTCCAGCATCATGCCATTGTCACCCATGACCCCTTCTCTTTCACCCATTATGGAGAAAAATGGTACAATACTGCCTGGCTCTTCCAGTGGTTCATCTACCTGATTTACAGCCATTTTGGCTTTGTAGGGCTGGTTATCTTCAAGGCCGTGGTGGTTTCTCTCCTCTTTCTTGTGCTCTGGTGGATAGCCAGGATCAAGGGTGGCAACTGGTGGATTTTTACCCTCCTGGCATTGGTGATACTGTTTGTTGCAAAGGGCAGGTTCTATGTCCGTCCCCATATCCTCTCGTATGTATACATAGCCCTGGCCCTTCTCCTGCTGGAACTCCATCGCCAAAAGCGCAATGTTCTTTGGTTGGTTCCTCTCGTGCCCTTAGAACTTCTCTGGGTGAACACCCATGGCAGCTTTATCCTGCTGCCCCTCATCATAGGAGCCTATGCGGTCTTTCCCCTTTTAAAAGGGGAGTGGAAGGTGGCTGGACAACTCCTGGCCCTTGTAGCCCTGGTTGTCCTGGCCTCTTTTGTCAATCCATTTGGACCGGCCGTTTATAAAGTGCCTTTCAGACACCAGGCCATGAAGGAGACCACCTACCTGATCAATGAGTGGATGAGGTTTTCCCCTGTTTCTCTGATCAACTTTGGGGTCAACCCTGTCTTGAAAGTGGGTTTTTTCCTATTTCTTTTGGGTGCCCTGCTCAGCTTTAGGTTAGAGGCTTTTCTCCTGTTGCTCTCTGGCGCCTATCTCATGTTCTCCCATGTGCGCTTTATCCCTTTGTTCTTCCTGTTCTCTTATCCATTCGTTTTTGACGGATTAAGGAGGTTTGAGGCCAAAAGAGTGGCCAGAGTCTTTCTTGTCCTGTTATTAGCGCTGGTGTTTATAGGCTTCTACGGCCCAGTCAAGAGGCTCAATGTGGGTTTTACCTATGACAGGAACCATTATCCCGACGCCCTGTGCACCTTTGTGAGGCATACGGGGATCAGGGGGAATATGCTGGATCTCTATGGCTACGGCGGATTCATCATCTGGAACAACTGGCCTGATATCAAGGTCTTTATTGACGGAAGGACTCCTACACTGCATACGGGAAGGGACTATTTGCTCTTTGACAGGGCTTTAAGGAACCCCAAGACCTTCTGGAGACTGGTATGGCAGTATAAGATCAACTCTGTGATTATCAAGAGGAAGCATCCCCTTGCAAAGTATCTGATGAAAGACCCCTTCTGGGTCCTTGTCTGCTTTGATAGGAATAACGTTCTTTTTGTGAGGAAGGAGCCTTTTGAATCTATTGTCAAGTCCTATGGAATCACTGATATACCCCTTGACTTTGATGTGAGGAAGCTGGAGCCGGATAAGCTGAAACAGCTTGTGGCCAAGGTCCAATCTTATGATGGGATGTATTCCCACTCTTCTTATTACAAGTCCCTGTTGGGTATTGCGCATTCGAGGTTGGGTGACAAGAAGGAGGCCCTTAAGGCATTTCAGGATGCCCTCTCTGTGGAGCAAAACGACCCTGACATATACTATGATATAGGACTGATGTATTTAGAGTTAAAGGACCTTCAAAAGGCTGAGGACTATTTGAGAAAAGCCGTTGGGCTCAACAAAAAAGGAGCGATCTACTGGTACAAATTGGGGGATGCTTACTACGATACAGGAAGGCTTGGAGAGGCCTTCAGGTGTTACGACAGGTACAGGGGCCTTGCATTGGGGAGTGTAGACCCTGAACTTTTCTACAAGATGGGGTTGGTGGCCTATAAGCTCAAAAGGGCGAAGAAAGCCCTCTACTATTTCAGGCTGGCCATTTACACCTCGGAAAACCTGGCTGGGGTTTATTACAACTTAGGGAACACCTACTTCATGCTGGGTAACTACAAGATGGCAAAGTGGGCCTATCTCCACAGCTTGAAACTCAGGAAGGAGAATCCCAATGTCCTCTATAACTTGGCCAAGACTTATGAAGCCTTGGGCGACAAGGGGAAAGCCAGCCGTTACATGGAGCGGTTTAAAAAGGTTTCTACCCTGGAGAAGTGAGCCGGGGAGTTTTCCCAAGGTGAACTTTTAAAGGCGAAAGTCAGGTTAGGCATAATATATTGGTAACACTGACATATGCTCATAACGCCCTGCCTTTCAATTCTCACCGACGGGTGAACTCCTGTTCGAGGAGACCCCGGCAATCTGGATGTGTGCTGAATCATTCCTTATCAGTAATCTGTTCCAGAATCTTTCTCCTGTCCTCATCCAGTGCAGGTGGTAACTTTCTGCATCTGAAGTTTGCCCCGGCCATTTTGAAAGGGGGGGCCACCATCATCAATTCTCCCTCCTCCGGGTGCTTCACCTTCCATACGAGGTCCCGATCTTTCACCTGCGGGTCTTCCATCACTTCGGGAAGGCTGTTCACAGGAGTGATGATAAGGTCTTTGGTCTCTTTGGCCAGGTTGATCCACTCTTCTCTGGTTCTGGACCTGAAGATGGCCTCCACGTCGTCTGTAGTGGCGGGATCTTCCGAGAACTGGTGAGGAAGGAGATCCTTCCGGTCCACGGCTTGGCAGAATACCCCCCAGAACTTTTCCTCCAGGGCCCCCAGGGCTACATACTCTCCGTCTGCCGTTTCGTAGATTCTGTAACACGGCTGTCTGCCGGACAGGAAGAAGTCTCCCCGTGTGGGTGCCTTGCCTGTTGCGGCATACTGAACCAAGTGGATGGGCAGCCAGGAGACGACGGAGTCCATCATGGAGACATCTATGAATGTTCCTTCACCTTTCTCTTTCGCCTGGAGCAGGGCAGCCAGGATGGCGATGGCCGCCCAGAAGGCCGAACTCAGGTCGGCTATTGCTATGGTGGGGAGGATGGGAGGTCCGTTCTTGATGCCTATCTGGTCCAGCACGCCTCCCAGAGCGATGTAGTTGATGTCGTGGCCCGGCAGGTCGCGGTATGGTCCATCCTGACCGAAACCTGTTATGGAGCAGTAGATCAATCTTGGGTTCATCTCTTTGAGGGTTTCATAATCCAGTCCCAACTTCTTAATCACCCCTGGCCGGAACCCTTCCATGAGCACATGGGCCTTTGGCACGAGATTCAAGAGGGTATCTCTGTCTTTCGGGTCCTTGAGGTTGAGGGAGATGCTCATCTTGTTCCTGTTGACGGCATAAAAGAAGGCGCTCTCCTTCTTCAGCTTGGGCTCAAACTCTCTCATGTAGTCTCCGGGGTAGGGTGGCTCCACCTTGATCACTGTGGCCCCCAGGTCTGCCAGGATCATTGAGCAGTAGGGCCCAGGCAGGAGTCTGGTGAGATCCAGCACCGTAATTCCTTCGAGAGGGAGCATAGACACCTCCATATTTCAGTCTGGGATGGAAGATGGCACAAAAGCCACTCTAATCTCAACCTGAAATTCTCTCACATGTCCGGCGCGCGGAACGTTTTGCCTGTCTATTTTCCATATAAAAAGTGAAGGGCTTGGAGTCTGTGCGGTTACAGGGCCTGGATGTTGCCAGAGATCTGCTCTATGATCTCCCTGGTCCTGATGCGGGCTGCCGCGTCGACTGCTTTCACGGTGTCCAGGGAG
>WFSI01000112.1 GCA_015486105.1 Aquificota bacterium | reverse complement strand
TGGGTCAACATGGGTCCCCAGCATCCAAGTACCCATGGGGTGTTGAGGCTTGTTTTGGCCTTGGAGGGAGAGAGAATTGTGGATTCGGAGGTGGTTATAGGCTATCTCCATCGGGGTATGGAGAAACTGGCTGAATCTCTCACCTATTCCCAGTTTCTACCTTACACTGACCGATTGGATTATATCTCCTCCAATGCCATGAACTTTGGCTATGTGCTGGCCATGGAGAAACTTCTGGGTTTAGAAGTGCCTGAGCGGGCCCAGTACATCCGGGTGATGATGGCTGAGTTGACTCGAATCTCCAGCCACTTGGTATGGCTTGCTACTCATGCCCTGGATATAGGGGCCATGACGGTGTTTCTTTACTGTTTCCGGGATAGGGAGGCTATACTGGATCTCTTTGAGATGGTTTGTGGGGCCCGGCTCATCACCAGTTACTTCCGTATTGGTGGTGTGGCTAATGACCTTCCTGAGGGCTTTATAGAGCAGGCCAAGGATTTCTGCAAAATCTTTCCCAAGAAGGCCAAGGATTACGACGATCTCATTCTCAAGAACAGGATGTGGCTGAGCAGGACAGTGAATGTGGCCAAGATATCGGGGGAGGATGGGCTCAATTTAGGCCTCTCTGGTCCTAGTATAAGGGGCTCAGGGGTCTATTGGGATATACGGAAGGATGAGCCTTACTCAGGATATGACAAGCTTGATTGGGAGATCGCCGTGGAGCCGGGCTGTGACGTGTATGCCCGGTATCTGGTGAGGCTCAAAGAGATGAGGGAATCCTGCAAGATAGTGGAGCAGTGTTTAGATATCTTGGAAAAGGTGGAAGGCCCTGTCATGGCCAAGGTACCCAAGGTGATGAAACCCCCTAAGGGTGAGGTTTATGCTTCAGTTGAGGCCCCAAAGGGGGAGTTGGGTTTCTATATCGTGAGTGATGGATCCACGAAGCCCTACAGAGTGAAGATCAAGGCCCCTTCTTTTGCTAACCTCATCTCCCTGCCTACCATGATCAAGGGGCACTTGGTGGCTGATGTGATAGCCGCCATTGGGAGCATAGACGTGGTCCTGGGCGAAGTGGACAGGTAAGGAGGGAAAGATGGGACAGGAATTGGTGCTGGTCATTATTAAGATGATAGTGGTCTTTGCCCTGGCCCTTTTGGTGGTGGCTTACCTTACATACTTAGAGAGAAAGGTGATTGGCCACATGCAACTCCGTCTGGGACCTATGAGGGTTGGCCCCCATGGCCTTCTCCAGCCTATTGCCGATGGCCTCAAGCTCTTTGTTAAAGAGGATATAGTTCCCCATGATGCCAGCAAATGGACCTTTTATTTTGCCCCTATCCTTACCCTGGTGATGTCTTTGGTGTTACTGGCGGTTATTCCCTTCTCATACAATTTCATGGTGACCCGCCTCAATATCGGCGTGCTTTATGTTCTCTCACTGGCATCAGTGGGTACCATGGGCATTCTCTTGGCTGGCTGGGCTTCTGGGTCTAAGTATCCCATCTTGGGTGGCTTGAGGTCAGCAGCCCAGATGTTCTCATACGAGATCTTTCTGGGTTTCTCCATTATAGGGGTACTAATGATCTCTGGCTCCTTGGACCTGGTAAAGATTGTGGAGGCCCAGAGCAAAATGTGGAACATTGTCTATCAGCCTGTGGCCTTTGTGATCTACGTTATAGCGGCTTTGGGTGAGTTGAATAGGGTTCCCTTCGATTTGCCCGAAGCAGAAAATGAGCTGGTAGCAGGTTTCCACACAGAGTACAGCGGTTTCAAATTTGCCTATTTCTTTTTGGCAGAGTACGCCAATATGATCGTTGTGTCATGCATGGCGGTGATTCTCTTTTTGGGTGGGTGGAAGGGTCCATTCCTTCCAGGGATTATCTGGTTTCTTATAAAGATGTGCGCTTTCTTCTATTTCTTTATATGGGTGAGAGGGACTTTTCCCAGATACAGGTATGACCAATTCATGAGGATTGGCTGGAAGATCATGTTGCCCGTTGTCCTGGCCAATATCGTGGTTACGGGTGTGGTGATGATGCTGGTGTAGGGAGGTGTGAAGGTGGGATTGGTGAGTAAGGTTCTTATGAAAGACTTGGCTATAGGCTTAAAGCGGACGGTTACCTATAACTATCAGAAGGCTGTCACCATGCAGTATCCTAAGGAGAAGTGGACTCCCTATCCCGCTTTCAGGGGCATCATCCGTCTCATCCATGATGAGGAGGGAAACCTGAAATGCATCGCCTGCGGTATGTGTGCCCGGGCCTGTCCCGTGGGGTGTATCACTGTAAAGGGAGAGGGGAAGGGTAAAGAGAGGAAGCCCGTAGAGTTCACCATAAACTTTGGCGAGTGTCTCTTTTGTGGCTTGTGTGTGGAGGCGTGTCCTGTCAAAGGCAAGGCCATTGAAATGACAAGTTACTACGAAGCAGCCACTTACGATAAGGGTGAGTTTGTATTTGATATTCAAAAGCTCCAGGCCGATTACAAGGCCTGGGAAAGGACGTTTAAAAAGTGAGAGGGGTTAAGGTATGAGCTGGGCACAGCTTTTCTTTTACGTCTTTGCTGTTCTTGCGGTCATCATGGCTCTCATGGTGATTACCAGAAGGAGGGCGGTACACAGTGCCATTTTCCTTATTCTCACTTTCCTCTGCCTTGCAGCCACCTATGTAATTATGAATGCCGAATTGCTGGCGGCTATTCAGGTCTTGGTCTATGCGGGTGGGGTGGTGGGCCTCATTATCTTTGTCATTATGCTGGTAAAGGCAGAAGAGAACGAGGTTAAGCAGGCCCACGGTCAGTGGCTCATTGCCGTTTTTATAGCCCTTCTTTTGGTGGTAGAGGTGGCTTTTATTGTGGTGGGTACCCTTTGGAACTCCACAGGGGCCCTGGCTTCTAAGATGGTTCCTGCCGGGGGTAATACAGAGGCCTTGGGGGTGGTTTTGTATACCAAGTACCTTTTCCCCTTTGAAGTAGCCTCTATTCTCCTTTTGGCGGCCATGATTGGAGCCATAGTTTTGGCTAAGTACAAGCTGGAGAGGTGAAAGAATGATCCCCTTAAGCCATGTCATAATCTTTTCTCTCATTATCTTTGCCATAGGGGTAGTGGGGGCCTTGAGCAGGAGGAACGTTTTTATTGTCCTTATGTCTATTGAGCTCATGCTTAATGCCGTGAACATTGCCCTTATTGGTATCTCTTCTGCCGTGGGGAACCTGGTGGGACAGGTCTTGGCCGTCTTTATCATTACTGTGGCAGCGGGGGAAGCTGCCGTGGGTATGGCCATTGTAGTTGCCCTTTACAGAAACCGGTTTACTGTTAACGTGGACTCTTTCAACTTGATGAAGTGGTGAGGGAGGAGGAGAAATGGTAAAATACGCCTGGTTGATTCCCGCCTTCCCTTTAGCGGGTTTTGTTATTAATGGCCTTTTCGGCATTAAATTTATAAAGAAAAAGGCTCATCTTATAGCTGTTCCGGCTTTGGGGCTTTCGTGGCTTTTTTCTATTTTGGTCCTCCTTGATGTCCTCGCTGGTCACACTACTACCATCAACCTCTTTGACTGGATTGTTTCCGGGAGTATCCATGTGAAAGCGGCCTTTCTGGTGGATCAGCTTTCCGCTGTCATGCTTATGGTGGTTACTACCCTTTCCTTCTGGATTCACGTCTATTCCATTGGGTATATGGGCCATGACCCTGGCTATCCCAGGTTCTTTACCTATCTCAATCTCTTCGTGTTTTTCATGCTCATTCTGGTTCTGGGCTCCAGTTACGCCCTCATGTTTGTAGGTTGGGAAGGAGTGGGCCTTTGTTCTTACCTCCTTATTGGTTTCTGGTACGAAAGAGATACGGCTTCCAATGCTGGTAAGAAGGCCTTTATCGCCAATAGGATTGGTGATGCCGGTTTTATTATGGGTATGTTTACCTTGTGGTACTATCTGGGATCTCTAGATTACCATGTAATATTTTCTCGTGCCCATCTTCTTAGTCCTCAGGTGGTTACCATTGCTACTATTCTCCTTTTTGTGGGCGCCACGGGGAAATCGGCCCAGATACCTCTCTATGTGTGGTTGCCCGATGCCATGGAGGGCCCTACTCCCGTGTCGGCCCTTATCCATGCGGCTACAATGGTTACAGCTGGTGTCTATATGGTGGCCAGGAGCAATATCCTTTACAACATGGCTCCTATTTCCATGGAGGTGGTGGCAGTGGTGGGTTGTTTGACGGCCTTTGTCTCAGCGACCATTGGTACCAGTCAGTATGATATCAAGAGGGTTCTGGCTTACTCTACGGTGAGCCAGCTGGGTTACATGTTCTTGGGATGCGGCGTTGGTGCCTATGCCGCAGGGATCTTTCATCTCATGACCCATGCCTTTTTTAAGGGTCTCCTCTTTCTTGCGGCGGGTTCCGTTATGCATGCCATGATGGACGTTTTGGATATGCGTATTATGGGTAATCTCAAGAAATGGATGCCTGTTACTACCATTACTTTTATAGTAGCGGCCTTGGCCCTATCCGGTATCCCTCCCTTTGCCGGGTTCTGGTCCAAGGATGAGATTCTTGCCCACACCTTCTATACGGGTCATTATGTTCTCTGGTTTTTAGGAACCTTTACCGCCTTTCTGACGGCTTACTACACTTTTAGGGCTGTTTTTATGGCCTTTATGGGGAAGGATAGAATACCCCATGAGATCTCCCATCATCTCCACGAAGCTCCTAAGGTGATGACTATTCCTCTTGTATTTTTGGCTTTTGGAGCAGCCTTTGCCGGTTTTTTTGGCCTGAAGAACGCTGAGCATAAACCTTACTTTGATGCTTTTCTGGCTCCGGTGATTCAGGAGTATCATCCTGGTGCCCATGCCCAAGGTTATGAGGCAGCTCAGGCGGTGATTCATGGAGCCGGTACCCATGAAGCTATGAAGGTCCATGGGGAGAAGGCTGGGGAGGAAGTTGCTGGGGCTCATGAGGCAGAAGGGGAGTTTCCGGAGATGCTCCTAGTCCTTATCTCAGTTGTTGCTGGGTTGTTGGGCATATTCGTCGCTTACCTCACCTTCTTGAAGAAGGTCTTCGATCCTGCTCAGCTTGTGAGGAGAACCTGGGCCCTTCACAAGATTTTGTACCACAAGTACTGGGTGGATGAGATTTATGGTGCCCTTATCATTTGGAGGGTTGTGGATCTGGCCTACTACTCCTGGAAGTTTGACCAGTGGATTATAGATGGGGCTGTTAACGGGGCTGCCTGGCTGGGAAAGACCTTTGCCTGGCTTACCAGGGTGGCAATAGAGCCCTTTGTGGTGGACGGTGCCGTGAATGGGGCTGCGGAATTGGTAAGGACGGGGTACAGGACATTTAGGAGGATTCAAACAGGCCTTGTGGAGAATTACATGCTCTACATGGTCTTGGGCATCTTCCTGATGTTTACCGTTTATATATTCATAAACATTTTGTAAAAATTTTAGAGGAGGAGCGTTCATGGAGCTCAACTTTGGTACAAACGTCTTTGGCTTTCCCATCCTCTCTCTC
>WFSI01000111.1 GCA_015486105.1 Aquificota bacterium | reverse complement strand
GCTCATGAGGCAGGCGGGCTTTGGGATTCCCAGCCGGGTGGAGGTAGTGTAACTTCCTACCCCTCCAGAAACATAGTGGCATACGTCTGTGGAAAACTGGATAAGTATGGTGTAACCAGTGAGTTATCCTAATCAGGTTTTCAAAGATGAGCCTCAATTAAAGAGAACCCTTCCTCCACATAGGGAAACCCTAAAAACAAAGGCTACATGAACCTCTAAAGGGAAGTGACCTTTACAGGAAATATGAGGCGCTGGCCAGGATAAATTACAGACTTATGAAGACCGTTAGCAGTAACAATTGTCCTGATCTTAACACCATACTTTTTAGAAATATCCCAAAGGGTATCCCCTTTCCTTACCACGTGGATGAGCCATTTTTTATGGAAATGAGAGGGTTTCTTGCAAGAGCCATTCCCTTCTACCTCACGGAGAGGGGGACGCTTTACCTGGGTTTTAGCCTTCTGAGCACTAGCCATAATAACCTGGGGAGATGGGGCCTTCTTTTTACCCTTGAAATACCCTTCCACCGCATCAGCCAAGGCAATGGCCACCCTGGTGCGGAAAATGTCCGATCTCAAAAGTCGGGCCTCCCTCCTATTGGTGAGAAAACCCACCTCAACTAAAACAGAGGGAATCCCTGGATTCTTCAGCACTGCAAATCTTGCCCGTTTCACCCCACCTCTGTGCAACCCCGTGTACTTAACCAAGCTCTCCAGGGCTACTCGGGCAAACTTCCTGCTCTCCAACCTGGAATAATCCTGGGCCATGTCCAGTAGAATATAGTTTATCTCTCTCTTTTTACTAAAATCCACTTCCATCATATCAGCAGTGTTCTCTATTCTAGCCAGCATACGAGATACGTTATCCGTCGCCCCCCTATTAGACAGAGCAAACACCATAACCCCTTTGGCCCTCCTGTCTGGAGCAGCATTGCAATGGATACTAATAAAAAGATCAGCTTTGTAATCATGAGCTATCTCCACCCTCTTTCTCAAAGGGAGAAAATAGTCACCTTTCCTTGTAAGATAAGCCCTAAATCCAGGCGTGGAGTTAAGGATATTGACCAGCTTTCTTGCAATGGAAAACACCACCCGCTTTTCCATGAGTCCGTTATGCATAGCACCGGGGTCATCCCCCCCATGTCCAGGATCAACCACCACTATAAAGTGTTGCTCCTGTTTCTGTTTCGTAGCCTCCTCCACTCTCTTAAGTTTTTCCTTGGCTACCACATCCTCAGGTTTATTCACATCCAACACATAACGAGCATTTCCTGTCCTAAAAGGCTTAAGATAGAAAAAACTGTACTTCAAATCCTTAGTTAGAACCAAAACCACTCTACTGCCCTTACCCTTAGGAGCCCAACGTATCTCCTTTACCAGCCCATCTCCTACTTTTTGTTTTCCAGGGTGCCCCACCTTTACACGATCTATATCCACTACCAATCTCGTGGGATGATAAAGTTTAAAGGTTCTGACTTTTCCTGGTCCAGTAACATCTAAGACCACTCTGGTGTGATCAGGTGCAGTCCAGTATCTCACACCTTTAAACCAAAAGGATGCCTCAGCAGAAGACAGCAAAACAAGAATCAGAACCCCAATTCCCCATGCCTTGAGGAGTATCTTATCCATGCTACCTTGGCCTCCTCTACATCCCTCTTTATCTGCTGCGCCAATACGTAAGGAGATGGAAATTTCTCCTCATCCCTTATCCTATCAAAAAACAAAACACCAATTCTCTTATTATACAAATAATTACAAAAGTCAATTATATATACCTCAACTTTTTTGTGTTTTTCATCATCGAAAGTAGGGTTATAACCAATACTCACCACTCCAGGATAAACTTTATTCCCCAATTCCACACCAACTGAATAAACACCACCTTTGGGAATAACCTCATTTTCCGGATCCAAATTTGCCGTAGGGAAACCCAATTTCCTTCCCCTCCCTGCTCCCCTGATAACTTTACCCACCAACTTATAAGGTCTGCCTAAGAGTTTCCAAGCACTCTGAACATCCCCTCCTATAAGCAACCTCCTAATCCTCGTGCTACTAACCAGATGTCCCTCTACTATCACCGGTTTCACAACTTCTACAGAGAAACCAAAACGTGATCCCACCTCCTTCAAATATCGAACATCCCCCTCTCTACCTCTGCCAAAACGGAAATCCTTCCCCACATACACCTCTCTTACACCCAAACTTCCAACGAGAATCTCTTTCACAAAAGAGAAAGCCTTTAAAGATGCAAAATCTGGAGTGAAGCGTACACACAAGAAATAATTCAATCCGAAGGATTCCAACAATCTCACCTTCTCATCAAGGGGTAACAGTACAGGAGGGGCCTTGGGAGGATTGAGAATCTTGAGGGGATGGGGATAAAAGGAAAGGGCGATAGAAGTGATACCCAGCTCCCGGGCTCGATCAACGGTTTTATGGAAAAGCTCTCGATGACCCAGATGAACACCATCGAAGTTACCCAGGGTAACCACAGAAGATGAAGCCAGGGGCATGGGGATCTCACTATGCAGGGCCAAGATAAATTTCATGTCCCTTTTCTACACCCCCTGATCGCAAGGGGTCAACGCATAAGGCCCTTGGGCCGGTTTCTGTAAAAAGGTTTCCTTTTCCTCCCCTCCATCTCATGCCACTGATCCAGAAGAACCCTGTCCCTTCGATACACCAAGCTCTCCACCTTAAAAAGATCCAGGGCAGCTTGGAAGCATTCATTTTCCCTGAATCTTCCAGCACCCCGGACCCTGGGACCCCGGGCCAACCTCCATAGGGATAGAAGAAGCTCCCTGGTAATATGGGAAAGACGGGCAGAGAGGAAGAGATCAGACTTCACCATGAGCACTGCCTGATCTATAATCTCTAAAGTCTGTCCCAAGATAATCTTAGAGGTGAAGGGACAAAGAGATCTCAACCACGGCAACAGCAACAGGGCAAGAAACTGTCCAGGTGCCCAAGGAGAGTCCCTTCTGATGCTCCCATCAGCCTTCACTAAGAGAGAGACCACCTCATCCATATGAGGAGTCATGAGCCCCTGAGTTTTGAGAAAAAGGTGGCTCACCAAACCCAGGATGTTCATAAGATCCATGGCCCGTCCGGATGCTCCGCTGAGCAAGATGCCCAGGATCTCCTCCCTAAGGCGCTCGGAAGAAGCCTGGGTCACTCTCCATCCATCATCCATTATAGCCTCCTCTACAGAAGGATGAAGGTAAAAACCCAACCGGCTGGCAAATTCCACAGCCCTGGTCATCCTCACAGGATCCTCAGCAAATCTTTCCTGAGGATCACCTATTGCCCGGAGCACCCTCCTATGAATGTCTTCCCATCCCCCTACATAATCGATGATGCTGAAATCCTTGGGATCGTAGAAAAGGGCATTGATGGTGAAATCTCTCCTCATCACATCTTGGTAGGGATCTCCATAGAGATTGTTCAAAGAATAGGAGCCCTCAGCGTCCTCAGCCTCTTCCATGTCCTGGACATCGGGATCCCGACGAAAAGTGGAAACCTCAACAATCCTCCCTCCCCTAAAATAGACCTGAACCAACCGGAATCTGCTGCCAATAATCCGAGAGTTGTTAAAAAGCCTTCTCACATCTTCAGGGGAGGCATTAGTAGCCACATCAAAGTCCTTGGGCCTTCTGTCTAAAAGGAGATCCCTAACTCCACCCCCCACCAGATAGGCCGTATATCCAAACTTGCCAAGACGACGAATCACCTTCAGGGCCTCAGGCCATACATCCTTTCTAGATAAGGGATGCTCACTCCGCGGAATAACTCTTGGATAAGGAACCTCAGGGGAGTATGAAAGAAATCCTTCACTCACCAGGAACTCACCAGGTACCTCCCTTTCTCCCTGCCATCAAAACCGCCATATAAAATCCATCCCCAAGAGGCAAACTGCCTATCTTACCACTTGTATATTAAGAGAGGGGATATAGATAGCCCCCATCAGCATATCCCCTCTCCGATCTCACCCTATTCCATACCCTTTTCCCCTGGAAAAACACCCAACACACTATCCTGGAAAAGGGCATCAAACTTCCTCTGAACAATCTCTAAGAAACCTATTCCTCTATCTGGATAGCCTCACCAGGACAGGACTCAGCAGCCTCTTTGGCGCAATCCAGCAGCTCTCCTTCTACATCTGCCACCTTCACAGTGGCCACATCGTCCAAGTCAAAAACATCGGGACACAGGTCAGAACACACACCACAAGCAGTACACAACTCTTCGTCAACCTTTACAACAGCCATAACCCACCTCCTAATAGAAATCTGAACCATTTAATGGGACAAGTTTCACAAAAAATCAAGGGAAGACACCAACCTTCTAAAGCAGTCTCCCCTCTCCACATAGGAAGAAAACTCGTCGAAGCTGGCACAACCAGGAGAAAGGAGAAGGACATCTCCCTTTTCTACCCATCTCACAGCCTTTTTAAAAGCCCCTTCCATGGTCTGGGCTTCTTCCATAGGGATGCTAATTTCAGAAAGGTCCCTGAGGATATCATTCTTAGCCTCTCCAAAAACCACCAACCCCTTAACCCGCTCACTAATAAGGGGAGCAAGAGAAGTGAAACTCAGGCCCTTATTTCTACCACCCATGAGAAGGACTACCGGATCTTCCAAAAGGGAAAGTGCCCGAGCCACTGAAGGTGGATTGGTGGCCTTAGAGTCATTATAGAACTTTATCCCCCCCCTCTCCCCCACCATTTCTAAGCGATGAGGCAAAAAGTTGAAGGTCTTCAAGGCAGATAACATGGGGGAAAAAGAGAGACCCACTATCTTTCCCAGGGCCAGGGCGGCCATGACATTGTCCAGATTTAGACGAAGGTTATGGTCCAGCTTCTCCACATCTACAACCTCCTCTACTCTTGAGTCCCCCCTCCAGTAAATCACACCCTCTTCTATCCCCAGGCCCCTATCCACTCCCCTTGTAGAAGAGAAAAGATATGTATCCTTCCTTGCAAGTGGTTGAAGCCAAGGATCTTCAGCCTTCAACAAGGTCCTACCCCCCACAGGAAGGATACGGGATTTCAAGGCCCGGTATGTCTCCATATCACCATGGCGGTCCAAATGATCCTCCCCCAGATTGATGATGGCCCCCACCACAGGGCTGAAGGTATCCGCCCACTCCAATTGAAAACTACTCACCTCTAAAATCACCCATGGAGGTATAGACCCTTCCACCACTAAACGGGATAAAGGGGTACCAATATTACCCCCTACCCAGGCCTCAAGCTTTGACTTACTTACTATATGGCCTACCATGGACGTGACCGTGGTCTTACCGTTGGTGCCTGTGATAGCCACTACTTGAGGAGCAGGACCATGGAGAGACAAGCATCTCCAGGCCAGCTCCATCTCTCCCACCACCTCTGCACCTTTTGAAAGGGCCTGACTTATAAGGGGATGATCCTTGGGTACCCCAGGACTCACCACTATCCGGGCAATGCCTGAAGGAAGGGTGCTTATTCCTCCCAAACAGGCTCGAAAGGACAGCCCAGAATCCCTGGCTATACCCTTCAGCTTCTCTGACTTGTTACCCAGCTCTTCTCCCTCTCCATCGTCCACCACTATTAGAGGACAAGCGAGAACATCTAAAACAAGACGAGCAGCCCAGTAGCCAGAATCACCAAGTCCCAAAACCAGATGGGTCACAAATCACCTCAATTTTAGAGTGGAAAGAGCGATAAGGGCAAAAACCAAGGAAATGATCCAAAAACGCACTATAATTTTGGGTTCGGGCAGACCTTTCTGTTCAAAATGGTGGTGTATGGGCGCCATGCGAAAAACCCTCCCTCCCCCTGTAAGCTTGAAATATCCTACCTGAAGGATGACCGAGAGGGTCTCCACCACAAATATTCCTCCCACAATAGCCAATAAAAGCTCGTGCTTAGTGATGAGAGCTACGGTGCCCAAGGCCCCTCCCAAGGCCAAGGAACCTGTATCCCCCATGAACATCTGGGCAGGATAGGAATTAAACCACAGAAACCCCAAGCTAGCACCTACCAAGGCCCCACAGAAAACGGCCACCTCCCCTGCCCCAGGAACATAAAAGATTTTGAGGTACTGGGCAAAGCGTGCATGACCCACAAGGTAGGAGATAGTGGCATATGTAGCAAAACAAATGGTAGCCGGCACAATAGCCAAGCCATCCATGCCATCGGTAAGATTAACCGCATTGGACGAGCCCACAATCACCGTAAGGGCAAAGGGTATGTAAAAGAGACCTAAATGGGGCGATATCCTCTTAAAAAAAGGAACCAAAAGGTCCGTAGAGTGAATGCCCAATTTCTCATAAAGAAAAAAACCTAACAACAAGGCTAAAGATAGCTGGAAAAAGAACTTCCTCTTAGCCCCTATGCCCTTGGGATTTCCCAATCTCACCTTGAGATAATCGTCCCAAAAACCTATAGCCCCGTATCCCAAAAGGGCCAGCATAGCCACCCATACCAAAGAATCGGCGAGATTGGCCCATAGTAAAGTGGAAAAGAGGACAGACAGAATAATAAGAATACCCCCCATGGTAGGGGTGCCCTTTTTCTTAAAATGGCTGCTGGGGCCATCCTCCCTGATCACTTGGGCCATACGGTACTTCCTGAGCTTACCTATAAGCCATGGACCGAGAAGAAGAGATATAAAAAGGGCCGTGACCGTGGCATAAATAGTTCTGAAGGTGATGTAACGAAAGACGTTAAAGGGAAAGTAATACACGTGTAACTGGTAGAGGAGTTTCCAGAGCATCAATTCACCCCAAGGGCTTCTAAAACCTTTTCCATTCGGAGCCCCCTGGACCCCTTGACCAAAAGGGCATCCCCCTCCTTCAAAAGGGAGGCCAGGGTATGGGCTGCCTCCTGGTGATCCGTAAAGTGGCATACACCTCCCATTTCCCGGGCCCCATCCCCCAAGGTACCCAACCAGTCCACACCAAGGAGTCGGGCCTCTTCCCCCACCCACCTGTGCCAGTAGGCGCTCTCCTTGCCCAACTCCAACATAGACCCCATGAGTACAAATCTCCTCTTAGCAGGCAAGGACACAAGGGTCTTCAAGGCCCACCAAGTAGAATCAGGATTGGCGTTATAGGTGTCATCGAGGATGAGAACACCCCGCCACATTTTGATCCCCATCCTTCCCTGAACCCCTTGGAAATGGGCCAAAAGGTGAAGAATATCCCGGGGCTCAACCCCCAACTGGAAAGCCACAGCTACAGCCGCTAAGGCATTAAGCACGTGATGCACACCTAAAAGGGGCAGAAGGGCATCAAGCTTACCCCAAGGCCCTGTTATACTAAAACTCGTAAACCAGGCCTCCCCTTTTTGGAAAATGCCCACATCCCCCCCCCTTATGTC
>WFSI01000110.1 GCA_015486105.1 Aquificota bacterium | reverse complement strand
ACGGCATGGTGATCAAGGTAAACAGCTTAGATCTCTGGGAAAAGCTGGGGGCCACAGCCCGATCTCCCCGCTGGGCCCTGGCAGCCAAATTCAAGCCCCGGCAGAAAACCACCCAGATGGTGGACGTGATTTACAACGTGGGAAGGACAGGTACCATCACCCCTGTAGCCCTCCTCAAGCCTGTAGAATTAGGAGGAGTGATAGTAAGCAGGGCATCCCTCCACAACTTTGATGAGGTAGAAAGGTTAGACGCCCGGGTGGGTGACACGGTGCTTATACAGCGGGCAGGAGACGTGATTCCCGGAGTGGTCACCGTCATCAAGGAGAAACGTACAGGCCGAGAAGCACCTATACTACCACCGGAGAAGTGCCCTGTGTGCGGCGCCCAGGCAGTGAAGGAAGGGGCTTACTACAAGTGTGTAAACATCTCCTGTCCCGCCAAACTAGTACAAGCCATTAAACACTTCGCATCCCGGCGTGCCATGGATATAGAAGGGCTTGGAGGCAAGACGGCGGAACTCCTGGTGGAAGAGGGTTTAGTGAAAGACCTATCCGATGTTTACTCCCTGAAATCGGAGCACCTTCTAAAATTGCCTGGCTTCGCCGAGAAGTCTGCCCAGAATCTCCTGGAGGCCTTGGAAAAGTCCAAACATCCCACTTTAGCCAGATTTATATACGCCATAGGAATACCCAATGTAGGAGAATACACGGCCCAAGTCCTGGCCCGTTACTTCGAAAGCTGGAAAAACCTGGAAAAGGCTTCCTTAACAGAGCTTATAGAAATTAAAGGCATAGGTCCTGAAACAGCCAGGAGCGTGGTCTCCTTCCTCCAGGAAAAGCGAAACAAAAAGACCGTAGAAAAGATGCTTAAGGCCGGTCTAACCCTTCAAGAAGAAAAGAAAAAGAAGGAAAGCCCCTTGGTGGACAAAACAGTGGTCTTCACTGGGGCCCTATCCTCTATGACCAGAGACGAAGCCAAGGCCATGGTAGAAAAGCTGGGAGGTACCGTCTCCAACTCTGTATCCCGTAAAACAGACCTGGTAATAGTAGGGGAAAGCCCTGGCTCCAAATACCAACGGGCCCAACAGCTGGGGATCAAGGTTATTAATGAAGAGGAGTTTTTAAAGCTGGCGAGCAAAGTCTAATCCCTTTTCTCCCCGTCACCCTGTAAACGAAGGAGCGGAGGCGCCTGAAATAGGGCTGGCCACCCACCATATCCGTATCGTTGTGGCCTGCCCCCTGAAATCACGTAAAACTCCTTGGGTTCCGGGGCCGCCCCATAGACCCTTTCCCCCAGCTTTATGGGCACTAAGCCATCCTTGTCTCCATGGATGACCAGGATAGGGACCTCTATTCCTCTCACCATCGCTACCACACTGAACTGAGGTGGCCCCAGTTCTTTGGATCATTTGGGAGGTATGTTAAGCTTACTGCCCAGGCTTTCTCCTTGGCTCCCTTTCTACTCCATCAGGCTGCATGGGGTCGTTCACAAAGTCCACTTCGTAGGTGGAAGAGATGCTATTTTTAGGGGAACCCCTGTCCATCTTAGTCCTGGTGGATGGCAAAGGAAGAGCCAGAGGTTGTTTTGTATATACAAAAGGTATATATAGCATTCCAGGAGGCAGGGCTTGGTAGAGTTCAGATGGATTGAATGGAACATCCAGCACATAGCCAGGCACGGCATTGAACCCGATAAAGCAGAAGAAGTCATCCTAACCGGGGCCACGAGAAAAGGAAGGAAAAACACCCTGTTGGCCATGGGTCCTACTTCAGAGGGCAGGTTGTTATTCGTGGTTTACAAGAAGGAGGGTAACAGGGTGTTCGTCATTACCGCCAGGGATATGACCGAAAACGAGAAAAAAAGTTGGAGGAAAAGATATGGCAAAAAGGGAAGAAAACCTTAAAAAGCTGGAAGAGCTCAGGGCTTACTATGACAAGGGGGACTTCTCCGAGCTTATTGAGAAAGGAGAAGAAATGCCCAGTCCTTTCACAGAAGAAGACTACGAGGCGTGGAAGAAGAAGAAAAAGATGAAACAGATATCCCTGCGCCTTCCCGAGGATCTGATAGCCGAGATAAAGAAGGAGGCTGTGAGACACGGCATAGGGTATCAAACCCTCATTAGGTTGATTCTGACGAGCAGATTCGGGAGGTCCCCGGATTCCTTCAGACCAACAGGTGATGAAGGACCTTCCCCTACATCACCATCACCCCAAAAGGCCAGTACCTGATTCTCATTACTCCGGCACGTGGACAATGGATCATAGGAATGCTCTGTCAGACTCACTCGTGAATTCCACTTCGTAGGTGGTATAAACACGCTTTACATAGGCCTTTGCTCCACTTCGTAGGTGGAAGAGATGCGACCCGCCCTCAGCCATAGGCTTTCAATGACTACGGCTCCAAGCTGGAGATCTATAGAAATTTCTCAGGTTGCGCTATACTACAGCCTAAAAAAAGAAGATTAGCCGATTTTAGCCTCCCTCTCTTGCGTACCCTTCCCAGTCGTAATACATATATAGCGTGTATAACAAAGAAATGGAGAGGCCGAAGATGCTGGCCGTAAGGCTACCCAAAGACATTGAAGAACGCTTATCTAAACTTGCCAGGGAGACGGGCCGGACCAAGAGCTACTATGTCCGGCAAGCTCTCTTTCGCTATCTTGACGACCTGGAAGACGCCTATCTGGCCGAGGCTGCCTACGAACGGTTCCTCGCCTCCAAGGAGGAGGCCATTCCCATAGAGGAAGTAGAGAGAAACCTTGACCTGGAGGATTGAGTTTACCCCCGAGGCTGAAAAGCAGCTGGCAACACTGGACAAACAGAGCGTCAAGCGGATAATCCGGTTTCTAAAAGAGAGAGTTACCCCTTTAAAAGATCCAAGGTCCCTGGGAGAGCCATTGAAAGGCAAGTTGCGGGAGTTTTGGCGTTACAGAGTGGGGGACTATCGGGTTTTGTGCCGCATAGAGGAGGAAAGGCTCCTTGTCTTAGTAGTAAGAATAGGGCACCGCAGGGATGTTTACAGGCATAAATAGACCAGTACGAGAAACTAAGAAGGATTCACAAAGCCCACTTCGTAGATAGTATAAACCCGGTTTGTAAAGGTCTTTACTCCACTTCGCAGGTGGAAAAGATGCAACACCCTAAAAGAAGTAGGTGAGTTCTTAGGCTTGCACTACTCCACCGTGAGCAAGGCTTTCAGAAGAGCCAGGGAAATTACCAAATTCAAGACCTTACCCTAAAGCTCCCTAAAGCTGAGTCCAAGACCTCACCAATTCCACGTACTTGCCTCCGGTGAGCATCGTTTTTCTTTCTTGGCATTTGAGACGCCTCTTATTGCAAGGTATATGTATGCAGGTATCCACTAAAATGGGTTAACTTCAACCCGTGCTCAATCGCCCCACCCGCAAGCGCTGCGACTTTCTTTTCTTGAAGAAACGGTACAAGCACAAGGAAGGAGAGTACGAGCAGATCTTTTGGCAGACCCAGACCGGAATGAAACAACGGCGCCCACGCGCGCGGTTTACAGCGTACGGCCCAGCAGCGCTCCATATCATCATCGATACACGTGAGCGCTATCCGTGGCGGTTTGCCGGCTGCAAGGTGGAGAGAAGCCTCCTGCGGGTGGGGGACTACGCCCTCCTCATCGAGGGGGAAATCGCCGCAGTAGTGGAACGAAAGACGTTTGCGAACCTATTGCGTGACCTTACCGACCTGCGAATCCTCCATCAGCGGCTTGGTGAGCTGGCTGCCTACCCGCGGGCAGTTCTGGTGATCGAGGCGGATTGTGCCGACTTCCTTAACCCAGAGAAGAACAAGCCGCTCAGCGCTACGTACTGTGCACGGTCGTTGGCTGAACTACCTCTATTGCACCCACAATTACCTGTTGTCTTTGCCGGAACACGTAAGCTCGCCAATAAATGGACGCGTGCGTTCTTCACCGCTGTTTCCTCCTACTCCGTCGATCGTTCCCTTCCGCAGGTACGGGAGGTTGCCGCAAGTTATGGCCAACCTGCTTTGGTACGAGGGGGAACGGATCTGCGGGTCCGAAGAGCGATTCCGGATGAATTCCCGCCAGAGTTCTCCTTTCAGATGCTGCGTAATAACTTCCCCGAAGTTTCGAACAGTCGCTTGCACCGTGTATTGCACCAGATGCGAAACCACGGTGAGCTTGAATGTCATAGCCGTGGCCGTGCCGCTCGCCGGGTTAAGTCAATTGATACGCCGCCTGGCAGCGGGTCCTTGTAACCTGTGGTGGCGTTTGATATAAACCCTGAAGGGTTCATTGAGAGCCGTTCTCTCATTCAGGGACTTTACGTCTGCCCAGGAAGGAGAAAGAGATGGGATACTTGCATGCACATGAGGTTGAAGATGTAACCGGGGTGCGGTTGCTCGTAACGATGCTCCTTAACTTCGCGATTACCACCGCCGAGATCCTCGGTGGGCTGATCTCGGGGAGTCTCGCCCTCCTCTCCGATGCGCTGCACAACTTTAGCGACGGGCTCTCAATTGCCATCAGCTACGCCGCGATCAAACTGCGCGGCCGGCCGAACTCAGCCCGACATACGTTCGGGTTCAAGCGGGCGGAGGTGTTCGCCGCGGTGATCAACTCCGCGGCACTGCTGGTGATAACAGTATTCCTATTCATCGAGGCGGGGGCACGGTTCATCCGTCCCCAGCCGATCCACGGCCAGTGGATGTTCATCGTTGCCGCAATCGGCTTGGTGGCAAACGTCATCGGAACCGCACTTTTGCACCACGGTGCGAAATCGAGCGTAAACATCAAAGCAAGCTACCTCCACCTTCTCACCGACACCATCTCCTCGGTCGGGGTGATCCTCAGCGGGGTGGCGATCTACCTATGGCATGTCTATTGGCTCGATCCGGTGCTCACGATCCTGATCGGGGTCTACATCCTGAAAGAGGCATACGCGATCATCAAAGAAACGGCCCACATCCTGATGGAAGGGACGCCGCCCGGCGTCTCCGTGGAGGAGATCAAGAAGGCGATCGATTCCATCCCCGGGGTGCGGAACTTCCACCACGCCCATGTCTGGTCGGTTGGGGAGCATGACTGCTGCCTTGAAGGGCACCTCGCCGTCGATGATGTCCCCATGCACGAAGCGGACCGGATCCGGGCTCAAGCGGCAAAAGTCATCAAAGAGAGATTCGGGATCGGACACGTCACTCTGCAGGTGGAACATTCACCCTGCCCTAACCCCCACCTGATCAGCCAACCGAATCCTCGTTAGCTGCCTGACGAGGATATCTTCTGTCTCCCTCCGGCGGGTCGCGCCGCCCGGTGGGTCAAGCCCTCTGCCGCATCTCAGATACACCGCGGAGACGAGGTAGGATGGAGAATCAAGGGAAAGACCTGTGTCATGCGATTGAGTTCCTGCGGGTGCTGAACCGGGGCTTAACCCTTGATAAGTTAGCGGAATCCGTGCTTAATTATGCGCTTTCCCAAGTGCCCCACGCTCAAGGGGACAACCTCATTGTACTAAATAGAGCTGAGGATGTGTTCGAGTTCCGAGCCGCTGAGGGCTGGGACATTGTCATTGAAGAACTGGTAAGAGTCTGAGAACGATTGAAACCGATTGAGAGACAGGATTAAAGGATTGAAGGGGTAAGGATGAATTGGAGAGATTTGAAAGTGTGGCAGAAAGCTCATAGCTTGCCTTTAGATGTCTACGAGTTAACGGATTTGGGATACATATTTCCCGCTCAACCACCAACCTGCTGCACTACCAAACAAAAGTGCTTCCCTTTGCCAAACCCAACGTATATGCTTTGAAACATGCGGATCAAAGACCTGGGAGAGTTTGGGCTCATAGAAAGGATCTCCAGACTCCTACCTCCCTACCTAAAGGATGTGATGGTAGGAGTGGGAGACGATGTGGCAGTGGTGGAGACCGAGGGGGACAACTATCTTCTCCTCACCTGTGACATCCAGGTAGAAAACACCCACTTTCTGCCCTCTGCTTCCCCCCACCAACTGGGACGCAAGGCCGCCGCTGTAAACCTCAGTGATATAGGGGCAAAAGGAGGCAAGCCCCTCCACTTTCTGATCTCCCTGGCCCTGAGGGCCGAAACCCCTGTGGAATGGGCAGACAACTTCTACCAGGGACTGGTAGAAGAAGCCTCCCGTTACGGAGCCGACATCATAGGGGGCAACCTCTCCAGTATCCAGGGTCCCCAGGTGGTAGACATCTTCCTTGCAGGGCAAGTGAGGAAAGATCGGCTCCTTCTGAGAAAGGGGGCGAGGCCTGGAGACCTGATCCTGGTGACAGGCCAGCTGGGTGATGCCAGGGGTGGGCTGCTCCTCCTTACCCAGGAGAACCTCAAAGAAAAGATAGACCCCCAAAAAGCGAAAGACCTCATCCAGGCCCAAGTGACACCCACCCCCCGGGTGAAGGAGGGACAGATCATTGCCCACAGCGGCAAGGCCACGGCCATGTTAGACATCAGCGATGGCCTGGCCCAGGACCTCCTCCACATCTGCCAGGCCAGCGAGGCAGGTGCCCGGATCTGGGCAGATAGGATTCCCCTTTCTTCTGCCCTGGGAAACTTGGCCCAATTTATGGAAATCCCCCCATGGAAACTGGCTTTAGAAGGGGGAGAAGACTACGAGCTCTGCTTCACCGTGCCCGAGGCCCACGCCCAGGAGGTCTCCCAAAGAATAGAAGAGGCCACGGGCACCCGGGTGACTGTCATTGGGGAGACCCTACAACCTCAAGAAGGCCAATGGGTTATACCCCCCAGGGGAGAAAAGGAACCCCTTAACCAAAAAGGATGGAATCACTTCAGGGAGGGAAGGGAAGGATGGAGCTTAAGAACCTGAAAAGGCTGTTCCAGGAAGAAGGTATAGGTATCATGGGCACCGCTGATGTTCAGGGATGGGTGAATATGGCCATATACAGCCCACCCATCATCACCCCAGAAAGCGCCTTGGTCTTTGGAGCCACTCAGCGCCTCACCTATAAAAACCTGATGGAGAATCCCCGGGCCATGTTCACCTATGTCTCCACCCAAAGAAACTGGGAGGGAGTGAGAATAAAGATGACTCTGGTAAAGGATGAAACCCACGGTGTACTCCTAAGGACTTTGAAGCAACAGTTTGAGGATATGGGTTACACTACCCTGGCCCAGGAGATCTGCCATGCCCTCCACTTTCAGATAGAGGAAGTGAGACCATTAAAAGAAAAAGGATAGGCTCAGACCTTAGAAAGTCTCTACTTGACTAATGAAAAGGCTGTGGTCTAACCTCCCTTTTTTGCAGACAATCTATGGATAAGGAGGAAAAGATGAAAAGAAAAAGCTGCATTAAGCTGCTATTGGCGCTATTTTTGGCCGCGGTATTCTCCCTTCCCTCTCATCCTACCTTGGCCGCTGCTCCCACCCTTCCAGATTTCACCCATATAGCCAAAGAAGCCAATGAGTTCGTGGTAAACATATACACCACCCAGATAATAGAAAAACGGGTGATGGGTCCAGAAGACATGTTCCGCTTCTTTTTCGGTAACCAATTCAACAACCTCTTGCCTGGCGTCCCCCGAAAATTTAAGAGGCATTCATTGGGTTCAGGGTTCATCATTGATCCTAAAGGGTATATCCTCACCAACAACCATGTGATTAAAGGCGCCACAGAGATCAAGATTAAGCTTCATGATGGTTCCACCTACAAAGCCAAATTGGTGGGAGCCGATCCCAAGACGGATATAGCCCTCATCAAGATCAACCCTAAAGGTAAGACCCTCACCTGCGCAGAACTGGGGAACTCAGATAATGTGCAAATAGGAGAATGGGTACTGGCTGTTGGCAACCCCTTTGGCCTTAGCTACACGGTGACAGCAGGCATTATAAGCGCTAAGGGAAGAGTTATAGGAGAGGGACCTTACGACAACTTCCTCCAGACCGATGCCTCCATCAATCCAGGCAACAGTGGGGGTCCCCTCATCAACATGGAAGGGAAAGTTATAGGCATAAACACTGCCATAGTAGCCCAAGGTCAAGGCATTGGTTTCGCCATCCCTATAAACATGGCCAAAGAGATCCTGCCCCAGTTGAAGACCCGAGGAAAAGTAATAAGGGGCTGGTTGGGAGTCTATGTCCAGGCCCTCACCCCAGAGCTGGCCAAATCCTTTGGCATCAAAAGAGCCAAAGGGGCAGTAGTCACTCAGGTGATAGAAGGTAGCCCCGCCGAAAAAGCCGGCATTAAAGAAGGAGACATCATTATTGAAGTCAACGGGAAAAAGATTAAGAGCGTCAGGGAGTTACCTCCCTTAGTTGCCATGATCCCCCCAGGAAAGGTGGTACCTATAAAGATCCTCAGAAATGGTAAGGTAAGGATAATAAGAGTAAAAATAGGCACTATGCCCGAGGAAGAAGTCTCATTGGGGGGCCCGGGCTCCTCGAGCATGAAGGTCAAACTGGGGCTAAAGGTAGCACCCCTCCCTCCCGAGGTGACGCAGCAAACAGGCATTAAGGGGGGGGTTTATGTAGTAGAGGTAAAACCCGGCAGTCCCGCAGAGGAAGCAGGTATCCATCATGGAGACATTATCCTCAGGGTGAACAGGCACAGGATCAGAAGTATTAAAGACTTCGACAGAATCATGGCCAAGACAAAACCGGGAGAGGTGGTGGCCTTCCTCATTAGAAGAGGGGATTCCTCCTTTTACGTAGCCATACAAATAAGGTAAATGAAGAATAAATTTTGGGGGAAGAGGGTTTTGACAACCCTCTTCCCCCAAATACCCTCCTCTCACCCTTCCTTACCCTTCATTTCCCTGAGCTCCTTTACGATAGGCTGATAATAGTGATACATAATTCTGTAGACCCCTACTTTGTGCCTTTGATAAGAAAGACGATAGTAAAAAGCTCCAAAAGCCATATAATAGTCCCCTTTAGGTCTAATCTTGGGAGACTTTTTAAAAGGTGCCTTCTCAAAACGCTCCCAAAAGAGAGAATTTACAACCAGAAAATCCTCGGCAAAGGTCAAGGGGGTATCCCATTCGGGAGTCTCGCCCATATAGTAATCCACCAAACCATCAACGGCGTAGAGATTAATCCTGGCCTCCCTCAGCTTCCTCCAAAAAACCCGGGGCACATAATCAGCGATCAAATGAAGATCAGGGGGATCCATCTCCCAAACCAAACGCTTAGAATCTACCAAGAATCCTCTGATATAACCCTTAAATTCCTTCTCTCTGAAGAAATAAATCAATCTTTCCAAGGAGCTCTTCTTCTCCTCCATCACCCATCGCTTATAGATATGGACCCCACTACCTAAAGCTTCAACCCTCTCTGATAAGTATCCCTCGATTTTCCTCTGAAAGAACCCCTGGGAGAATTTGCCTCCTGCCAATCATTACATAGCCACAGGATAAGAATTACACCTTCCAAAGACCATGCATCTCAGTACTTAGCTTAGGTTAGGATAGTTTCGGCCTCAATGGCCGCACCCAAAGCCCCCACTATCTCTGGATATTGGGGCACTAATATCCTCTGCCTAAGCCTATCTTCCAACAGCTTGTGGACACAAGGGTTTTTGGCCACCCCTCCGGTAAAGACTACATCGGACAAGACGTCCACCCTGCAAGCTAAAGAAGAGATACGATCCGCAATGGCCTCATGCACGCCCAAGGCAATGCTCAACAAGGGCATGCGCCTCGATATAAGGGAGATCACCTCCGATTCTGCGAAGACGGTACACATGCTGTTTATCTTTACCGACTCCTGAGCAGATAACGCCTCTTTACCAAACTCTTCTATTGAAAACCCCAGGGTTTTGGCCATGATCTCAAGGAACCTTCCAGTTCCAGCGGCACAACGATCATTCATCTTGAAATCAATAACCTTCCCATGCTCACTCAAGGATATGACCTTGCTATCCTGACCCCCCACATCAATCACCGTCCTACAGTTGGGATAAAGACGTCTTGCACCTATGGCATGGGCTTTGATCTCCGTGATCACCCTATGGGCAAGAGCCAACTCCAGGGCATGACGTCCGTATCCGGTAGCCACTAATCTTTTCGGTTTATAGGCCTTTATTAGCTCAAAGGCCTGTGTGTAAGGGTCATGACCGCTATTCCTTACTTGAAAATCTCTTACCTCCCCATTCTCCATAACCACAACCTTCACCGTCCGAGAACCGATATCAATACCACCAAACATGCCATCAAAACTCCTATAATATCTGTTCTATAAACGCCTCTATTCTTGTCTGCAGCTGTCCTACATCCTGCTCCCCATAGTCCGTCTCTATCTCTAACACTGGTACGCCGAGTTTCTTTAAGGCCTCCTGTACCTTAATACACTCTATGCTATATGTAAGGCAGAACTGGAGAGTGAAGAGAATGACCCCATCAATCTTAAAATCTTTGACATATCGTGCAATTTCTTCGATTCTTTCTTCATTAGGAGTAAAGCAGCTGCAGTTTATCTTGAGATAGCGCTCAGCTATGGCCTCTAATTTATCCTCTAATGTGGGGAGTCCCTCATCTACCAGATTGGTGAAATATCTTGTACCCACACAGCTCTCTTCACAAACAACCACCGCTTTACTGCTTTCAACAATATGATGAACCTTCCAGAAAGGAAGGGCAAATGGGCAACCCGAAATCATGATCCTGGGCGTCCCCTTTTCTACAACGCCCATCCCTTTTTGCACCCTTCCCTCCAGCTCGTCGCAAAGGTCATTCACCTTTGTGGCAAACCTCTCGGGATCATCATAATAGGCGATCTGGGATACCAAGAGGGCATCCTTCCCGCTAATGGGAGGAGGATCAGCCTTTCTGAGGTCAAAGAGCCTGGCCAAAGCCCTTCTTTTCCTATTAGCTATCTGAATCTTCTCTTCCAGCTCCTCGGGAGTGATGGAAACGCCTGATTCCCTTTCCATCTTTTCCTTAAACCTCATGACCTCCTCCAACCAGAGCCTTTTGCCCATATAACTTTTGGCATTGGGAATCTCCATGGTGTAAAAGGGCACATAATTTCCAAATATCTCCCATACCTTCTTCTTCCCGTCACAGGTAGCCTCACCCACAAATAGGTCAGGGACCCTATAGTATGGAGAAGTCTTGGCCTTCATGAATCCGAAGGCGGATTTGACAAGGGGACACAGGTTTCTGGGTAGCGTCGTTTCAGCATCGGGAATAGAGAACTGAGAACCTCCACAAACACCCACCCATACACCCCTTGCAGCCATGACGATCTCCTCGGGCACATATACACAAAAGGTACCCACAATCTTGCACCCCTTTTCTTTAAGCTCCAATAGCTCTTTAATCCTCAATCCATGAACCTCAGAGGTGGTGAAGTCGAAGTACTCCATACCATTGGGTCTGAATCTCTGACTCAGGTATATCTCATGATAAACATAGCCGAGACCCTCTAAGAACTCATCGTGTCTCTTTAAATCAAGACCAAGCTCTGCCCACATTTCATGATAACTTTTCATCTTATTATCTCCTTAAAATATCTTCCAGAATCTCTTAATGGGACCAAAAGATACCAGGCATTTGCCTGGTATTCCCAAAGAGAAAATCTTAGCTCTTCCAATGGGGTACAGTTTACACCAACCCTCGCTCCTCTCAGATATATGCTATCGTCTTTTTTACCGACAGGGCGATCTTCGCCATACCCGGTAGCGTAGAAATTA
This sequence comes from Aquificota bacterium, assembly GCA_015486105.1. Classification (GTDB taxonomy): domain Bacteria; phylum Thermosulfidibacterota; class Thermosulfidibacteria; order Thermosulfidibacterales; family B14-G1; genus WFSI01. Next base: position 173 of record WFSI01000110.1, on the reverse strand, counting down.
TCCAGCGTCTCAAACCTGAACCTCAGCTCGGCACCAAGGGTGAGCTTCTCCTTAGGCCAGGTCTCCCTGGGTGCATTCACAAACACCACCTCGGCACCAAAGGAAATATTCTGCGTTACCAATATCAGCACCAAGGACACCAACATTACCAAGACAAGGCCTATCCTTTTTGT
>WFSI01000109.1 GCA_015486105.1 Aquificota bacterium | reverse complement strand
TAGAAGGGGTATAGAGGCAATAGAGAAACCTATCCTTCCGGCCTTGAGCATAAGGAAGGCATCTGAGGAGTTTCCCAAGGAGAAGAGGCCGAGGGCAGCAAGGTAAAAGATCACATCTCGGTTGAAGCCCTTTTCCCTTTGAAAATGGCTTTCTTTGGGGTCTTTGGCCAAAGTGAGGAGGGGATTGGTCGTAGAGGGTGTTGTTTCTTTGATCCAGAAGATCACCACCAGCACCGTTATCGCCCCAGGTATGGCGGCCAAGAGAAAAAGTGTCCGCAGGTTGTGCCAGTGGAGCAGGAACAAAAAAGCCATCAATGGACCCAGAAAGGCGCCTGCATTGTCCATACCCCTCTGGAAACCGAAGGCGGCTCCCCTGGACTCAGGCGAGACTGAAAGAGCGATTAACCCATCCCTGGGGGGTGTTCTTATGCCCTTTCCAAGCCTGTCGGAGGCCCTTAGCCCCATGATGTGCCCCCAATGGTAAGTAACGCCCATAAGTGGTCGAGCTGCATTGGCTATTAAATAGCCTGTCAGGATGAAGGGTTTCTTGCGTTTAATCCTATCGCTAATGGAGCCTGACAGAACGTTGGAGAGGCTCAATATCGCTTCTGCCACACCCTCTATGGCTCCAACGGCCGAGGCACCGGTCCCCAATACCCCCGTGACGAAAAGGGGCAAAAGGGGATAGATCATTTCGCTTGAGACGTCGTTGAAGAAACTGACCACACCAAGGGCTATGACATTGGGAGAGAAGGCCATCTTTTTGAGGGGGATGCTCATTACCCTGATCCAGATCTTTTGTGGGCAACCCCATTTCTTTTGATGGATTTTTCCATGCTGCCAGTTGCGTGGCGGCACTTCATCGGTAGCCCAGGAATCTTTTTACCTTTATCTCGTATTTCTTCATTTTGTACTGGAGCATCCTCCGAGTAATGCCCAGTTTTTCTGCTGCCCTGGTCTGGTTGCCTCCATACTCTCTTAGGGCTTGGATGATCAGCTCCTGTTCCAGGTTTTCCACGGTATCTATCAGAGAACCCTTCCAAGTCCCTTTCTCTCGGTCTTCAGTCCTCATCCAAGGGGGTAGGTGTTTTTCGGACAGGATCTTTTCTCCTTCTTCGCAGAGGGCTAAGGCCCCTTCTATCACGTTCTCTAACTCTCGGACGTTTCCCGGCCAAGGATAGGCTTTGAAGAGTTCCATGGTTTTAGAGGATACTCGTTCTACCGGTGTGTTTAACCTGTTACTGTACCTTTTCAAGAAGCAACTCACTAAAGTGGGAATGTCCTCTTTTCTGTCCCTTAATGGAGGGACAGTGATTTCTAGAATCCTTAGTCGATAGAGGAGCTCCTGTCGGAAGTCCCCTTCTGTTACCATCTCCTCCAGATTTTTAGTGGTGGTGGCCATGACCCGGACCTGGGGTTTGGCGGCTTTTCTCTGTTCTTCCAGGTACCTAAGGAGTCGGGCTTGGGCCTTTAAAGAGAGTTCTTCTATCTGGTCTAAGAGAAGGGTGCCTTCCTGGGCTAGCTTCACTTTGCCTCGGTCTTCCTCAAAGAGGGCGTCTTCCACAGCTTCTGGATCCAAAAAGGCACAGTCTACCACCACAAAGGGGGCTTCCCTCCGGGGGCTGCTGGAGTGAATTACCCGTGCTACCAGCTCCTTGCCTGCTCCCGTTTCTCCCCTAATGAGGATGTGGGCGTCTACCTCTGCTGCCTTGCCGATAAGGGGAATGAGGTTTTGCATAGCCGGGCTTTCTGTTACCAAGGTGAAGTCTCTGTACATAGCGCTTAGAGAGGCTTTCAATGCTACGTTCTCCCGGGTGATTTCCTGGATATGAAGGGCCCGGGCCACCATTATTTTCAGCTCGTCCACGTCCACAGGTTTCAGAATATAATCGAAGGCTCCCAGCTTCATAGCCTGGACTGCTGTTTCCACTGTGCCGTAAGCTGTAAGAACAATGACTGGCACAGAAAGGGAATTCTCCCTGATTTTTTCTAAAAAGGTGAGCCCATCCATGCCTGGCATCTTGAGATCAGTGATGATTAGGTGAAAGATTTCCCTCTGAAAATACTCCAACGCTTCGGTGGCTTGGGTGGTGGTGACCACTTGGTAACCTTCGTCTTCCAAATGCATGGCCATCACCCGACAGAAATGGGGTTCGTCATCTACCAGTAACAGCCTGTTAGGATTATCTTTCATGGTGCTCCTTTCCCCTTTCAGGGTCTGGGTGGGATGTTTTGTGGTTGCCTATTGCCTCTAAGGCTTCCTTTAGATCCATCCTGGCGTCATAAAGGGCCTTACCCACTATCACTCCTTTTACACCCAGAGGCTCAAGTTCTGCTACCTTTAAGAGATCTTCGAGACAGGATACCCCTCCCGAAGCGATGACAGGGGTGGAAACTTCCTTGGCTATCCTGGCCGTTTCTTCCAAGCTGGGGCCTGAAAGGGTACCGTCTTTGGAGATGTCCGTATATATGATAGCACTGTAACCCTCTCCTTCACACCATTTTGCCAGATCCAAGGCATCTATGGAGGTGCTTTCTTCCCATCCCTTTACCGCTATTCTTTCCTTTTTAGCGTCTATGCCTGCTATCACGTGGCCCTCGAATTTCCTGGCTGCCTCTTGGGCCAGATTCTTGTCCTTTACCAGCATCGTGCCCAGGATAACCCACTGGGCCCCTGCTGATAGAAGGGTTTCTATGGTTCTTAGGGATCGGATACCGCCTCCTACTTCAATGGGAATGGGGATGGTTTGGCAGATTTTTCTAATGGTTTCCAGGTTCCTGGGTGTACCTTGGAAGGCCCCGTCTAAGTCTACTATATGGAGTCTCTTTGCGCCCAGTTTATACCATTTTAAAGCCATTTCAGCAGGATCTCCATAAAAGGTTTTCTGGTGTTTGTTCCCCATGTAGAGCCTGACACATCGGCCTTCTTTGATGTCCACGGCGGGGATTACCAACAT
>WFSI01000108.1 GCA_015486105.1 Aquificota bacterium | reverse complement strand
GAAGGGCCCACTCCATGAGGCAAAAACCATAGGCATCCATTTAGCCCAAGAGCTTTTGGCCCAAGGAGGAGGAAGGATTATCCAACAAGTCTTAGGCCTGTAAGTTTCCGAGGAAAAGGACGGTGGGGATTTCTATGAGTTACCCCTTTTCTTACCGTTCAATTTCCACTTTCTCAGCATCCAGCGCAAGGGTTTACCCGCCGGAGTCCGGGGAATAAAATCCATGAAGTGGATATCATCGGGTACCTCATAGTTAGCCAAGCGCTGCCTGCACATCTTAAGTAATGCCTCTTTTATGTCAGGAGCAGGCTTTATACGAGGCTTAAGAGAGACAAAAGCCAGGATCTTCCTCTTCCCTTCGCTCTCTTCCACTACCCCGGCATCCTCCACCAGAGGGAGTTCCTTTATCACTTCTTCTATCTCTAAGGGGCCGATCCTGTGGCCTTCCTTAAAGAGAAGATCCTCCTCCCTGGATATAAAGTAGAGATAGCCATCCTTGTTACGAACCACAATATCTCCCAAAAAGGTGTATCCATCTACCACCGTTCGCCTTTGGATCCTAAGGAGACGACCATCGTCAGCCTGAGGCTTCCAGTATATGGCTCCTGTAGGCCCTTTAACCATTTTCCTTCCCATTTCTCCAGGTCTACACTTCCTTCCCTTTTCATTGATCACTTCCACCTCAAAACCAGGGATGGGAAGGCCTACCGAGCCGGGTTTAGGCTTCATCTTAACGGCATTAGAGGCAATAAGATGGAGAAGCTCAGTAGCCCCTAACCCTTCCATAAGGGGTAAACCCGTTCTATCCATCCAGTTCTGATAAACCTTTACCTCTAAGGAGCTACCCCCGGTAGTACACAGCCGAAGGTTGGAGAGATCACACATGCTAAACTCTGGAACCTCCATGAGCTTTTGGTAGGTACTGGTTAGCCCTGTGAGCACAGTAACCCTATGGGAAACTACCTCTTTTAAAACATCCTCAGGTATAAACCTGGGTACCAAAGAGACAGAAGCTCCTGCCCAAAAGGGAACGAGGCAAAAGGTCCCATAGCCCGCAGCAAGGGTGAGAGGTGCAGATCCGCCTATGACATCCCCCTCTACCAAGCGCCACACGTACTTGTTCACTAGATAACACTCCGTAAGGATGCTTTTTACAAAGTGAACACATCCTTTAGGCCTCCCGGTGGTCCCAGAGGTATGGAGGATTACCCCCACGTCATCCAGGTCTACTTCCTCCAGGATGTAATCATCACATCCTTTGTCCAACATCTCTTCCAAAGAAAGCCCGCCCGCCTCTCTAACCATTTGAGAAGTGGCCCTGACCAGAACTATATGTTCAATACGCTCCAGCTTATCCCTTATGGCCTGGATGTTCCTGTAGAAAGCTTGGCTTACTACTAAGCAACGGGCCTCCACGTTGTTTAAGATGAAGGCCATGTGCTCCGGAGTCCAGAAAGGAGAAGCGGGAACAGGTATGGCCCCCAACCGAAGAATGGCAAGGTTCACCATTATGGCCTCTGGAGAATTGAGAAGCATGTAGGCCACCCTGAAATCCTTGCTTATGCCCTTTTCTGCCAAGGCATTGGCTATTCTCAACGAGCCTGAGTAGATATCGTTGTATGTGAACCTATCCCCATGGAAATAGACTGCCACATTTCTTCCTCTGTTTCCTTCTATATGCCGATCCAGAAGGGCATAAGCCAGGTTGGCCTTGGGAGGAAAGACCATCTCCTGGGGGATGACGATGTGAGGCCAAAGATCTCTGGGTGGCAAATGATACTCTTCGACGATCCTGCTCATTCAACCTTACCTCCGCTCACTTACTATTTCTAAGGAGGCTTTCCATGTACCTTTTCAGATAAAATTTCAAGCCCCAAGCTTCTTCAACTTCAAGGCATGGGCCATCATTAGGGGAAGAGCTTCCATAGCAGGAAACTGACCCAGAATCCCTCGCGCACAAGCCCTCTCCGAGAAGACCTGTTGAGCCTCCCGCCTCACGTAAGGAGAAAATAACAGAAAAGGATTAGGATGCCAGCTATGGCCCCTAAGCTTACTGGGTGTAGAATGATCACCTGTGATGGCTACCACCTGAGGTCCCAAGGAGAGAAGTTGGGGCAATAGTCCATCAAATGCCTCAATCACCCTTACTTTGGCCTGAAAATTCCCATCTTCCCCGTAAGAGTCTGTCTTTTTGACATGGAAGTAAAAGAAAGTGTAATTCCCCCAGTGCCTCTCCAGGGTTTCTACCTCTCTCTCCAGTTCCATGCCCTCCACAGGCAATAGATCCATACCCACTAAACGGGCCAATCCCCGGTACATAGGGTATGTGGCAACAGCAGCAGGCCTTAGCTTGAAAAGCTCCTCCATGGAAGGGATATTGGGCACCATGGAAAACCCCCTTAGAAGAACAAAATTGGCCTTCTCTTCATTCTTGAGGAGTTTCCTGACCATGGACAAAAGCTCTTCCACCACAGCCACTGTCTTTTCCCCCTGGAGACAAGTAGCCCTTGGCAAAAAGGGCTCTAAGCCCTCATGCTGAGGATCCGTATCCTCCAAACAGCCCTCCAGCCCCTCTCCTCTTAAACGAAGGGCAAATCGGTGCTCCATCCCGGGTGTAAAGAGGGCCTCCACATTATCTCCTATCTTCCCTATAGCCTCCTGAAGCTTTTTACATAGCTCTATGTTCTTCTCTGTAGGGATCCTGCCTGCCCGGCGATCCAGCACCACTAAACGCCCATTCCTTTCTTTAACGGTACAGAAGTTGCCCCGAACGGCCAGGTCCCCCTTTTTTAACTCCACCTCCAGGCCCAAGTTCTCCAACACCCCTCTTCCAATCTCATGTTTTAAGGGGTCATAACCGAAAAGAGCTAAGTGTGAAGGACCAGAGCCCGGTGTGATGCCATAAGAGATTGGATGGGTCAAACCCAGGGCCGAATGGGAGGCCAGCTCATCCATATTGGGTGTCCAAGCCGCTTCCAATTCTGTTTTTCCATCATCCCCTGGCAACCCCCCAAGCCCATCCAGGACCACCAAAAGGATCTTGGAATCTGTTTCCACAGCCAGGTCTCTAAACAAATTTTCCCGGTCCATCGTTCACCTCCCCATGCCTCAACCTATGACTTACAAAATAGGTATAAACTCTAAATGAGCCATGTCATATCGCTTCCTTTAAGTTAGTATCTTCACCTGTATCCTTCCATGTCAAGGAGGTACCATTGCTAAGAAGCAAATCCTGTGAGAAATATAGAAAATGGGAGAAATTTCAGAAAAACTGAAAGCCCGTATGGCATCCAGCCCCTTAGTGAGGCTCCTGGGTATAGAGATCTTAAGGATGGACCACGGGCACGTCCGGCTATCCATGAAAGTAGAAGAGAAGCATCTCAACAGTCTGAAGACCATCCATGGAGGGGTTATAGCCGCCCTAAACGATGTAGCCTGTGGTATAGCTGTGAACACCCTTCTTGTCCCCAACGCCACAAGCGTAAGCTTGGATCTAAGAGTAGAGTTTATTAGCCCCATATCCCAAGGAGTGGTTACGGTTGAGGGGTGGGTTACAGAGAAGAAGACCCAGGTAGCCTTTGCCCAATCCCGAGTAACCGATGAGAAAGGCAGGCTCTTATCCACAGCCTCGGCCACCTATTTTGTGAAACCCTTCAAGGAGGAGTGAAAATGGAAAAGGATCTGGCCAGTAAAATAGAAGAGTTAGGAGAATACGGGTTCGCCTTTGCCCCAGTCCACATCATTGTCACAGCCATCCAGTTAGATCTGTTCCATCTCCTTGAGGAGGCCAAGACATCGGCAGAGCTGGCCCGGATAAAAGGCATCTCCTATAGGGGAGTAACCCGCCTGTTGGAGGCCCTCGTAACTTTAGGTGTCCTCAGCAAGAGGGAAAACCGTTACCTTTTGGAAGGGCCTATGAGCCAACTGTTCCTACCCTCTTCTCCCCTCTGCATGGGCCCTTACTTTCTCCATCTTGAAAACCTCTACCGCATCTGGGCCCATCTTCCCCAGGTAGTTACTTCAGGAAGACAAGCAGAGAGGGATAGAAACCCTGAATTTCCTGTGATCTTGGCCAGGGGACTATTCCCCCTCCATTGGTTTCAGGCCCTGGACCTGGGAGAGAAATTGAAAACCCCTGATAAGGGAGAAGTACTGGATGTGGCAGGGGGCTCTGGGGTATGGAGCGCGGGTATCCTCAAACACCATCCATGCCTCCAAGGGGTCCTTCTGGATCTTCCCCCTGTGGTGGAGAATGCCGCCAAGCCTATTCTAAACAAGATCCATCTCCTTAATCGGTACCGGTTCCTCCCCGGAGATATGTTCGAGATAAGTTGGGGAAAAGGGTATAAGTGTATCATACTGGGGCATATCTGCCATGCCTTAGGAGAGGATGACATAAAAGACCTCATAGAGAAATCCCGACAGGCCATAGATCCTCAAGGGATTCTCATCATTATAGACTTTCTCCCTCACCCTCAAAACGTCTTTCCCGCCATCTTCAACCTCAACATGCTACTCGCTACAAAGGAAGGAGGTGTACGGAGCCAAGAAGAGTCCATCCAATGGCTTAGGAATGGAGGCTTCACTATTCAGCAAATCCTTTCCCTTCGGGACAAAAAAGGCAGCAAAGCTTTTATAGCCACCTTAAGGTAGGCCTTTCCTCGCCAAGACTAAACCCTCATTGGGGGAGAAACAGAAAAGGGGCCCCTTATAGCCAGGCCCTACTAAGGGAGGACCCTCTTCCATAAGAAGGGAAGCCCCTTTCAAGAGGGCCGGTAGAGACTCTTCCAATGACCATATTCCATTTCGATCCAAAAATAGGAGACCCTGAAAAAGGGTGATAGCAGAACCAATAAGCCTTCCATCCTCCCTAAGGGCAGAACCCCTCTTTCTGGTAATCCTTACTCCCATCCACGAGGCCTCTTCGGGACCTCCGGCGGAGAGGGGGGTGCCATCGGATACGGGTAACAATCCAGATGGTCCTTTAAGTTTTACAATGAACCTTTGGACCAAGGGATGGAGATGGCCCTTTTCAGGTATAAACTCCACCGTTACCTTGGGGTCTAAAAGGGCCGCCAGGGCTAAACCGGGTGCTCGGTGATGAAAGGGGGTCATGGCGTTGAAAAGATGGGTTGCTAATGTGGCCCCCATGGAAAAGGCCATAAAGGCTTCCTCCTCCCCAGCTATGGTGTGGCCCAAAGAGACCCTTATTCCCCTTTCCACCAAAGCAGGAATCAACCTTTGGGCCTCTGGCACCTCTGGAGCTACAGTCACCACCCTTACCAAACCGGGGAAACCGTCGAGCAAGGTCAAAAAATCCTGAAGGGTCCAGCCTCTTAATGCATGGGCATCCATTCCCCCAACCATTTGGGGGTTGATGAAAGGACCCTCCAAGTAGGCTCCCAAGAGCCTGGCTTCCCCTGATGTGGGGGAATTCTGGATCTCTTTCAGGGTTTCAAGGCACTCCTCGAGGGATCTAGGGACCATAAGGGGTAAAGTAGCCAAAAGGGCAGAGGTTCCACCTACAAACTGGGCCCTAAGGGCCCCCCTCACTTCCTTAGTATCCGACGAAGCCAAGGAGTATCCCCCTCCCCCATGAACATGGAAATCCCATACACCGGGGAATATGAAGCCCTTACATCCAAAGGAGAGAAGCCCCTCCGTTGCCCACGAGCTTACCTCTCTCCTGCCTCCAGCATCTAGAACCGCAATTTCCCCATGACTTCTCATGAAAGCCTCTTTATTCTATGAAGAATCTGTTGACAATTATGTACCTTGGTACAATTTTTTTGTTTAGAGGAGGGGGAAATGGACGAGAGAATGGCTCAAGAAAATGTAGCCCTGCTAAACCAGGTTTTCTCAGGATTGGATCCAGCCTATTTCAAATTCAGGCTCTGGAACGGAAAAGAATGGAACCCACCAGGGCTGAAAGAGGCAAAGGCCACGGTAGTCATCAACAACCCAGGTATCATGGCCCACATCCTCACACTTCCCACGGACCTTCGCATGGGAGAAGCCTACATCTATGGAGACATAGAAATAGAAGGGAACATGTACTCGGTCTTTCCCATAGAAGGTTATTTGAAGAATGCCTACCGGAAATTGGTCAGCAACCCCCTCTTCTGGAAAAGGGCTATCACCCTGAAAAAGACCGTCCACGAGTTCGGAAGACTCCAGGGCAGGGGCAAAGCCCAACTCATGGGGAAACTCCACACCATAGAACGGGATCGCCAGGCCATATCCTACCATTACGATCTCCCGCCAGAGTTTTACGCCTTATACCTGGATCCTATGATGAACTACTCCTGCGCCTACTTTCGAGATGGGGAGGAGGACCTGGCCACAGCTCAGAAGAATAAACTGGAACTCATCTGCAGAAAGTTGAGACTCAAGCCCGGGGAGCGGGTCTTGGACATTGGATGTGGCTGGGGAGGGTTCCTGGTTTACGCCGCCAAGAAATACCAGGCCAGGGTGGTAGGCATTACCCTCAGCGAAAAACAGGCCCAGTACGCCCAGAACTGGATAGGAGGGGAGGGACTCCAGGACCTGGCCGAGGTGCGACTCCAGGACTACCGGGAGGTTCAGGAGAAGGAAGGCTATGACAAATTGGTGAGCATCGGTATGTTTGAACACGTGGGGGGCCCCATGCTGAAGGCCTACTTCCAAAAGGCTTTAGAGCTTTTAAAGCCCGGAGGGATCTTTCTTAACCACGGTATTGCAGCAGACTGGGGACCCATTCGTTTCAGGAGGTGGTCCTTCACTGAGCAGTATGTCTTTCCCGATGGACAACTCATCCCCATCAGCAAAACCTTATCCATAGCCGAGAAGGTGGGGTTTGAAGTTCGGGATGTGGAGTCCCTTAGGGAACACTATGCCCTTACCCTTCGCCATTGGACAGAGAACTTAGAAAAAAACAGAGACAGGGCCCTCCAATTAGTGGATCAGGTCACCTACCGAGTGTGGCACCTTTACATGGCAGGCTCCTCCTACGGGTTTGCCACCAACCAGCAAAGCGTTTATCAAGCCCTCTTAGTCAAGCCTGATAAAGAAGGGAATCACTCCGTGCCATTCACAAGGGAAGGTATTTATAAGGACTGGAAAATATCGTGAGAGATAGAGTTCTGCCCTTAATTCAATGCCTTCCTCGAAATTGGGCAAGATGGGAAGGCATGGTATTGCGAGTGCCGGACATGTCTGAGCCGCGCAGGAAGGCAAACAGTGAGTTATCAAGTGCTTGGAAACAGCACTCTACGTGGACATGCGGCGAATTCATGGACAAGCGAAGAATACTTGCCTTTAACTTACCTTTAGGCGAATTTCTTTAACTTTAATGCCTTAACCGTAGCAATGAGCGGTTTAGGGGGAACTCCTCCCTTTTAAGTGGCTTGTCACCCTAATAATGACGTTTCTCAGGCTAGATACCCGTTACCCTACTTTCGTTCCAAACTACCTTTTCGGGAGAGCCACAGGACTCTATAAATCTTTCTAAGCCCTCCAAAGAAGGGAATATCCGAGTAGAGGTGATTCGTACCAGCCAGTTCTCCAGCATGGAAGTTACCGTCCACACAGGGATGCCCTTTTTATGCGCCTCCCACATCTCCACCGCTGTGCCCATGGAAGCCGAGGGGAGATAGGCTACTACCAAGGCAGATTCCCTAACTAAACCTATGTGATAAAAAAAGGTCTCTTTGGCCTCTTTATCGGTGTACTCCACGCTTTCGGGGTGGTTCTCAACAGGGCAGTAGATTCCCCAGCCGGGGAAGGCCTTGGCCAGTGATTCTTTAAGCCTAGACCTGTAATCCTGGCTCCATAGACCTTTGCCCCTGCAAGAGCCTTGGATGATACCAGCTATGAAAACCCTATTTTCCACGAAGGATTTCATTATTCTCCAGCCCCCCCTGTGTCAATGGTAGCATAGGATAAAGGAGAGCTATAAAATACCTCTAAGGAGAAGCCTTAGGAAGACCCTATGAGAGATCAGAAGGATCCAAGGGGTAGCCTACACTCTTCAAAAGCCTCAAGGCAGTGGCTCCTCTCAAGTTGATTTTGGCATGGGAAGAGAGGCCCCATCTCTCCAAGACAGCATAGACCTCTCGGAGAGTGCCTGCTCCGGCGGGATGGTCCGACCCAAACATGAGGCGATGACTCCAGCCCTCTATCTCGTCCCAAAACCAATCCAGGTCTAGGGCCTTCCTCACCCCGGTGGGCCAGTCCATATCTATGTAGGAGAAGACATTTGTGACATCTAAATAAACCTCCTCTCCCTCTTCCAAAAGAGCAAAGGCCTCTTGAAACCTGGGGTAAAACATATGAACCACCACCAGCCTCAATCTGGGAAAACGCTTCAGGATTCCCGCGATCTTCTCGGGAGGCATGCTCTTCCCATATAAATCGTCAAACCCCGTATGGAGAAAGAGGGGATACCCATGTTCTTCCAGCCACTCGTAAGCAGAGAATAGTCTCTCATCCCAAGGGTCAAAGCCCTGAACAAAAGGATGAAGCTTCACCCCCCAGAAAATACTCTCTCTTCCCAACCACCAGGAAAGGAGGTCTGACAGATGGGAATTATCCGCATGAAAAGAGAAAAAGGGTACCATACCGGGCGTTTGAGAAGCCACTTTCAGAGCAAAACGGTTGAGAAAACCTGTTTCCGAAGGAGTTAGGGGGAAGTGGAAGGAAAAGAACCTTTCTATTCCCTCATTCCGAAGATCTTCCACCACTTGTCTCCATGTATACCCCAATGGAATGGGGTGTTGGGGAAAAGCCTTCCTCATCCACCGGATGAGACCTTTGGTGCGATAATCAGGGAAAATATGGACATGAGAATCTATCTTCATAATTTTTAAAATACAACAAAAGGCTCCAATTTCAAACAGCCCCTTGTAAAGATAAGAAAAACGACTCAGTATTTTTATAGGTGAGGCTACTGAAAAGAGAGGAAAGAGGGTTGAAAGGGAAGAGAAAGATAAATATAGGGACCTCGGGATGGAACTATCCTCATTGGCAGGGTATATTCTATCCTCCAGGTCTCCCCAAAAGCAGATGGTTAAAGTTTTACTCCCGGCACTTCGACACACTAGAAATCAACGCCACCTTTTATGGTCGGCCCAAACCAGCCACCTTCAAAAGGTGGTACGAAACCACCCCTAGCCCCTTCCTTTTCTCTGTTAAAGCCAGTCGGTATATTACCCACATCAAACGGTTGAAAGGAATTGAAGAACCTTTACAAAGGCTCTATAAAGACCTGAGCTTCCTCAAAGAAAAAAGGGGAGCCCTTCTCTTCCAACTTCCTCCCAACTTTGCTTACTCAGAAGAAAGAATAGACACCTTTATTCAGCTTTTAGACCCCAGCATCCCTACGGCCTTAGAGATCCGCCATCAGAGCTTTTTAAATCCAGGATTCTTCCAGCTCCTAAGGAAGCACAATGTGGCCTTTTGCATCTCTGATACTGCTGGGCGTTACCCATCCCTGTCCTATGAGTTGACAGCGGACTTCACCTACATCCGACTCCACGGCTCCCAAATCCTATACGCCTCCCCTTATACCCCAGAAGAATTGGAAGCATGGGCAGAGAGAATCAATACTTGGGGAATCCAGGCCTACGTTTATTTTGACAACGATGCCTACGGCTATGCAGTGACCAATGCCCTTCAGTTGAAGAAGATCTTAACTGAAATAATCCAGAACTAAATCAAACAGAATACTTCAAAACCAGAGATCATAGATAGGCAACAAAAAGGGGACCGGTGGGTCCCCTATCCTCACTGTTCCTGGCGTTTGGAAGCGGCCATCTCCAGAATCTCATCGGGAGAGGCCTCTCTCACACCCCTGACGGAAAGCTTAAAGTAAAGGGTTCTTCCTGCCAAGGGGTGATTGAAATCTACCTTAACCTGATCTTCAGTCACATCGGCAACCCTGAAGGGGTACTGCTCCCCCTGAGGGGTCTCCATCATCATGGTGCTCCCCACTTCCAAATTGGAATCAGGGGGGAACTGGGAACGAGGCACATCATAGATAGCTTCCTCCATGACAGGGCCGTAGGCCTTGTCAGGGGGCAACTCCAGCTCTACCTCATCTCCCTCTTCCTTTCCCTTCAAGGCCTCCTCAATGGCGGGAAGCACGTTACTCCTACCAAAGCAGAAGATGAAAGGCCTTTTACTATCCCACGTAGATTCTATAAGCTCACCCTCATCTAAACGGAGCTCATAGTCCACAGTCACTACCATGTCCTTGCCAACTTTCATGAAACAGCCTCCTAAAGAATTTTTTTGACCCTAAAAGATACCCTTGGCTTTGTCAAACGAGAAACTCCAAGGTTTCCTTCGCGAGGGGAATCCCTGGATGCCTTCCCAGTTGACTTGTCTTTTCCCTGGTATTATAGGAGAGGCATTCCAATGCCCCCGTAGCTCAGGAGGATAGAGCGACGGATTCCTAATCCGTAGGCCAGAGGTTCGAGTCCTCTCGGGGGCGCCAACAAAATCAATCTTTCAAGGTTCTCCTCCATCCCTTCTTCCTGGGCTAGCCCAGAGGGCTCCCTGGAGGCTATATGCCTGAACGGAGGTTCTCTCCATGTTTTTTCCCTCTTCCTCCATTACGGTTAGGAAAGGAGGAGGACGGCTGTAACAAGGGAGTGGAGAGAGGAGAACATGAAGATGGCTAAGACGTGTACCAAGCGGTACAGGTGCAATGCTCCCCCCACACCACAGTGGCGAGGCCATTTGTGGGCTTAACCCAACCAAATCCCAGTACAGAGCATGGGTGAGGCGCTAAGGCAGGGATTTAGGCTGAGGGTGGCTTGAGCCCGGTATCTTTTCATTTTTTACATCCCCTTGCACGATTTTTATGTTGATCCTTGTTGACTCCTTGCAGTTCCTTGGTTTAGCTTAAGTCAATCAATGTTTATTCTCATAATGGGAGGCGATTAAGATCAAAATGTTAACGAGGATTTTAGTTACACTTTTGGTGGCTATGGGGATAATGATCACAGGGGCGATGGCTCAGAGGGGATTCTGGGGTGGGTGCACCGTTCAAAATGTGAAGAGCAGATACACGGACCAACAGATTGGTGGCTTTCTTCTTCACGATTCCTCTATCCTGATGGGAGAGGCCTCCCAAGCCACATTGAAAACCTGTACTACTGACCAAAGAAGGGCCCTTTCTGGGCTTCTTTCTGGGGCTTCTAGGGAGATGGAGCGCATTTCCATCCTTATGGTAGGGAAGAAGCTCACCCCAAAAGATATGGAGAAGTTCCATGAAGACATGGAGAAACTTAGAAGAAGCCTTAGAAAAATCATACGCTGAATGGAATGAATTTCACTCACGGTTCCAAGGATCTACTTTGTATTTGTTGTTTATGACGCCCACTTAGTAAGTAGTGTAAATGAAACCTTTCTCTCTTCTCAGGGTTTCCCAGGTAGTAGTAGATCTTTCTCATTTGGCATCTTTCCCATCTTTCGCAAGTCCATCGGTCTATCTAAGGGGGGCCCAGAAGAGAGAGGACCTGGGCCTTGGACATAACCTTGTGGATAAGGATGTAGCTCTTAAAGTCCACCCTCCCGTACCAGAGGATGGACTTTTCCATGGGTGTGGCCCCCCAAATGCTGGGTGTTAGGAGCAGTAGGAACAGAATGCTCATGACCGTACTTCTCATTTTTCCTGCCCCTCAAGGAACCACTTTAGCACTTCAAAGGCCTCTCCCTTCCACAGGGGGAAACCGTGGCCCCTTCCGTGGAGTATCCAGAAGGTTACCGGCGTACCCCTTTCCCTCAATTTTTTGGCCAGGAGGCAGCTTTCCTCTAAGGGTACAATCCGGTCTTTGTCTCCATGGAGGATGAGGAGGGGTGCCTGGAGACCTTGGAGGCACTGGGGATTCACCACGGATCTCTTCCAGAGACATGGGGTGAACTTCAGACCCAGGTCCCGGCAGGAGGTACCGGAGATAGCTAAGTAGATCGTCCATTTCTTCAGCAGATCAGGTTGTTCCTCTTTCACGTACTTCCACTGGATGAGCCACTGGGTGGGGCCGTAAGCGTCTATAATGGAGCCCACCTGTTTTTGAGAGGCGGCCATTAGGGCCAGGTACCCCCCATGACTTGTTCCTATAAGATGGATGTTTTGGTCTCTTGTTTTCCATAGCCTTTGGGCCAGTTCTATACCCCTTTTTACATCCACCAACTCCCCGCCTCCAAAGGAACTGAAGCGGTAGTCTACGGAGATAATGTTGTATTTGTCCCCCAATACCTGGGCGAACCTGGTGCAGAAGATGGCGGCTTGGGAGGTGGAGCTGAAGCCTCCATGGATCACCACTAAGGTGGGATACCCCGCTTCCCTAAAGTGGACAAAAAATGGGCTGTTCTGATACTCCACAGGGAGGCAAAGAGGTTTCTTGGCTAAAGCCATGATCGCCGAGAGGACTACGCCCCATGCCATAATTATGGGAAAAAGTTTTTTACCTATTCTCATTTTACCTCCCTTTAGAAAAATAGTTAATGCCTCTCAAGGTGACAGAAAGGGGATGAAGGCTACTTTGGTTTGCTTCTCAGCTTTAAAAAAGCAGAGACCAGAATGTTTGTGTCCAGTACCACCTTCACACTATTGGGTTCTCCTCACCGCAACTATCTCTTTCTTAATTTCTTTCTCACTAATCTGTCCGTGCCACTCGAAACGGAACGTTTGTGAATGTTGTCCAAGGACTTAATGGCCCGTAGTCTGATAGACAGTCTCAACTTCTCCAGCAAGTTGAGCAAGTTGATCCCGTCTATGCTTGTTAAAAGGGCAACGGGCTTGTTCCTGGAAGTGATCACCAGATCCTTTTTCCCTCTTAATCAGCTTCCAGACTTCTCCTGGCTTCAGCCGTAGATCTCTTACGGTTATAGATTTCATCTCGATTACCTTCAATGACCCCTATAAGGTCTACAAAACACTATACAATTTGTTACCGTAAAATCAACTCTGTGAAGGCAATCCCTGACGATGTGTTTTTGGGTTCGAGGCACCCGATACGCCCTGCTTTGTATTAACGCCTTAATCTTTCTGCTCAGATACCTCTTAAAAGACGACGAGGGCCTATACAGAAAGGCCGAGGGTTTTTTCCAGGAGGTATTCGCTGGAAAGAGGATCGCCTACATAGTCCAGGCGGTGGTAGCCGAGGCCGTTTACGTCTTCGCAAAGGTTTATGGAGTGCCAAAAGGGGAAGTGGCCGGGACTCTCTTGGAGCTTCTCTCAAGAAAGGGGATCAGGATTCAGGGCGGGGAAGTCACCCTTGAGGCCCTGGGCCTGTATGGAGCAAGGCACCTGGATTTCGTGGATTGCCTTCTCTGTGCGTACGGGAAGAAGTTCGACATAGCCTCCTTCGACAGGGGAGTCATGAAGCAACTGGAGAGGGTGGAGGAGATGTAGGTGGTCCTCCTCAAAGAGGAACCGGCATGGGAGAGGGCAAAACCATTACCTCTGCCCGTACCTTGGGATTGTTTGTAGCCATGAGGCTTGCCACATGGTCCAGTTTTTTGGGGCCGCTTCTGCCAGTCCGGAGCCATTGATTACGACCTTTTCCCATGTTCAACTAAATTGGTCTTGACTATTTTAGAGTTAGATATAAATTAGTCAGTATGAAGCTTTTCCCTGTGGTGGGCACCTGGGCCTTTTCCACCGAGCTGGTGGGTAGGAGGATGTCTTTTCTCTCGGGCCCCAGGCAAGTGGGGAAGACCACATTGGCTCTTCTTCACCTGGAGAGGCTGGGACAGAGAGAGCACTACTACAACTGGGACACTGTCACCGTCCGCAGGGAGTTCGCCCGCAATCCCCTCTTTTTCCTTGAAAGGATTCCCGAGGCTCCACCGCCACCTGGTGTGAGGGGAGAGCCCAAGTACTGGGTGGTATTCGATGAGTTTCACAAACACCCCAGGTGGAAGGAGCTTATGAAGGGTTTTTATGATGAGTTTGGCCATTTCATCCGGTTCGTGGTGTGTGGCAGCGCCCGTCTGGATATTTACAGACGGGGAGGGGAAAGCCTCCTTGGGCGCTATTTCCTCTTCAGGATGTATCCTCTGGGTCCCAGGGACGTGGTGGAAGGGGAGGCCTTTTCCTTTTCCAGGGCATGGGTATCCGGTGAGACCCTGGAGATCTCCAGACCCTCCCGGGAATTCAGGGAGGCTGTTCATGCCCTTTACGAACTGACAGGGTTCCCTGAACCCTTCTTTATGGGGAGGGAAGATTTTTATCGCCGGTGGCGGGATGAGCACTTCTCCCTCCTAACCACGGAAGAGGTGAGGGACCTTACCAGGATATCGGATGTGGTGCGCCTCCAGACTCTGGCCTTTCTCCTGCCAGAGAGGATGGGCTCATTGCTGAGTATCCACAACCTGGCCCAGACCCTATCTGTTGCCCACAACACGGTGGCAACATGGCTGGATGCCATGGAGCAGGTCTTTCTGATTTTCAGGGTTCCTCCCTATACGGCCAGGCTTTCCCGGGCCATCAGGAAGGGTAGAAAGGTCTTCTTCTGGGACTGGGGGATGATGGAGGATCCGGGAAAGCGGTTCGAGAATTTCCTGGCCGTGCAGCTGAACAGGGCGGTATCTGCATGGACTGAGTGGGGCAAGGGTAGCTTCTCCCTGCACTTCCTTCGCACCAAAGACGGCCGGGAGGTGGACTTTCTCATCACCAGAGACAGAAAACCCCTGATTCTGGTGGAGGCCAAGCTGGCCGATACCAACCCCGATAAAAATCTCCTCTACTTCAAAAAGGCCCTGGGGGTGGATCTTGCCTTCCAGGTGGTGCTGAAGGATGACCATCTGAAACAGCATGCCCCGGGGCTCTTTGTGACAGACATCCACAGGTTTCTGAACCTGCTTGCGTAATTATCGTTATCGGCCATGAACTCCCTGGAACCGTTTGTGGCCATGAGGCTTGCCACATGGTCCGGTTTTTTAGGCCATTTCACCGAGTCGTTTTCAACAGCATTGCAGATCATCAACGGTCTGTAAATATTGCCATATAATCAGAATACCCGAACATCATGTTCCCTCCGCCAGCAAAGTGGCAAGCTCTCGCAGAGGGATAGCCTGGATATCCTTGCTCAGCGGATAGGTTTCAACCCCTGGATAA
Organism: Aquificota bacterium; assembly: GCA_015486105.1. Lineage (GTDB taxonomy): Bacteria > Thermosulfidibacterota > Thermosulfidibacteria > Thermosulfidibacterales > B14-G1 > WFSI01. The sequence goes on along the minus strand of WFSI01000108.1, from coordinate 166 downwards.
ACCACAAAGCGGCGAACCGGGGACAGACGCCGCTCAATAGCGACCCGATGCGGCCGTACACCTCTGCATAGCCTTCGGTGGGTTCGGTGATACGGGAGAGAATTTTGAGGAGCGTTGTCTTCCCCGCACCATTCCGGCCGATGATGCCGATTACCTCTCCCCGTTT
>WFSI01000107.1 GCA_015486105.1 Aquificota bacterium | reverse complement strand
GAAGAGAAGCTGAGGGAACTCGCCGAGGCCCAGAGGAGAACAGAGGAACGTCTTGACCAGCTTACCCAGCGTGTTGATCAGCTCACTCAGCGGGTGGATCAACTTACCCAGCACCTCGAACAGCTTGCCCAGCGTCTTGACCAGCTTACCCAGAGAGTGGATCAGCTTGCCGAGGCCCAGAGGAGAACGGAGAAGGCTTTGGAGAAGCTTGCAGAGAGTCATGCGGAAACCAGAGGAAGGCTTGAGAGCATGTCCGATGCCGTGGGATATGAACTGGAGAATAGAAGCTTCAGGGCCCTTCCAGCCTTACTTAAAAGGGACCTTGGGGTAGAAGTTGAAGGTAGGCTGTTGAGGAAATACGTCCCTGGATCTGATGGCAGAAGATACATCCAGGTCAACATTTACGGATGGGGCAGAAAAGAGGGGGAGAAAGTCCTAATCTTAGGAGAGGCGAAGACCAGTCTCTCCAAAAAAGAGGTGAACAAGTTTATGAGACACGTCAAACTCGTTTCGTCCTTAGAAGGTGTTGATGAGGGGCATATCATCATTGTGGGTGTGGTCCACACTGTCACTCCTGACGTGGAGGAGTATGCCCGGGATAAGGGCATCAAGCTGTACTGGTCTTACGATATTTAGAAAAATAAACACGTGATATTCTCCAGAGGAGTAAAGTCTGAGTGTAGAAACACGTAGGGAATGGGTTTTTCCGCTTTCACTGGCGTTAATTTCTTTTATCGCCTTTACGGCTTCCCTATCTGGCTCCTTCGTTTGGGACGATATTCATCTCATCTCCATGGAGATACACAATTTAAGCGGCTTATCCCTCTTCACATCTGGAGCGTTTTACTATAGGCCTGTGGTAGGAGTCACTTTTCTCTTGGATTTTCTAATTTGGCATTGGAATCCCTTAGGCTATCATCTCGCCAATGTGATTCTTCATACCTTATGCGTCCTGCTGATATTTCAGCTGATCAAAGCAATGCTATCTTACCATTCCAAAATAGAGAACAAGAACCTGCTCGCCTTTTTTACTGCTGCCTTCTTTGCTGTGCACCCCATCCACACGGAGTCGGTGGCCTGGATTGCCGGCAGGACGGATATTCTGGCGACTTTGTTTTTTTTGCTGGCTTTCTTGGCCTATGTTCTCTTTCGACAGGAGAAAATGCCTGTTGCTCTGGTCCTGTCCTTTATCTTCTTTCTGTTCTCCTTGGGGTCTAAATTCATAGGTATAGCCTTTCCAGCCGTGGTGATGCTCTACGAGCTTATCCTTAACAGGGACAAGAAAGGGGTTCTCTTAGGCCTGATGTACGGCTTCCCTTTTTTGGTCTATATCGCCTTCCGTGCTCATTCTCTTCACCTGGCGGAAAGGATAGTAAGTCTCAGCCTTAAGGGGATGACAGTAACCCATTTCATCCAGCTCTTCTTTTCCTCGCTCTGGTTCTATCTGGTTAAATCCTTCTGGCCCTTTCCCCAGGATGCCTTTATAGGGAAAGTCCCAGGTTTCTACCATCCCGTTGCTGGATTGATCGTTCTCCTCTTTATAGCCCTGGGCATGGTGAAACTGGAAGAAAAACGGCTGATGGGCTTCTGCTTAGCCTTTTTCTTTGTGACGTTGCTGCCTTCATTGATACCCGTCTATATAAAAGTGGTCTCTACCCCTTTGGCTGAGCGCTATATCTATCTGCCGTCTCTTGCAGTTTGTTTTCTGGTTCCTTACGTCCTTATTTCCCTCGCTGAGGGGCAAAGAGTTGAGAGGAGAATGTTGTACAGGGAGACAGTGGTCCTTCTGGTGGTGCTGGTCCTTGCCGGGGGAGTAGCCTCAGCCAAAAGGAGCCTAATCTGGAGAAACGAGGTGACTCTTTGGGGGGACACGGTGAAAGAGTCTCCCCAATTCGGCAAGGTTCACGACAACTATGGCGTGGCCCTCATGAATGCGGGGATGCTTCAAGAGGCAGATAAGGAGTTTAGACTGGCCCTTTCCCCAAAGACGGTCAACACCATCACCGGTAGATCCAACGCCTGCGTGAATTTGGGGAACCTACATACTAAAAGGGGAGAATACGATAAGGCTGAAAGGGCATACAAGGCAGCCTTACAATACTGGAAAGGCAACGCCGCAGCTTACTACAACCTTGGATACCTATACCTCTTGAAGGCTGTGCGATCGACAGAGGGCGAGGAGAAACTTCAATTCCTGTTCTTAAGCAGGAAAGCTCTCCAAAAGACCCTTCAACTAAACGGTACCTTCATAGAGGCCCGATTGCTCCTCGGGAAGGTTTACTACTACCTGGGGGATAAGCTACATTCGCTGAAGGAGTTTGAAACCCTCATCAAAGAAG
>WFSI01000106.1 GCA_015486105.1 Aquificota bacterium | reverse complement strand
GGTAAGGCCCTTATCCCCTACCCTCCCTGAAGGGTCAAGGTTGATAAAAAGGACAGTCCTTCATAGCAACCGTTGATCTTGCTTTATTTTGGATTTAACATCCCACCATTAACTAAAAGGGAGGAATTCGCATGTTCATCCATCCCCTTATCGATCGTTACGCCAGCAGAGAAATGATAGATGTTTTTTCCCAGGAGAAACGTTTTTCTACATGGAGGCAACTATGGATAACTTTAGCCGAAGGGGAGATGAAACTGGGATTGCCCATTTCCCAAGACCAAATAGAAGAATTAAAAGCCCATAGAAGGGATTTAAACCTGGAAGTGGCAAAAAAATACGAAGAGGAATTGCGCCACGACGTCATGGCTCACATCAAGGCCTATGGCGACCAATGCCCCAAAGCTCGAGGTATCATTCACTTAGGGGCCACCAGCTGTTTCGTTACCGACAACACCGATGTGATTCTCATGAGAGATGCCTTGGAAATCCTCATCGTGAAACTGGCCAATCTACTGAACAATCTGGCTGAGTTTGCTGATAAATACAAAGACCTACCCACTTTAGGCTACACCCACTTACAACCTGCCCAACCCACTACGGTAGGGAAACGGGCAGCCCTATGGACCCAAGATTTCCTTTTAGATTTAAAAGAAATGGAAGGCGTTAAGACCAACCTCCGCTTCCGCGGAGTCAAAGGCACCACCGGCACCCAGGATAGCTTCCTAAAACTCTTCCAGGGGGACGGAGAGAAGGTGAAGGACTTGGACACCATGGTCGCAAGAGAGATGGGCTTCGATAAGACCTTCCTGGTTACTGGCCAGACCTATACCAGAAAACAGGACAGCCGAGTTATTTACGCCTTGGCAGGGCTGGCCCAATCGGCCCATAAGATGGCTACGGATCTGAGGCTTCTTCAGCATTTGAAAGAGGTGGAAGAACCTTTTGGCAAAAAACAGGTAGGCTCTTCAGCCATGCCCTACAAGAGAAACCCCATGCGTTGCGAGCGTATATGCGCCCTTTCCCGCTTCCTCCTCTCCCTGGGGGAGAATCTTCCATACACTATAGCGACCCAATGGATGGAAAGGACCTTAGACGACTCGGCCAACCGGCGCATAGTAATTCCAGAGGCCTTTTTAACAGCCGATGCCATTTTGGAGCTCTCCATGGATGTAACATCCGGCCTGGTGGTATACCCCAAGGTGATAGAAAGCCATTTGAGGGAAGAGTTGCCCTTTATGGCCGCCGAGGAGGTAATGATGAAGGCGGTTAAAAAGGGAGGGGATCGACAGGACCTCCACGAACGCATCCGGAACTATGCCATGGATGCCTCCCGAGCGGTGAAGGAAGGCCAACCCAACTCTTTCTTGGATCTTGTAGCTGCTGATCCCGCCTTTGGCCTGAGCCTTCAGGAACTGGAAAATGCCTTAGACCCCAACAGGTTCATAGGCCGGGCCCCCCAGCAGGTAAAGGAATTTTTAGAAGAGGAACTCTACCCTGCCTTGGAGCCTTACAGGAAAAGACTGGATCTGAAGAGTCAGGTGAGGGTGTGAAAGTAAGGTTTTCTCATCCTTGGAACCTATCTCCTCAAAAGGCTATGGAGGTCCAGAAGAAACTGGCCCCCCGGGTAAGGGAGGAGTTTATACCCTGGAGCCAGCTAAAACTGGTAGCAGGAGTAGATGTATCCTTTGCCAGGGGCTCATCTACAGGATTTGCCAGTGTGGTGGTTATGGATTATCCGCCCCTTCAGGTGGTAGAAAAGGCAGGAGCCCAAGGCGTCTTCACTATGCCTTACATCCCAGGTTTCCTCTCCTTTAGAGAGACTCCACTCATCATTAAAGCCATGGAAAACCTAAAAAAAGAGCCCCAGGTAATACTGGTGGACGGCAACGGCGTAGCCCATCCCCGAGGGTTGGGCTTGGCTTCCCATCTGGGGATTCTCCTGGACATACCTACGGTTGGTTGTGCCAAGAGCCGCCTATTGGGCCACCACCAGGAGCCCGGACCTCAGAAAGGAGAATGGGTCCCCTGGTACCACCAGGACCGGCTCTTAGGTGCTGTGCTGAGGAGTCGAGAAGGCACCAAACCTATTTACATCTCTGTTGGCCATAGGGTTACCCTGGAAGATGCCCTTAAGTTGATCCTCAGTTGTTGCCCCCGCTACAGAATACCCGAGCCCATCAGGGCTGCCCACAGGGAGGTAAACAGACTGAGGGAGGAAAGATGAAGAATCGAGGTCCCACAGGCATTAAAGAGATCATTAACGCCATCACACAACAAAAGAGATGGCAAAAAGGGGGACAGGCCCTCCTATGGAGGGAACTCTGGAGAAGGGCCGTAGGACCCTACCTCTCCAAGAGGACAGAAGTGGTGGGCACCAGGGGAAACAACGCTCTAATTGCCGTATCCGACAGTGTTTTGGCCTCGGAGGTATCCCTCCAGAAGCCTCTCATCCTCGAAAACCTCCAAAGGCTGGGAGGAAAGAAGGCACCCAGGGATCTCATATTCCAAGTGGATCCCTCTTTGTACCAGGAAGAGTCTCCTTCTACCCCGCACCCTCCTCCCCTTGAACCTGCCCTCTTAAAAGAGATAGAGGAGATAATCGCAACTCTCCAGGACTTGGAGTTGAGGGATAGTTTCAAAAAGATCCTTATAAATAGTACAATCAAGAGGAAAAAGAAATGAAACTGAAAACCCTGACAATCATAGGGCTTCTACTGATTCTTTTGGCCTGTGGAGGAAAAAAAGAACAAGGAACAAGCCCTGCCCCTTATTTTTCCCTGAAGGATGTAAACGGTAAGACCTTAACCCTGGAGGATTTCAAAGGGGAACCTTTTGTTTTGGTCTTCTGGGCCACCTGGTGCCCCACCTGCCGAAAAGAGATTCCCCTCCTAAACAAACTGGCCCAAGAGGGCCACAGGGTAGTATCCATAACCCTAAACAGGGATCAGGAGCAGGTGAAAAGGTTTATAGAGGAGCACCACATCATCTACCCTGTCCTCATGGGCACCTACCAGGTAACCATAGACTATGGGAATATTCGATTTCTCCCCACTATATTCTTAATAAACACCAAAGGGTACATTGTAGGGAAATCTGTGGGCATGTTCCCTGAAGAAGAGGCCCAGAGGCTCTTTAAAAACAGTCGATAGAAGCCATAAAGTTCCTCTCTACGCCCTTTGTAACCTTTTTCCCTGTCATAGACCTCGTCCGCAGGGATGTAATGACCATCCTTTCACCCCCTCCTTGACCTTGACCTGGGGGACTAATAAACTTCCGTCAAGATCGAGTGAGGAGGCATCTATGGATTACAATATCGAGGGAGACAACCTCCAAGTAGTGCGTGTCAATCTTAATCCTGAAGAAGTAATTTATGCTGAAGCAGGAAAGATGGTCTATAAGACATCCAATGTTACCATGGAAAGCAAGATGATAGGTTCTGGCCTGGGGGAAAAGATCTTTGGAGCCCTAAAGAGAAAAATTGCGGGGGAGTCCCTCTTCACCACCCACTTCGCTGCCCAGAAAGGGCCAGGAGAGGTGGGTTTTGCTGGGGACTTTCCCGGTCGCATTGAGGCCATTCAGATCTCCCCTGAAAAGCCCTTTTTGGCCCAGAAAGACGCCTTCATATGCGCCCAGCCAGGGGTAGAGCTCACCATCGCCTTCCAAAAGGAGATAGGGACCGGCCTTTTTGGAGGAGAGGGTTTTATACTCGAAAAGTTCCAGGGAGAAGGATTGGTTTTCATCCATGCTGGAGGCGACTTCATTCATTTTGACTTGGCCCCTGGAGAGCAGATAGAGGTGGACACGGGTTGTATCGTAGGTTTTCAGGAATCGGTAAGCTACAACGTCCAGTTCGTGGGAGGCATAAAAACCGCCATTTTTGGAGGAGAAGGTCTCTTTTTGGCCACCCTCAGGGGACCAGGGAGGGTAATCCTTCAAACCATGACCTTATCCAAGCTTAGAAGGGAACTTGGCATTATGGCTTCCAGGAACGGTGGAGAGCGATCTGGGTTGGGCGCCATCTCTGATCTGGTAGGTGGCATATTCAGTAGCGATGACTAAGATGGCCAGAGACTGGATCATCAAAGGAGGGCTCATCATAGACCCTTCCTCAAGAACCATGGAGGAGGAAGATCTATGGGTGGAAAAGGGGCATATAAAGGGTATAGATCCCCACATCTCCCAGGAGGGAATCCCTGTGATAGAAGCCCAGGGACTCTGGGTAACCCCAGGACTCATTGACATTCACGTCCATTTCCGTGATCCCGGCTACGAGTACAAGGAGACCATAGAGACAGGCTTGAAAGCAGCAGCAGCAGGGGGATTCACCCAGGTTTGCCCCATGGCCAATACCTTACCCGTAAATGATACGGGGGCCATAACCCTTTATATGGTGGAGAAAGCCCGCTCTATAAGAGGCCCTATCCTCCATCCCGTAGGGGCCATCACCAAAGGTTTGAAAGGAGAAGCCCTGGCAGAGATTGGGGACATGGTGGAGCAGGGGGCTATAGCCGTCTCCGACGATGGAAACCCGGTGATGAATTCTGAGGTGATGCGTCGTGCCATGGAATACTCAAGCTACTTTGGAATACCCGTAGTGGATCATTGCGAAGACAAAAACCTGTCCGACGGAGGGTCCATCCACGAAGGAGTGGTCTCCACACTCCTGGGTATGAAGGGGATACCCAGAACCTCAGAAGAGGTGATGGTAGCCAGGAACATTTGCCTGGCCCGCCAGACAGGCAGTAGAGTTCACATCCAACACCTCAGCTCCAAGGGATCCATAGAATTAGTACAATGGGCTAAAGAACAAGGCATACCTGTTACGTGTGAGGTAACTCCCCATCACCTTACTCTTACCCATGAAGCCGTAAAGAGCTACGATACCAACACAAAAGTGAACCCCCCCCTTAGGACCCAGGAAGATCGAGATGCCCTCATAGAAGCCTTATCCCAAGGGGTAATCGACTGTATAGCCAGTGACCATGCCCCCCACAGCCTAAAAGAGAAGGACGTGGAGTACGACATAGCCGCTTTCGGTATTTCAGGGATAGAAACGGCCCTGGCATTGGTCCTTCGTATGGTCCACGAAGAGAAGCTCTCTCCCCTAAGGGCCATTGAGGCCATGAGCACAATCCCTGCTCGGATCATGGACTTGGAGGGGGGCAGCTTGAAAGTAGGCTCTCCTGCCCATATCACCATCATAGATCCGGAAAGAACCTGGACAGTGAGGAAAGAGGAGTTAGTCTCCAAAGGAAAGAACTCCCCTTTCCTGGGATGGGACCTCAAGGGCAAAGCGGTTCTCACCATGGTGAAAGGGGAAGTAGTGTGGACCTCAAAAGGTTTCCCCATGCCTTAAGGGACATAGAAAAGGAATAGTTGACCATGACAAGGTTTAGAAAAAGGGCCCTCTTGGCTTTAGCCAGTGGAGCTGTCTTCGAAGGTTACTCCTTAGGAGCAAAAGGCGAATCTCGGGGAGAGGTAGTGTTCAATACGGCCATGACAGGGTACCAGGAGATCCTTACAGATCCCTCCTATAAAGGCCAAATTGTCACCATGACCTACCCCCTTATAGGCAATTATGGGGTAAACTCCGAAGACGTGGAATCCCGCCGTCCCTTTGTAGAAGGCTTAGTGGTCCGAGAGAGCAGTAGGGTTCCATCCAGTTGGAGAGCCCAAAAAAGCCTCAACGATTACTTGGAGGAAAACAATATTGTAGGCATCCAAGGAATAGATACCCGAGAACTCACTATGCACCTAAGGGAGAAGGGATCCCAGATGGGCATCATCTCCACGGTAAACCTGAAGGCCAAAGACTTAGTGGAAAAGGCCCGGTCCCTTCCCCCTTTGGAGGGCAGAGATCTGGTAAAGGACGTAACCTGCCAGGAACCCTACGAATGGGTGTACGGGACCTGGACCTTAGAAAAGGGCTACCAGAGCTCTCCTTCACGAGAGGCATCCCTCCACGTAGTGGCTTACGATTTCGGCATAAAGTTTAACATCCTTCGCATCTTCACCCAGCTGGGCTGCAGGGTTACAGTGGTACCTGCCCAGACCCCAGCAGAGGATGTACTCGCCATGAAACCCCAAGGGGTGTTCCTATCCAATGGCCCTGGAGACCCTGCCCCTGTCGATTACGCCATTGAAAACGCCAAGAAACTCCTGTGCAGAGTACCACTCTTCGGGATTTGCCTGGGGCACCAGATCCTGGGACTGGCCTTGGGTGGAAAGACTTACAAATTGAAGTTCGGCCACCATGGCGCCAATCATCCCGTGAAAGATATCTCAACGGGTAAAGTGGAGATCACGTCCCAAAACCATGGCTTTGTGGTGGATATAGATTCTCTGGGAGATCAGGTTGAGGTGACACATCTCAACCTGAATGACCACACTGTGGAAGGGCTAAGGCACCGGGAGAGCCATCTCTTCTCCATCCAATACCACCCCGAAGCATCCCCAGGACCTCATGATGCTGTCTACCTATTTCGTAGATTCGTAAACACCATGAGAAGAGAAGCAACTTGCCTCAAAGGCTCAAAAAATCTTTAGTTTAATACTCCTGCCTTAGCGCTGACTCTCTTTCATGATCTCCTGAAAGCTCTTTCCCTTTTTCAACATAGCCACAATCTTTTTCATCCTGGCCAATCTCTCGGAAGTGAGGGGATGATCCGATAGATAACTCTTCCTGGCACTCCCCGGGAGCACTGTGGCCAACCGCAACCAAGCATCCTCCACCTTTTCCACATTGAAACCTGCCTCGTGAGCAAACATCATACCGAAAAAGTCTGCCTCCCTTTCTTGATCCCGGGAGAACTTCATTAATGCAAAGGAAGCAGCCGTTCTGTAAGCTTCGTAACCTGGCCTCCCTCCAAGGGATCCTGCTATCATCCCCAAGATACTATAAGCGTAATAAAGGGGCATGCGCTTCTTTAAATGACCTCTTTTAAGGTGGCCAAGCTCGTGGCCAATGATAATGGCCAACTCATCGTCATCAGGCAATGTACGGCACATGGCAGTGGTGACATAGAGATTACTCCCAGGGGTTACCCAAGCGTTTATCACCATGCTATCCACAACGTGAAACCTTACGGGAGCCGTATGGATCTCCTCGGGTTTTAGCTCCAGGGCCCTGCCATCCAAAAAGTGAAGTACAAAGGACCTTCCCAACTCAGGGGTGATATTTTTCTGCTCGGGATCCAGGACATCAAAGGCCCTCACCCCCCTTTTCCTATAGAATGGAGGCAGATAAAGAATCAGATAGCCTTTATTAGGCAGTACCACACCTTCAACTCTCTGAAAGGCTTCCCTCTCATCCTTATCTAACCTGGTTATACTAACAGCCCTTATACCCACATAAGGGTAAGCCTTACCAGAAGGATCCCTGATATGCTCCAGAATCCGGGTCATAATGTCCCCCACCCTGTCCTGACAGGCAAAATAACTCTTTAACTTGCGCTCAAGAATCTCTACCCTGGCTAACTTCTGTTCCTCTTTGGAGACAGGAGGACCAGTAACAGTAGCGCAGGACAATAGAATAGCAGCAAGAAAAACTATATTGACCTTTATCCATCTCATCTTTTACCTTGTATTGCATACTGTGCTAAGAATACCCTATGTAAGGGAGCATTGAATTGTACCTCTCTTTGCTGCCTACTCGTAAACGATTTCTTCCTCATCATAGTCCGTGGCATCCAGCTCTATCATCCTCTCGCTCTCCCGGCCTCGGAGAACCTCTTTGTAGTACTCGTGCTGGATGATGAGGTTCATGATCTCACTGGTACCTGTCCATATCATGATGAGACGGATGTCCCTCAACATCCTCTCAACAGGGAAAACTTGGGTGTAGCCTATACCCCCCAGGACTTGCATGGCCTGGTTTACCACCCGCCATGCCATCTCTGTAGCGTATCTTTTAGCCTCGGACACCAGCCTCCTGGCATCCCCACCTCTATCTGCCATTCTGGCTGCCAGATATACCAGACCCCTGGCAGCATCCAGTTCCACAATACTATCGGCCACCATGAAACTCACCCCTTGAAACTCCCGTATGGTCTTACCAAAAGCCTTCCTACGGTTGCTATAGCGCACGGCCACGTCCAGGGCCGCCCGAGCCATGCCCAAGGCACCAGCGGCAGAAGTAAGCCTCTCAGGAATCATCATACGGTTAAAGATAGCACCAGCCCCATTTTCCTCACCCACCAGGTTTTCCTTAGGTACCCTCGCATTCCGAAAAACGATGCGACCCGTGCCCCCTCCCCGGGTACCCATAAGACCATATACCTTTTTCACCTCTACACCCATGTCTCTCTCCACTATAAACGCACTGATGGACTTCTGGGGCGGTGCTGCAGGGTCGGTTTTAGCATAGGCAAAAAAGAAGTCGGCCCCCTCAGCACCCACAATAAATCTCTTCTGGCCGTTAAGGATATAATAATCCCCATCTCGCCGAGCTTCGGTGGTAGCCCCGAAAAAGTCAGAGCCACCCCTGGGCTCCGTCAGGGCCTCGGCAGATACCAATTCGCCTCGAAGCATGGGCTTTAGGTATCTTTCTTTTTGTCCAGGGGTACCAAAGTTATACAAGGCCTCCCCTACAATGCTGGGCATGGCAAAGGCACAGCTCAAAGCCGTTCCCAAGACCCCCATCTCTTCCAAGGCAACCACCTCCGCCGTCCAGGGGAGGCCTCTACCACCATACTCTTCAGGAAACCTAAGACCCAGCAGTTTCTTCTCACCTAATCTACTCACAAAATCCTTGGGGTACTTGATACCATCGGCATCCATCTCCCTCAAAAAGTCGGAAGAGACATCCTCCCTCACAAAACGCCTCACCTCCCGCTTCAACGCCCTCTCATCCTCACTCAATAGCACATCATACATGGCATCCCCCCATACCCACGAATAAACCCTACCTCAAAAATGGACCGTTCTTCATTTGAAAACAAGGCCCAGAACACAATAGAAGGGGTAATTTGCCTATGAAGGGCTAAAGAGAAAAAACTAAAAGTAGCCTTGGCGCATTCAAATGAGAAAAAAGGAAAGAAGTTTGGGCTTCTCTTCAGATACGATTAAAAATAGGGATAAAGCTAATATTACAAATCCTGGCAGCAAAATGCACCGCCCTCAAGGCCTTTTCTATTGAAGATTTTTGTCCTATATTCCTTGGGAAACATAAGGGAAGGGAGGTTAAGATTCATGAAGGAGTTCTTCAAGTGGAAAGAATTGCCTGGCAGGATACCCAAAAAAGGGGTAACCATGAAGGTATTATCAGGGGAAAAAGGCATGATGGTCCTTTTTGACATAGACCCCCATGTGGAGATCGAAGCCCATTCTCATCCCCATGAGCAAATGGGCACCGTTTTAGAAGGGGAAATCATACTGAAGATAGGACAAAAGGAAAAGGTATTGAAAGCCGGGGACTGCTATGTAGCCCCATCCAACACACTCCATGGCGCCCGCACAGGAGAAAGGGGCGCCCATGTATTAGACTTCTTCTCCCCCCCACGGGAAGACTACAAATAGGAGGCAAAAAGTGGAAAAGGCAGACTATATCTGGTTCAACGGAGATCTCATACCCTGGGATAAAGGCCAGGTTCATCTTCTTACCCATACCCTTCACTATGGCTTAGGGGTTTTTGAAGGCATAAGGTGCTATAACACCTCCGAGGGACCAGCGATTTTCAGAGGTCGAGAACATATAGAGAGACTCCTTAACTCTGCTCACATAGTCAAGATGAAGGTGCCCTTTACCTTGGAAGAGATAAGAAAGGCCATGTTTGAGATCATCAAAGCAAACAACTTGAAAGAGTGCTACATAAGGCCCATAATTTTCTACGGCACAGGGGCCATGGGGTTGAACCCCCTAAACAATCCAGTGGAGGTGGCTATTATTTGCTGGTCATGGGGGGCATACTTGGGAGAGGAAGGGTTGAAAAAGGGGATACGTTGTAGGATCTCATCCTTCACCAGGCACCACGTGAATATCGCCATGACCAAGGCTAAGGTATGCGGAAACTATGTCAATTCTCAACTGGCCAAGATAGAGGCCTTAGAAGACGGCTACGACGAAGCCCTCATGCTGGATGTAGATGGCACAGTAACTGAGGGATCAGGAGAAAACCTTTTCATAGCCAGAAAGGGGGCCGTCAAAACTCCTCCCGTGACAGGTATCCTGGAGGGAATCACCAGAAGCTCTATTCTTGAGCTGGCTGAGGCAAGGCAGTACCTTGTGAGAGAAGAGAAGATCTCCCGAGACGAACTCTACATTTCTGATGAGGCGTTCCTCTGCGGAACAGCTGCAGAAGTGACTCCTATAAGGGAGGTTGATAGAAGAACAATTGGGGAGGGAAAACCCGGACCCATCACCAAACACCTCCAGGAAGCCTTTTTCAAGGCAGCCCGGGGGGAAGACCCAAAATACAGAAAATGGTTGGATTACGTAGAATAGAAAACTGCACTGTCAGGAGGTGTGGCCATGCCCATCTATGAGTATAAATGCAACTCATGTGGTCACAGATTTGAAAGGCTCCAGTCCTTCAATGAAGAGCCCGTCAAAACCTGTCCCCGCTGTGGAGGAGAGGTGAGAAAACTTATTTCTCACTCTTCTTTCATTCTGAAGGGTACAGGTTGGTACGCCACAGACTATGCCAGGAAAAATGGGGGTAGCAGTAGAAGCAGCTCTTCTTCCCAAGGATCCTTAAAATGCTCCAGCTGTCCTGCTACCAGTTGTTCTACCTGCTCTTCCTCATAAAATCTAATTCTTCAAACCTATGAGCCCTTGGAGGTTTCCCCCTCCAGGGGCTCTACTTCGACAAGGAGTCCCTTTACCCCCACCACCCTCACCTTCGTACCTGGAGGAAGCGGGCGGGAAGAAACAGCCTTCCATATCTCTCCATGGACAAAAACCTGGCCACCTTGACTGTCAACCCGAGACTTGGTCTCTCCATCTTCCCCCACAAGGCTCTCAGCCCCGGAAAAAGGCCTCTTTAGCTGGGCCCTGAGCCCAGCCGCCACAATAGCACCCATAAATAGAACCGTGAGAAGGGCTACAGGAGCCACCACCTTGAAGGATATCCTGAGGTACTTGGCTGTAGTGTCCACCAGCATAAGGGAGCCCAAGAAAAAGGAGATCACACCACCCAAGGTGAGGAGCCCATGAGAAGGCACTTTGATATCTAAAACCATGAGACCCAGTCCAAAAATGATTAGGAACACGCCTGCATAACTAAGGGGGAGAGTATGGAAAGAGTAAAAAGATAGAATGAGAAATATAACCCCCACCACCCCGGGAAATATGAGACCCGGATTAGAAAGCTCAAAAACCAAACCGTAAAACCCCAGTATAGCCAGAATATAGGCCACATTGGGCAAGGAAAAAAAATAGAGTATCCTCTCTTTCGCACTGGGCTTGAGCCATCTCACACTACTCCCCGCCAAATGCAAAACTACTTCCCCTTTAGAGGTCTTCACCTTTCTACCCTCTACATCCCCCAAAAGTTGAGGTAGGGAAGGGGCCAGCAGATCAACAACCTTTAGCTTGAGGGCCTCTTCTGCCGGTACTGAACTGCTGGCCAACACCGCCTCCTCTAACCAAGGGCTATGCCTTCCTCTTTCCCGGGCAATGGACTTGAGAAAAGCCACGGCATCGTTGGCCACCTTCTCTGCCATGGTCTTTTCCATCTTACCACCCATAAGCACAGGATGGGCAGCTCCTGTATTGGTGCCTGGAGCCATTGCAGCTATGTTACCTGCCTCAAGGACGAAGAGACCCGCCGACGCTGCCCGGGATCCAGGAGGATAGACGTAAGTAATGATAGGCAAGGGAGCATTCATCAGGGACTTGACAATCTCCCGCATGGAGGTATCCAAACCTCCAGGAGTGTCCAATAGTATCACTACCCCCTTCGCCCCAGAGTCAATCCCCTCTCCTATACCCCTTACTATATAATGGGCCATGGGGGGATTGATAACCCCCTTTAGCTCCAAGACTTCTATATGGGCTGCATGGGCTGCCCATCCTCCTGCCAAGTTAAAGAAAAAAAAGCCCAAAAAAAGAAAAAAAACCTTCACCATAGGGAATTCCTTATGGAAGGGGAACATGGCGCCCATGAACCTGAACACCCTCCACTTCCAGGATTCCCAAAGTTTTAGTAGGGGTAAACCTGGTATCCGTAGGGGTGCCAGGGTTGAAAAGGAGCACGTCCCCCACCCTTTTGTTAAGGGGTACATGGGAATGGCCAAAAACAATACAATTTACATCCTCTCCCGAAAAGGCATCCACCACCCTTTCCACCAATCCCAGAGGAGAACCCCATCCATGGATAAGACCTATCCTCGCCCTGTCCATTTGAACTATGTCTTTAACGGGCAACACCTGCTGAAGGGGAGGGGCATCCATGTTACCCATCACCGCCCTCACGGGAGCCACCCCCAGTAGCTGATCCAACACCCTCTGGACAACCACATCCCCAGCATGAAGGATAAGGGACACCCCTTCTCTTTCAAATACCTCTAAAATACCCTCGGGAAGACGAGGTGCCACTACTGGGATATGGGTATCCGACAAAACCCCTATCCTTACCATAATAATGTTATCTCCAGCCCCCAACCAAGGGGCTCCCTTTTAAGAGAAGAGAAAAACAAAGGTTATTTTCTGTTAACAGCCTCTTTCATCTCCTTGCCGGGTTTAAAGAAGGGAACCCGTTTAGATGGAATATTGATCTCCTCCCCAGTTCGGGGGTTTCTTCCCCTGCGAGCCCGCTTGGTTTTAACCTTGAAACAGCCAAAACCTCGGAGCTCCACCTTCTCCCCTATCTCTATAGCCTTCACTATAGAACGAAATACCGTATTCACCACCCCTTCTGCTTCCTTCTTGGTAATATCCAACTTCTCGGCTATAATTTCTACTAAATCAGCCTTGGTCATTTCACCTCACCTCCCACAGGTATCTTCCAAAAAGCAAAGAATTGAACATCCCCCTGGTTTTTTGGAATAGACTTCTCCATCCCTCTTTTCTCCTGAAAACCACCACCCTTGGCCTACCACGAACTTTGAGTATATCAGAGCTTATGTATCGAATAACCTCCTCCTGGGTTTTAAGACCATCCACTAAGCCCAAAGCCTGGGCTTGCTTTCCCGTAAAAATCCGGCCGTCGGCTAAGGCCTCCAACTTCTCCCTTTTCATACCCCTGGCCCGGGCTACATCTTCCACAAACTGATGATAAATATCATTTACCACCCCTTGAAGGATGGCCCTTTCCTGGGGTGTAGGACTCCTGAAAGGAGAAGCCAAATCCTTGTACTTCCCGCTCTTCACAATTACCTTCCCTACCCCCAGCTTTTTCAATAACTCCTGAAGTTGTGGATAGGCAAAGAGGACCCCTATGCTCCCCGTAATAGAGCCAGGGTCAGCATAAATCTCATGGGCAGCTGCAGCCACATAGTATCCCCCCGAAGCCCCAACAGTACCAATAGAAGCCACAATCCTCTTTTCCCTTCTCACATTCATAAGAGCCGTGTATATTTCTTGGGAAGGTGCTACCCCTCCCCCTGGGCTATTTATTCGCACCAAGATAGCACCCACTCTATCATCATCCCTGGCTTGGGAAAGACAAGTGATAAACTCCTGGGACTTCTCGGGGGTAATTTCTCCTTCCAAGGCCACTACGCCCACATAGGTGCCCCGAAAAATCCTCATCCTCCACCTTTGGATAGCATAGGAAAGCACCAACAAGAGGACGAGCAGGGCTACAAAGACCAGTACACCCCTGAGAAATCCCCCTTCACCCATACAAACGCCTTATTTGTTCCCCTTGTTTATCATTTTGCCCAGGATCTCTCCCAACTTGAGGAATCCTTCTCCTTGAGATTGGGTATCCATAAACCTGTCTGTCTCTTCCACCTCCTGGGCCCTCTTGAACTCCCTAACACTCAGGGAAATTCTCCGGGCAGCAGGATCTATCTTGACTATTTTAGCAGAAAGGGTATCTCCCTCCTTCACTATCTCCTTAGGATCCCTTACCTTCTTTTCATCCAACTGGGATACATGAATGAGGCCCTCTACACCATTCATGATCTCCAAAAAGACACCAAAATCAGTAACACTGGAGACGTTACCCCTTACATTGTCACCCTCAGCGTATGTCCTTAGAAACTCATCCCAGGGATCAGGTTTGGTCTGTTTGAAGCCTACTCGAACCTTTCTTCTATCTGGGTCCACCCCCAAGATCTTCACTTCTACCTTGTCCCCCCTCTGGAAGAGATCTCCAGGATGGCGCACCCTTTTATCCCATGAAAGATCCTCAGACCTAAGAACCCCTTCCACACCCTCGGCCAGCTCCACAAGGGCCCTATCAGGATACACCCTGGTAACCATGGCCTCCACCAGCTTGCCCACAGGAAATAGCTCCTCCACTGTCTGCCAGGGGTCAGGCTCTACCTGCTTCAGAGATAGGGAAAGTCTTCTACCCTCCCTATCCACATTGGTAACCACACACTCCACCTCGTCTCCCTCTTTGAGTACCTCTGATGGATGTTTGATCCTCCTGGACCATGAGAACTCAGATATATGGATGAGCCCCTCTAATCCCTCCTCCACCTCTACAAAGGCGCCGTAGTCAACCACCCCCGTCACCTTCCCCTTTACCTTGGTACCCAAAGTATACTTCTCCTCCGCCTTTTCCCAAGGGTCAGGAGTGAGCTGCTTCATGCCCAAAGACACCCTTTCCTTCTCCCTGTCGAAGTCCAGGACCTTTACCCAGACCCGTTGGCCTTTATCCACCACATCTGAAGGATGCTTAATCTTCCTCCAGGATATGTCATTGATATGGAGAAGCCCATCCACCGCCCCCAAATCCACAAAGGCGCCGTAGGTGGTGAGACTCTTCACCTTTCCCTCAAAAACTTTGCCCACCTTCATCCTCTCCCAAAAGGCCTCCTTCTCCTTAGCCTCTTCCTCTTCCAGAAGCTGCCTTCTGGAAAGGATGACGTTACTGCTTCTCTCGTTGAGATCCAGCACCTTGAAATCATATTCCTTATTGACCAGCTCCTCAGGACGCTTAACAGGTTTTCCATCGGCCTGGGACATGGGCAAGAAGGCTTCCACACCACCCACATTCACACGGAAACCTCCCTTGATCCTACGCACTACCTTCCCTTTCACTGGGGTGCCTTTTTCTAAGGACTCCTTCAAATTTTCCCAAGCCCTAATCCTCTCGGCCTCCTTTTTGGAGAGGAGAGGGCCCTCACCAGCATGGGATAGGGCTCTTACATAGACCTCCAGCTCATCTCCCACTTGAGGAGACTCCTTAAATTCGGTGAGAGGCACCGTCCCTTCCGCCTTGTATCCTATGTCTACCATGGCCTCCTTGTCTGTTATGGCCACCACCCTCCCCTTCACCACATCTCCCCGAGATACCCCTTTTATAGTCTCCTCATAAAAAGAGTTCAGTTCCTCTTGAGTGATCTCGTTCTTCTCCTCCATGCTCCCCGTTACCTCCTATCAGTTTTATCCTTTCTACCACCTCCCCAATGATCCAATCAGGGGTCGAGGCTCCAGCGGTCACTCCTATTCGTTTCTTACCCCTGAACCATCGAGGATCCAGCTCCTCAGCGCCTTCTATATGGTAGGTCTCCCCTAAAATAGAGCGGGAGATCTCCGCCAGCCTGGTGGTATTGGCACTGTTCTTCCCCCCTACTACTATCACCAGGTCCGAGAACTCCGCAAGGGTCTTACACTCCCTTTGCCTGACCTGGGTAGATTCACAAATGGTATTACACACCCTTATCTCCTCCAAGACAGAACCCATGGTCTCCAGGACCTTGACCACCCCTCGGTTTAAACTCTCTCTGGACTGAGTGGTCTGGCAGACAATGCCCACTCGGGAAAAGACCTCTCCAGGGGTCACCTCTTCCAAGAATCGGGCTTTACCCTTGCCGTATCCCAACAGAGCCTGGACTTCTGGATGGCACCTGTCCCCTATGATAAGGACAATAAATCCCTCCTCAGCCAACTCAGCCACTTTCCTTTGAGCCTTCTTCACAAAGGGGCATGTGGCATCTATGATCTCCATGCCCCTGGCTACAGCCTCCTCCAAGACCTGAGGAGGGACACCGTGGGAACGAACAATTAGAACACCCCCTTGGGTTCCCTCCACGGTGTCTACGGGATGAATCCCCATCTTTTCCAGCTTCCTGACCACCTGGGGATTATGGATAAGAGGCCCCAAGGTATAAATGGAGCCTTTCTCCCTTCGCTCATCCCTTTGAGCAGCAGCATCAAAGGCCATCTGAACCGCCCGCTTTACCCCAAAGCAAAAGCCCGCATGACGGGCTACCCTAATCTCTATCCCCAAACACCTACCTCCTTAACCCAAACCTGCCAGGAGTCATCCAAGGCCCCCTGACTGCTCAACTCTCCCAGTCTTTTAACCAAAAAATGAGGCAAAGGGGTAACCGGTAAAGAACCTTAGGGAGTACCAGGGAGAAGCATGAACCCTTACCCCGTAAAGAGAAACCAGATCTTCTATGAACCTTAAGAGTTTCTCTCCTCTCCCTTTCCCCTTCCCCTGGAAAACCAAAGATGAAGTCCAAATGGGGAACGAAACTGCACTCCTTAGCCCAACGGGCCGCACTTCTTATCTCTTCCACACCGTGCCCTCTTCCAATGGCTCGAAGCCTATCCTCACTGCCACTCCAGGCCCCAATAGTCAAGGAACCTTAGGGCCTTTATCAGCTGTCGGCCCAGGGTTTACTCAACCCTTTCCCTGTAAGCCATCAGAATCTCTTCCCGGATCTGATCCTTCAACTCTTTGGAAAGGGGTATCACCACATCCACGTACCTCCCTCCTTGGACCTTCTTGGATGGATAGCTAACAAAAACGCCCCCCTTTCTACTGGTAACCACTTTGAATCCCTTTATAAGGAGTTCCTTTTCCAATTCCACATCAGCCATAGCCTTAACCTGCCCACCCAAAGAGGAAGTATCAAAGGGGTAGATCACCACCCTGGTCACCTTCATTGAACACCCACACCCTTGTATAGATCCCTCCTCTTAGCCTCCAAGAGATCTTCCGCCTCCCCTCTATACTGAGCGGCGTTGCCCACAGTCTTCCCCAAGGCTTGCGCCCTCTCCAGAAGAGGATCTATGGCCCTCCTGTAATGAAGGTCCCTGGTGAGATGATGATCCAGAATCACCCAACTTGCCCGGGTGGACTCAAGAATCTGGATAAGGTTCCTCAATGCCACTTCCAAATTGTCCTTACTGTATCTCACCCCCAACATATAAGTCATGGGACCATCACAGTAGAGAAGGTCGGGATCCATATTCAATATAAACTCCTGCTGGGAAGGGAGAAGAGGGCCCTGAACATCAGAAGTAAAAATGAAGGTCTCCCCACCCTCTGAAAAGGCCACTTGAATTACGTAACCCAGGCGACCTGAAGCCCCGTGGGGAACCGCCGGAGAAAAAACCAAGGAAACCCCCTCTATCTCCAAGTTCCTATCATCCCCCACCGTGATACCCCGAGGTATACCCTCCAAATCCCTCAGCAACTTACGGGCCCTTTTGGCTTGATTCCTGTTTATACGACTCTCTGGATCCTTCAATATAACCAGCTTCCCCCTAAAAATATCCACTTCCCGAGGATTAAAATGATCATGATGGTAATGTGTAACAATTAAAACCTGGGCCTTATGAGCCGCCTCTTTTATCCTCTGCCAATGAAGGGTCCTCCTTTCTTCCTCCACAGGATGGGGAGGAAGACCATACCGCTTGGGACCCAGATCCACCCCTGGATCTATGAGAAAAACACCTCCCCTCGTCTCCACCAAAGTGGCCATACTCCTGGTCCCCATGCTGTCAGCAGCCAAAGGAACTACCCTCACTCCTCTTCCTCCCCCGAAAAACCTACCCCTATAACAAGCCAGGTCCTACACTCGCTTGGCACCAACCCCTCAGCAATAACTGCCTCAACATGTCCTGGGGTTGCCTCCCAATCTCTTCAAAGCTTTGGCACCAATATCCCTGCGATAGTGAACTCCAGGCCAGGAAATCCTGGACACAGCCTGATAGGCCCTCTCTATGGCCTCTTTTATACCCTTTCCCAAAGCAGTCACCCCC
>WFSI01000105.1 GCA_015486105.1 Aquificota bacterium | reverse complement strand
CATGTGGATGGCGTCTACTTTCTGATTGGTTTCGTCTATACGCTTGTTGGTTTCATCTATACGGTGGATGAGGTCCATGTGGATGGCGTCTACTTTCTGATTGGTTTCGTCTATACGCTTGTTGGTTTCATCTATACGGTGGATGAGGTCCATGTGGATGGCGTCCACCTTCTGGTTGGTTTCGTCTATACGCTTGTTGGTTTCATCTATACGCCTGCTCTGATCCGCCAGATGAATGTTCACATCGTCTAACCGCCTGTTGGTCAACTCCAAGATGGTTTTTATCTCCCTGTACTCCTCGTGAATCTGACTTAATTCGGGGAGAACCATTTCTTTCAAGGCTTTTCTAATGGCTTCGCTGAGTTCCATTTTTATCTCCCTGTGCCCCTTGTATAGTAACTCTAAAACCCAGGAGAAGAAAGGTCAATATACGACGGCAAACAGGGCTTTCCCGAAAGTAGCACTATTTGGAACTTCTGGTAGTAACGAGCAGCCGCTATTTGGATGCAAAGGCATATAGAAGGTAGTAGGTGATTACCCGTTTTACATAGGTTCTGGTTTCTCTTTTGGGATAGAATTCGGCTACCTCGGGGGCCGAGGCCATGCCCCATTTCTGGTACCATTGGCCTACTACCGTGGGGCCGGCATTGTAGGCTGCTACTACCAAGGGGAGGGTGGGGAAACGTTCTTGCAGGTAGCCCAGATACCAGATGCCGTATCTGACATTGAAGAGGGGGAGGTAGAGCTTTTGGGGAAGGTAGATCCCCTCTTTCAGATGTTGGGCTATAAATTCCCCCGTTGATGGCAGCACCTGCATGAGTCCCAGGGCCCCACTAATGGAGGTAGCCTTTTTGTCATAGAGGCTCTCCTGACGCATGACGGCGTAAGCCAGGGGGACCTCCACGCCATAAAGCCTGCAGAACCCTTTCACCAATGGTCTGTAAGGATAGAGGAGACAACCACTCCAGTGTTCCTTTTGCCATCCCAGCTTCATGGCCAAGGAGGGGTTGATGGAGGCCAGGAGGGTCAAGGCCTCTCTTGTGTTCAGCTCCTGAGTCCAGAGGCGGTTCATAATTACCTTTACCGCTAAATCCTCCATGCCCATCTCTACTAAGTCCCTTAGGGGACCTGAGGGAAGACTGTGGATTCTTGGGCAGGGAGAACCATGGGGGATTTTTCCTAAGGAGATCTGGGCTAAAAGGGCGTAGAATCCCCTTCCCCGAGCGGATTTCTCCATAGAGAAGAGGGCCTCTCCAGGCATGCCCAGAAGTCTTAGGACTTTGGCCTTCCAAAAAAGGGCCTTGGGACTTGATGGAAGAATGGAGAGGAGACCGAGGGCATCTACCAATTCTCCCCTCCTGTAGTGGGCTAAAGCTGCCTTCCATATGGCTCTTTTGTCGTTGATCAACCAGGGAAACCTGTGAAAGAGGGCCAAGACCCGATTGTCTTCCCCGCTCCAGAAGAAAACATCGTAGACGGCCTTGATACCTTTCTCTTCCTCCTGGGGCAGGAGGGATCTGGCGTTTAAAAGGAGATAGTCCAGGGCTGCTATAGGATTCTGATTTAGGGTTTTTTTAAAGACCAGAAATTGGGGGGAGGTGGGTGGCAGAACCCCTTCTACCCTTTCTATCTTCATCTCTTGGGCCCATGATAGGGCTTGGGCAGCTTCATAATAGGGGGAAGAAGGGGGTATTTGTGCCAAATAAGCGGTGGCTTTTTCCCTTTCGTTCCTCTTGAGATGAACGTAGGCCAAGGCGAGGAGGGTTCGCTCTTTCTCCTTGAGGCTAACGGCCTTGTGATTTTCCAGCCTCTTTTGGGCCAAGGCGAGGAGGCCTAAGTGGAGGGCCAATCCCGTATCCTTCCAAAAGCTCTCCTGTGCTATAGATAGCCTGGGGGTGATGAGGAGGGCCAAGCCGAGGAGGATGAGGAGAATTTTGTGAAAGGTTTTGTTCTTCATATACTTAACTCCTCTAAGATCCTCTGGGCTGCTTCTATGGGACTGGGGGCTTGGTAGATGGGCCTGCCCACCACCACGTAATGGGCTCCAGCGGCTAAGGCCTCCCTTGGAGTGGCCACCCTCTTTTGATCTTGGGTTTCTCCTCCCGTGGGTCTCACCCCAGGGGTGATAATAATGAACCCTTTTCCCAATTTTTCTCTGATACTTCTGGCCTCTAAGGGGGAGGCTACCACCCCGTCCAGATGTCCTTTTTGGGCTAAGGTGGCTAAAGCCAGAACACGTTGGGGAAGGGGACCTAGGATACCAGCCTCTTCCAAGGTTTCTGGGGTCATGTGGGTGAGAAGGGTGACACCCAAGAGGAGGGGTCGGGGTGAAACATCCCGGACTCGCTCCCAAGCTGCCTGGAGCATTTCTTGTCCCCCCAGGGTGTGGAGGGTAACCATGAACACCTGTCTATGGGTTGCCTCTTCCACGGCGTTGGCCACGGTGTTGGGGATGTCATGGAACTTGAGATCCAGGAAGACCCTGCTTCCCCGGGAGTGGATAAACTCCACTAAGTCCCACCCGAAGCAGAGAAAAGGTAGATACCCTACCTTAAAGGCACCCACCAAAGGTGATAGGCCCTTTACCAAGGCCCTTAAAGTTTCTCGGTGGTTTGTGTCTAAGGCTACTATGAGAGGATTGGCTTTCATCCTTGGGTCTCTAACATCTCTTTGAGCTGCAGGAAATCCTGATAGGCCTTCTTCTTTTGGCCAGGATTGCGGAGGAGGTAGGCGGGATGGAAGGTGGGAAAGAGCTTTATTCCCCACCTCCAGGGCAGGCTTTGACCTCGGATCCGGGTGATGGATGCCTTTTGTCCCAGGAGGGTCTGGGTGGCTATGGCTCCCAGGGTGCAGATGATCTGGGGTTGGATAGCCTGAATCTGTTTCAAAAGGAAGGGAAGGCAGGCCTCGATCTCTTGGGGTTGGGGAGTTCGATTCCCTGGAGGTCGGCATTTGAGGATGTTGGCGATGTACACCTCATCTCGGGAGAAACCAATCCCCTGGAGGAACTGAGTGAGGAGCTTACCTGCCTGTCCCACAAAGGGTCGGCCTTGGAGGTCTTCCTCCCGCCCGGGGGCCTCGCCTACAAACATGAGTTGGGCATGGGGGTCTCCCTCGCCAAAGACCAAGTGGTTTCTGGTTTCCCACAAGGGACACCTCTTGCAGTCCCCCAGTAGCTCCCTTGCCTCTTCCAAAGGCCCGGTATCGGCCGATTTAGGTAGAGGGGATGCTTCCTCTGCTCGGGGGGATGGGTGAGAGCCCTTAGGGATATACTCTACCCCTCCCTCTTGGAGGAACTCCAGATAGAGCTTGAGTTGTTTCACCTCATCCTGGGACATGGGAAGAGATTAGACCAAAGGAAGGGGTTCTTCAACCTTGATAGGTGAGGGGGGAAGATATAAATGTGGGGGGAAGATATAGAAGCTCTAAGGGAGGGGATGAAATGCTATTGGGGGTCTTCTCTGATACCCATGACCACTTGGATAATATTAGAAAGTCCATTGAGCTTTTCAACGGGAGAGGGGTGGATCTGGTCATCCATGGGGGGGATCTGGTTTCTCCCTTTACACTGGATCTCTTTGCCCAGCTTAAGGCGCCTTGGAAGGGGGTTTTTGGTAACAATGAGGGGGAGATACCCTTTATCTTAGAGAAGGCTGGGGACAGGATCCAGAGGGCGCCTTTAACCTTGGAGTTGGAGGGTGTGAAAGTTCTGGTGAAGCACTTTCATCATTATGTGGAAGATCTTGCTGCTGGTGGGAAGTATCACCTTATTATATATGGTCATACCCATAAGGCCCGGGTGGAGAAGGTAGGTTCCACCTGGGTATT
Source organism: Aquificota bacterium (assembly GCA_015486105.1). Lineage (GTDB taxonomy): Bacteria > Thermosulfidibacterota > Thermosulfidibacteria > Thermosulfidibacterales > B14-G1 > WFSI01. The sequence goes on along the minus strand of WFSI01000105.1, from coordinate 4,147 downwards.
GAATCCGGGAGAGGCCTGCGGCTGGCTTACAGGCCGGGCCACGGTAGCCTTGGTGGAGATCCCTTCCCTGGAAATAGAGCTTGAAGATCTTTGAATGTCAATATGACCGTTAGAGCCCTGGTTTTTGTTATCCTTGGCAAGGTCCTTTTGTCAGGGGATCATGCCAATCAGCTCTTGTCCCAGGAGGCTGTTCGCTATGGTTTTAAAGGGAAGGATAGGGCCTTTTTATGGGAGATTACCTTGGGGGTGCTCCGGTGGTTGGGGCGATTGGACTGGATCCTTTCTTCCCACATCAAGGGCTATCGTCGCCTTCCCCTGGAAGTGAAGAACGTTTTGAGGATTTCTGCTTATCAGTTGGTGTTTATGGATAAGGTGCCCCCCTACTCTGCCGTTGATGAAGGAGTGAAGCTGGCCAAGAAGTGGTGTGCCCCCAAGTACCATGGTCTGGTCAATGCAGTGCTGAGGAAGGTGGCAGGGGGACATTATCCTGGGGTGATTTCCCAGGGTTCGTCCTTGGAGACCCTGTCTGTGGCTTATGCCCATCCCCTGTGGATGGTGAAAGGCTGGCGTGCCCGCATGGGTGTGTTGGAGCTTTTGCAGTTGGCTCGGGCCAACAACACTCCCGCCCCTTTTTCCCTTTGGGTCAATACCCGGGTGGTGGACGTTTCCTTTTTGAGGAAAGAGCTAAAGGCTGCGGGGGTGGAGAGTAAGCCCCATTCCTTTATGAAGGATATCATTGTAATTCTCACCCCTGTTGATATTACTAAACTGCCCCAGTTCCACGAGGGGCTCCTTCATCCTCAGGATCCGGCATCATCCCTGGTGGTAAAGATTTTGGACCCCAAGTATGGGGAAACTGTTCTGGATGCCTGTGCTGCCCCAGGTATCAAAACGGTTCAGGCAGCCTGGGCCATGGGGAATAGGGGGAAGGTAGTTGCTTGGGAGATTCATCCCAAGAGGTTTGATGAGCTGAGAGACACCTGCAAAAGGGGAGGAGCTAAGGGAGTGGAGTGTTGTTTGGGGGATGTGAAGGAGGGGACAAAGGAGATGGGTATGCTCTTCGATAGGATCCTTCTTGATGCTCCCTGTTCTGATTTGGGTACTATTAGACGTCATCCTGAACTTAAATGGCGGCGCAATGAGGAAGATATAACCGCCTTCGCCGAAAAACAGAGGGGTCTTTTGGTTTCCTTGGTGCCTCACCTTAGAACGGGGGGGGTCTTGGTGTACAGTGTATGCTCCCCCGAACCTGAGGAGGGGAAGGCCCTTATAGAAGGCATTCTTGGAAAGTACCCCTATTTGGAGTTGGTGGACTTTAGGGACCGACTCCCTGAGGCCTTGCACCCCTTCTATCACGAACAGGGTCTTCTTACCCTCTACCCCCACTATGTTGGTACCGATGGCTTTTTCATGGCCAAACTGAGGCGCAGGGTCTGATTCCTCTTAAATCCAAGAGTTCCCTGCCCTCCTCCTTACTGGAAAATGGGGAGATGTTCTGGGTTTATTACCCTTGCGGCTGGGGGAGCTTTTTTGTTGTAATAGGCACCATCTGTGTTTCAAAGGGAGGATGGGCCTATGAGAGGGCTTACTGTAAAGATGGCTCCCTCCATTCTCAGCGCTGATTTCTGGCGTCTGGGGGAGGAGGTGGAACAGGTGGAAAGAGGTGGAGCCCATCTCCTCCATGTGGATGTTATGGACGGACGTTTTGTCCCCAACATCTCCGTGGGTATCCCGGTGGTGGAGAGCCTGAAGGCTCATGCTTCCCTGCCCTTGGACGTGCACCTCATGATTGTGGAGCCCGAACGGTACGTGGGGGCTTTTGCCCGGGCGGGTGCGGATATCATCACCTTCCAGGTGGAGGCTACTTCCCATCCCTATCGGGTGCTTCAGATGATCAAAGAGGAGGGTAAGAAGGGGGGGATAGTCCTCAACCCTTCCACTCCTCTGGACGTTTTAGATTACATCCTGGGGGATGTGGACATGGTTCTTCTCATGTCGGTGGACCCTGGATTTGGGGGCCAGAGATTCATTCCGGCAGTCATGGAAAAGATTAGTCAACTCCGTAGGGAGGCCCCTTCATTGGATATAGAGGTGGACGGGGGAGTCCGATTGGCTAATGTCCAGGGGGTGGTAAAGGCGGGGGCCAACGTGATCGTAGCGGGTTCGGCCATCTTCGATTCTCTGGATCCCTGCGAGACCACTAAGGAGATGGTTCGTCTGGCCCAGAAGGCTTGGGGTGAGGGAGACCTCCCTGGAGGGGTGAAAGACTTATTGAGGTGAAGGATGAAGGTAGAAAGTATACGGAATATGGGTATTGCTGCCCATATAGATGCGGGTAAGACCACTTTGACGGAGCGTATCCTCTTTTATACAGGCCGCATTCACCGCATGGGGGAGGTCCACGACGGCCAGGCCACTATGGACTGGATGGATCAAGAGAAGGAGAGGGGCATCACCATCACTGCTGCTGCTACTTACTGCCAGTGGAGGGATCACCATATCAATATTATCGATACCCCAGGCCACGTGGATTTTACTGTGGAGGTGAAGCGATCTCTGAGGGTTTTGGATGGTCTGGTGGTGGTCTTCTGTGGTGTGGGAGGGGTGGAGCCCCAGTCAGAGACAGTGTGGCATTTGGCCGACGGCTTCAGGGTGCCCCGGATAGCCTTTGTAAACAAGATGGACCGAATGGGGGCCTCTATGGAACGGGTGGTGAAGGAAATAAGGGAGAAGTTGGGTGCTCCTGCCCTTCCCCTTCAAATCCCCTTGGGGGGGGAAGGGGATTTTGTGGGTGGGGTGGATCTTTTAAAGATGAAGGCCCTCATATGGGACAAGGATCCCCAGGGCCTGGGGTATTCGGTGGGTATGGTGCCTCCATCCTTGGAGGAGAGGGCTCAAGAGGCCAGGGAGGAGATAGTAGAGGTCTTGGCCGATGTGGATGATGGGATAGCCGAGCTTTATCTGGAGGGTGAGGAGATACCTTTAGATGTGATGAAGGAGGCCATCAGAAAGGCCACATTGGAGAGGAGGCTGGTGCCTGTTCTGTGTGGTTCCGCTTTGAGGAACAAGGGGGTTCAACCCCTGCTGGACGCTGTTTTAGATTATCTCCCTTCCCCCCTGGATGTGCCCCCCATAGAGGGTATCAATCCTTTGACTCAGGGAGGGGAAGTGCGCAGGCCTTCGGAGAAGGATCCTTTAGCGGCACTGGTCTTCAAGGTTATGGCCGAAGGTGGTAGGAAGTCGATTTACTATCGGGTGTATTCGGGGGTGATGAGGGAGGGGAAGAGGCTCCTAAACGCTACCAGGAACAGGAAGGAGAGGGTGGGTAATCTCTTCAGGGTTCATGCCAATCGCCTGGAAAAGGTAGAGGCTATGGGTCCTGGAGAGATAGGGGCAACTACAGGGATGCGGTGGGCCCGAACGGGGGATACCCTGTGTCAGGAGGATGCTCCCATTCTCTTGGAGGAGATCCGGTTTCCCCAGCCTGTTATCTCTGTGGCTGTGGAGCCTTCCAGTCCCTCTGAGATGGAGAAGCTGGAAGGTGCCTTAGTGCTTCTGGAAGATGAGGATCCTACCTTTCGTTACCATAGGGATCAGGAGACAGAGCAGATGATTGTTTCTGGCATGGGGGAGCTTCACTTGGAGGTGCTTACCGAGCGCCTCCACCGCCACTATGGACTTAGGTTTAAAATGGGGCGTCCTCAGGTGGAGCTGAGGGAGACCATTACCCAGCCTGCGGAAGTAGAGGAGAAGGTTGACAGGGTCTTGGGAGAGGAGGAGAGCATACATCTTTGTGCCGGTGTCAAGCTGAGGTTGGAGCCCCTGGAGAGGGGTAAGGGGCTGGAGATTGTCCATGAGATTCCTGAAAGGCCTCACATATCCAAGCATAGGGAGATTTTAGAGGCCATTATCCAGGCTATCCAGGATACAGCTACCAGCGGAGTGAAGGCTGGCTATCCCGTTACCGATGTGAGGGTGACTGTGCTGGACTATGATTTTGAGCCTGGTAAGTCTATGGAAAAGGCCTTTGCCATTGCTGCCTCCCTGGCCTTCAAGAGGGGATTAGAAAAGGCCAAGAGCGTGTTACTGGAGCCTATTATGGAGTTGGAGGTCTTGGTGCCGGGGGATAATGTGGGGGATGTTATGG
>WFSI01000104.1 GCA_015486105.1 Aquificota bacterium | reverse complement strand
GAGACGTGACCCGGGGGCCCAGGATTATAAACGAAGAAGTCCGAGAGGAGATGTGGGAGATCTTGGAGGAGATTCAATCCGGGGAGTTCGCCAGGGAATGGATCCTGGAAAACCAGGCAGGCAGGCCTGTATTCAACGCCCTCCTCAAGAAAGAGGCCCAGCATCCCGTTGAGAAAGTGGGGAAAGATCTCCGCTCCATGATGTCATGGATAAAAGGAGAACTATAAAGGTGAGGGCTTCTGCTCAGCCCTCACCCCTCCCACAAACTAAAAGCTCAAGGATAGATACTTGAAGCTGAGAGCTGAGACACAGGAAATTCAGGGGGCCCCTATCCCATGACGGTGAGGCCTGAGGGCAACCCCTTCATAGCTGGAGGGCTCTTTTTAGTGGTAGTTGTAGGGCTCTTGGGACTACCCGCCTTGGCCACCCTCCTGGCCCTTACCACCCTCTTTCTCCTAAAATTCTTCAGTGATCCCTCAAGGGAAGGACCCCGGGGAGAGGGGATCCTCCTATCACCTGCAGATGGACAGGTAGTAGAGGCAGGGGAAGGGCGTCTGGCCATTTTCATGAGCCTGTTAGATTGCCACGTAAACCGAGCCCCCACAGAGGGGGAAGTAATAGACATAATGCATACCCCCGGCAAATTTCACCCTGCTAACAAACCCCAAGCCAAGGAAAACGAAAGGAACACCATCACCTTCAAGACTAAAAATGGAGAGATTCGGATAATTCAGGTTGCAGGATTGATAGCCAGAAGAATATTATGCTGGGTAAATCCTCAAGACCGAGTGGAACAGGGGGAAAGGATAGGGATGATCATGTTCGGATCCAGGGTAGAGCTGGAGCTATCCCAGGAAAGGTGGAGGTTCGTGGTATCCTTAGGGGACAAAGTGAGGGCTGGTGAAACCGTGGTGGCCAGGGAGATGGTCAAGTGAAGCGAGGGGTGTATCTCTTCCCCAACCTTTTCACAACGGGGAATCTTTTTATGGGCTTCTACTCAATGGTAGCCTCCTTAAAGGGCCACTTCCATTTGGCTGCATGGGCCATTCTTGTAGCCATATTCTTCGATGTGCTGGATGGAAAGGTAGCCCGACTAATGAAGGCCACCTCCAGTTTCGGGGTCCAATACGACTCCTTGGCCGATCTGGTCTCTTTCGGGGTAGCCCCCGGTCTTCTGGCATACAACTGGATTCTCTCCCCTTTGGGGAGGGTAGGTTGGCTCATTACCTTCTTCTTTCTCACCTGCGGGGCTTTAAGGTTAGCCCGTTTCAATATCCAAGCCAACACCCCCCAGGCCAAAAAGGCCTTCACGGGCCTACCTATCCCAGCGGCAGCAGCAGCCGTGGCCACCACCTACCTCTTTATAGCAGACTTAAACCTGGTCTTGTCATCCCGCCTGGTCCTGGCCTGGATAGCCACCATGATGGTCTGCCTGGCCTTCCTCATGGTAAGCAGCATAAAATACAAGGCCCTTAAAGAGGTAGACCCTGCCAAAAGACATCCCTTTGGCATCCTACTTCTGGCCGTGGCCATTTTCTTCATCCTTGCTGCCGAACCCCATGTCACTCTCTTCGCCTTCACCATAACCTACGTTTTTTCAGGACCCTTCTCATCCCTCTTCTTGACCCGAAAAAGCCATGTAGCCCAGGAAAAAATGGAGGTGTAAATGGGTTTCTCCTGCGGCATAGTGGGACTGCCCAACGTAGGCAAGTCCACAGTCTTTAATGCCTTGACCTCATCCTCAGTATCCGCTGAAAGCTACCCTTTTTGCACCATAGACCCCAATATAGGAGTGGTGCCTGTAGCCGACCAGCGCCTCTTTACAGTAAAGGAAAAGGTAGGTTCTCCTCAGGCCTTCCCCACGGTCATGGAATTCGTGGACATAGCGGGATTGGTGAAGGGGGCCAGCAAGGGAGAAGGATTAGGAAATCAGTTCCTGTCCCATATCAGAGGGGTAGATGCCATTGTCCAGGTAGTGCGCTGCTTCCAAGATACTAATGTAGCCCACGTACCAGGTTCCATCATCCCCCCCAGAGATGTGGACATCATAAATACGGAACTCATACTGGCCGATCTGGAACTGGTAGAGCGCCAGCTGACCAAGGCGGAAAAGACCCTAAAGGCAGGAGACAAAAAAAAGGCCCCAGAAGTAGAGGTACTAAAAAAGGCCCAGGCCATGCTCATGAAAGAGATACCTCTGAGAAAAGGAGAATGGAAAGAGAAAGAGAGGCGGAACCTTGCCCCTTATCAACCCCTTACTCTGAAACCTGTACTCTATGTAGCCAACACCGATGAGGAAGGCCTGGCAGGATCCACCCCCTACGTGGCCATGTTGGAAGAAAAAGCCCAAGAGGATGGGGTACCCATGGTCGTCCTCTGTGGCAAGCTGGAAGAAGAACTGACCCATCTGGATCCTCAAGACGCCCAGGAGTTCAGAGACTCTCTGAATCTAAAGGAATCGGGCCTGGAGAGATTGGTCAGGGCAGGCTATGACCTTCTGTCTCTCATCACCTTCTTCACTGCCAACGAAAAGGAGGCCAGAGCCTGGACGGTGAAGGAGGGAACCAAGGCCCCCCAAGCAGCGGGAAAGATCCATACAGACATGGAAAAAGGGTTTATAAAGGCTGAGGTCATATCCTTTGAGGACTTGGCAAGGGTAAAGTCCTTAGCCGAAGCCCGGGAAGAAGGACTCATACGAATGGAAGGAAAAGACTATGTTGTCCGAGACGGTGATTTGATGTACTTTAAATTTAATCCGTAAAAAGGAGGGGATATTGAACCTGTTCCAAAAGTGCTTCCACTTCACTCAAGCTGATGAGATCAGGGGACTGGGTTTGTACCCTTATTTTAGACCCATCTCCACAGAACAAGACACCGAAGTGCTCATTAACGGGAAGCGCGTCCTCATGCTTGGCTCCAACAGTTACCTGGGCCTCACCAACCACCCCAAAGTAAAAGAAGCAGCCGTAGAGGCCATAAAAAAGTATGGTACAGGATGTGCCGGATCCCGCTTCCTAAATGGCACCTTAGATATCCACATCCAATTAGAAGAGGAACTGGGAGAATTCCTGGGAAAAGAAGCCGTGCTCCTGTACTCCACAGGCTTTCAGGCTAACTTAGGTATCATCTCCGGGTTAGTAGAGAGGGGAGAGTACGCTGTCACCGACAAGTCGGATCACGCCTCTATCTTAGAAGGCTGTAAACTCTCCTTTGGAGAAACAAAACGCTTTCACCATAACAATATGGAGAGCCTGAAAAGGGTCTTAGAACGCCTCCCCCAGGAAACAGGAAAGCTCATTATCGTAGACGGTGTCTACAGCATGGAGGGAGACATCGCTCCTGTACCTCAAATCATCGAACATGCACGCCAGTACAACGCCCGGGTCATGATAGACGACGCCCATGGTTTAGGGGTCCTGGGGAACACAGGGGCAGGCACTGCTGAACACTTCGGGATAACCCAGGACGTAGATATCATCATGGGCACATTCAGCAAGTCCTTAGCCTCTTTGGGGGGATTTGCTGCATCCTGCAACGAGGTTATAGAGTATCTGAAGCACCACTCCCGACCCCTTATCTTCAGCGCCAGCATCTCACCCCCCAATACAGCAGCAGCTCTGGAGGCTCTGAGGATCCTGAAAGGGGAACCAGAAAGAAGGGAATGGCTATGGAGAAACACCCAAATCCTCCATCAAGGTTTCAGTTCCCTGGGCTTCGACATAGGCACCAGCCGTACCCCTGTAATTCCCGTTTACGTGGGAGATGTAATGAAGGTCTTTCAAATGTGTATGATGCTCCACGAGGAAGGGATCTTTGTCAACCCCGTGGTACCCCCTGGAGTACCACCGGGGCGTTCCCTTATCAGGGTAAGCTGCATGGCCACCCACACCCCAGATCAAATGGACTTTGCCCTGGAAAAATTCCAGAAGGTAGGCAAGACCTTAGGAATCATCTGAGGGAGGTACCTGAAAATCCATCCTTCCCCGCCCAAAAGACGGTGGCACCACCATCAGAGACGTGATTTCCTAAGAACAACCAGGAACCTTTAAGGAGGATTTATGGCCATAGAGATTATAGATCCTACCAACCGCAGGGCCCTTATCGAGTTCATTCGCATGGCCTGGAGGGTCTACCGCTATGACAATCACTGGGTTCCTCCTATTGTTGTAGACTACCTTCATTTTCTCAGACATGAAAAAAATCCCTTTTTCAAACACGCTCAAGGGGCCTATTTCATATCCAGGGATAAAAAAGGACAACCCCAAGGACGCATAGCTGTCACTATTGACCAACGTTACCAGGAGTTCCACGGCACAAAAATGGGGGCCTTCGGCTTCTTCGAAACCGTCAAAGATTATGCCGTTGCAGAAGAACTCCTGAACGCCGGGCGAGAGTGGCTCCAGGAAAAGGGCATAGAGGCAATGCAGGGTCCCCTCTCCTTCTCTATGAATCACGAATGCGGCCTCCTCATCCAAGGATTCCATGAGGACCCCATGATCATGATGACTTACAATCCCCCCTACTACCAAGACTTCCTGGAGAGGTACGGCTTAACCAAGGCCAAAGACCTTTATGCCTACTGGTTTGACGCTTGGCAAGAAGTACCCTCCTCCATCTTAAAACTGGCAGAAAAACTCCAAAAACGCTACGGTTTCAGTGTGCGAAAGGCCAATATACGCCGATTTGACCAGGAATTGGAGAAGTTCATCGTCGTTTACAATGAGGCATGGGAAAAGAACTGGGGCTTTATACCCCTGGACAGGGAAGAGATGATTTACATGGCAAAGAGGCTCAAACCCTTAGTAGTCCCGGATCTGGCCCTTATAGCTGAGACTCCCCAGGGGGAACCGGTGGCCGTCTCCCTCACCCTCCCCGACTACAACCAGGTATTCAAGAGGATGAGGGGAAGCCTTTTTCCCCTGGGTATCCTCAAGTTCTACTTTTACTCCCGCCATATCAGTCAGGGAAGGCTCATGGCCTTAGGGGTGCGCAAGAACTTCAGAAACAAAGGACTAGAGCTTCTCCTCTCCCTCCACTCCTTAGAAGGAGGAAGGAAAAAGGGGTACCATGGTGGAGAGCTGTCATGGACCTTAGAGGACAACCAAGCTATCAACTCCTTCATAGAAAGACTAGGAGGAAAACTATATAAAAAATACCGCATCTACGAAACTCCTTTAAAACCATTGTCTACGTAAACCCATTGGATCTGTAACCTTACAAAACATCCCTTTTCACCCTTGAGATAAAAGGCCCTTAGGGATACCTTGTCTTTGGGCTTATCAGAGGACAGGAGGCCAAGATGAAGAGAGAAACATACGATATCGTCATCATGGGTGGAGGACCCGCAGGTCTCACCGCTGCCCTTTACGCTGCCCGATCCCGTCTTAATCTCCTCTTAGTAGAAAGATTGGCTCCAGGGGGGCAAATCGCCCTAACTGACTTAGTAGAGAACTATCCTGGTTTTCCCGATGGAATTACAGGCATGGAACTGGTAAATAG
>WFSI01000103.1 GCA_015486105.1 Aquificota bacterium | reverse complement strand
GCTCATGGATCTGGAGGTCCTTTTTACTGTAAAGGACGAACCGAATATGGTCCACCGATTTTAATTGAGGAATCATATCTAAGACCTCCTTAAAAGCCACTCGAGCAGCTTCTCCCATGGGATACCCAAAGGCCCCTGTAGATATGGCAGGAAAAGCCACAGACTTGAGACCCTTCTCATCGGCCAGCTTCAGGGCGTTCCTGTAGCAAAGGGCCAGCTTTTCGGCTGGGTTGTCGTCCACTCCATAGACGGGTCCCAGGACATGGATCACATAAGGATTGGGCAGACTGTAACCTCCGGTGATCACTGCCTCACCAGGCCTGATAGGAGCCAGGGGCCGACACTCCTCCTCCAACCCAGGCCCCGCTACCCTGTGGATGGCTCCCGCCACACCGCCACCCATGCGGAGCCAGGCATTGGCAGCATTAACGATGGCATCGAACCCCTCCTGGGCCACAATATTACCCTGGACACACTCCAAAACCACATCATTAACCCTAACCTTCATAGTGCCACCTCCTTTTCTCAGCCTGCTCCCTACATAATCGCTAAGGACGAACCTGATTCCCAAGGTTCCCCCCAACTTGCGCCACTAAGCCTCGTTTCTAATTTGTTACAACCCCATTTTGTTTCTGGTACAAAGTGTACGAGCCTTATTGGCTTCTCCGCAATATCCTTTAGCATTGATAAAAACTCAAGCTGCCAGACTCAATGTCCGCCTCATAGAACATACCTACGACAAACTTCAAGGCTTTATTCATCGCCATTATTCGCCCATGGAGGCTGTAGGGTGTAAGGCCTTCAGAAACACCTGGCAGGGGATGCAGGGAATGCCCTTCATTTTAAGCCTGTCTCTACCCCTGTAGAGCACGATGGCTCTTGCCTCTGGATAATCCTTCAGGAATTCCACAAGGCCCAGAAAATCCTTACCTCTCAGTTCTCGAGTATTTTTCATCTCAAGGGCGAAGAAGGTGTCTGGCCCATACACCACAAAGTCCACCTCATTTCCCGCCCTTGTGCGCCAGAAATAAAGCCGACAATCACTGTGCCCATAATCTATCCATGCCCTCAAGTGCTGGGCTACCAGCCCCTCCAAAGCTGCACCCTCCAGTTCTCTAATGGCATCCAGAGGACCCACCCTCCTCAATACCCGAAAAACCCCGGGATCAAAGAGATAAAACTTGGGATGGCTAGAAAGGAGTCTTTTGGCCCGTTTCGTGAAAACAGGAACTCTGAAAGCCATAAGCAGGTCTTCCATTACGGATACATATCCCTCAACGGTCTTCCTCTTCACCTGACAATCTCTGGCTACCTCGGAAAGGTTGAGGACAGAAGCATGAGAGAAGGCAATGGCCTCTAAAAAGCGGCCAAATCCCCCTATGTTTCTCACTATCCCTTCGGTCTTTACCTCCTCGTGGATGTAGAGGGACACGTAAGCCTTGAGAGCCTCCTCTGGATCTGGAGAAGATACCACTAAAGGCACCATCCCTACTTTCAGAGCCTCATCCAGAGAAAATTTTCCCCCCAGTTCCCCCGCCATAAAAGGATGCATGTGTTTTACCACTGCCCGGCCAGCCAAAAGATCTACACCTGCTCTCTTCAGTTTCCTGGAGCTGGAGCCTGTGAGTACGAATCTTAGACTCCCCTTTTTTGTCTCCAGGAGGAGATGGACCACATCCAATAGCTCCGGAAGCTTCTGAATCTCGTCCAAAACCACAACGGAGCCAGAGGGCAGTGCCTCTACTGTGCCTATGAGAGTTTCAGGTCGAGAGGCGTAGGTCCTGAAAGTTTCAGTGTCTAAGAGATCTACAAAAAAAGCCCCCTTAAATGCCGTCTTCAGCCAGGTAGACTTCCCCGTTCCCCTGGGGCCAAAAAGGAAAAAATCCTGGCCGGGTGCCTTAAAGAATCGCTTTATTAATTCCATTTTTCAATCCTTTTTGGAATTTACGATTCCATTTTGCAAGATAATCCAGGGAATGTCAACAGACGTGCCCACGTGTAGCAAGGGCTAACCATTATTGGTCACAGAAGGGTAATCTGCGAGAGATAACAGTTTCCCCCGCTGCTCCGCTCTCTCTCGCTCCAATCGCCAAGATTCAAGACGCAAGCCCGAAACGGCAAATTTCGGACAAACTCTGAAACTCCCTGGAAACGATAGGAGGCAGCCTAATCACGGTACCGATAAGGATCGGCCAGGGGGAGTTCAATTACAAATAATCCATCTCCACAGATCCACCTCTTCTGGTTCACGATATGGACAAAGACGGAGAGAAAGAGATCCTTGTGGTGAGAAACAGGTCTCGGCACGGCAATATACTGGGGGACCTGCCTCTCTTCTCAGGGGGAGAAGTGCTCATGGTGAAGAAGGAAGAGGTGGGATACGTCATAAGGCCGGTGACAGGCCTCCTGGATGGCCCCATTCAGAACATATCCATCCGCCAAGGGGAACCGTGGTGCACCATGGTGAGAAGCGGATACCTTGAAGGGCATCCAGAAAGCCACATCCTCGCCTTTCCCCTGGAAAAGGGCAGGTGACATGGTCTTAAAACTCCACATGAAGAAAAACTTAACCTTCTCTTATCATTTTCTTCATATTTCATGGAGTACATTTCCAGCAAACGAGAGAAAGGAGGTAACTGAATGGTAAGAATCGTACACGCATCGGACTTCCACTTCACTGGGCCTTATTTTCGGAAGGACCTTTGGAGAAGGTTCTCTCAGCATATGGAGAGGATCAAGCCAGACATCCTGGTGGTAACTGGGGACATCACAGATGACGGCTATACTCAAGAATACGCCGTTGCCAAGGAGTATCTCGATTCCTTAGAGATAGAAACCCTGGTGGTCCCCGGAAACCACGACGCCAGGAACGTGGGCTATGAGGTCTTCGAAGAGCACTTTGGACCCAGATGGGAGGTGTGGGAGAAAGATGGAGTGGTAATTCTGGGAGGAGACTCCAGCGAGCCCGATTTAGACGATGGCCACATCGGCCGAGAGAACTACCAACTCATGGAGGATGTTTTCCACAGGGACGGCTTCAAGATATTTGCCATCCACCATCATCTGCTGCCCATACCGGGTACAGGCAGAGAACGTAACATCCCTGTGGACACAGGGGACGTGCTGAAAATCATCACCGAAGCCGGGGTTCACCTGGTCCTCTCCGGCCATAAGCATGTTCCCTGGTCCTGGAGGATGGAAACATCTCTCTTCATCAGCGCAGGCACGGCAACCACCACCAGGGTGAAAGGAAGAATGGGTCAATCCTTCTTCTGCATTGAGGTGAGTGAGAAGGATTCAAGCTTCGCTATAGAGAAGGTGGAGCTCTCGGCAAAAGACCCTTGCTCCTTGTTAACCGGAGTAAGGGAGAACGGATCCATGCCCATAGGGGCATAAAAATCCATACAAGGAGGTAGAAGTGATAAAACTATTGAAGAAGCTGGCAATCGTAACACTGATCGGGGCAATGCTTCTGCCCATAATAGGAGGAACCAAGACAGAGGCAAAAAGGGTGAAAACCCTCTTAGGTGCAGGGGCCACTTTCCCCTATCCCCTCTACTCCAAGTGGTTCGATGTCTACCACAAGAAGACGGGCATCAAGATCAACTACCAGGCCATAGGGTCCGGGGGTGGCATCAGACAGCTCTTGAGCAGGACAGTGGATTTTGGCGGAACAGACGCCTTCATGAGCGACGAAGAGATGGCCAAGGCCCCTGGCAAGATCCTCCACATCCCCACCACCCTGGGTGCTGTTGTTGTCGCCTATAACCTGCCGGGGAAGCCCACCCTAAGACTCACCCCTGATATCCTGGCCGGAATATTCCTGGGTAAAATCAAAAAGTGGAACGACCCTGCCATCACCAGGCTCAATCCCGGAGTGAATCTGCCCTCAATGGACACCGTGGTGGTCCACCGCTCCGACGGCTCGGGCACCACCAATATCTTCACCGACTACCTCACCAAGGTGAGCAAAGAGTGGGCCCAGAAGGTGGGCAGGGGCAAGAGCGTAAACTGGCCTGTAGGTCTGGGGGGCAAGGGTAATCCAGGAGTTGCCGGCCTCATCACCCAGATACCCGGCGCCGTGGGTTACGTGGAGCTGGCCTATGCGGTACAGAACCACCTGCCGGTGGCCATGCTCCAGAACAAGTCGGGCAGGTTCATCAAGCCTTCCTTGGCCTCTGTCTCTGCCGCGGCTAATGTGCCCCTGCCTCCAGACACCAGGGTCTCCATCACCAACACCGACGCCCCCGACGGGTACCCCATCAGCGGCTTCACCTGGATCATCCTCTACAAAGAGCAGCACTACTCTGGCAGGAGCAAGGCCAGGGCCCTGGTGGATCTGCTGTGGTGGTGCATCCATGATGCCCAGAGATACAACGAGGCCCTGCTCTATGGAAAACTCCCCAAAGCAGCGGTGGCAGCAGACGAGAGAATCCTGAGATCCGTCACCTACGACGGAAGGCCATTAATCAAATAAACAGCTCCTCTCCACCTCTCATACTGGCCTCCCCTTTAAAAGGGGAGGCCAGTATCCCCCAAAGTTCCGATTTAAGTCCAAAGCATCGCAGGAATGAGAAGCCATAAGAATTCTAGGCGAGCTATGGGTGTTCGAATGATCATTGTACTAAAACTGTTCTAACCAGTTATTTGCTTCCTCGATCAAACTCAAATAAAGTTAGAGATTCGAATTCTATTAGATATTGTCTTATTCTTTTTTTTGCCAATTTTACATATTTTTTTTCTATATCATACCCCACATAGTGCCTTTTCGCTTTTATTGCAGCAATAGCTGTTTGTCCACTACCCATAAAAGGATCTAAAACGATCTCTCCCTCATAAGTGTAAAGTTGAATTAGTCTGTAAGGAAGCTCAACGGGGAAAGGAGCTGGATGTCCTACCTCTCTTGCTGAAACAGCAGGAAATGTCCAAACGCTTTTAGTTAACTCAAGAAATTCGTCCCTTGATATTGTGCTCTTTCTTTCGTTCAGATTCTTCCTTGAGAAGGTGTCTTTAGAAAAGACTAAAATATATTCATGCACATCTCGCAAGGTTGGATTTGAAGGGGAAAGCCAGCTTCCCCACGCAGTGGATGGACTTGCAGAGGATGCCTTATTCCATATAATTTCTCCCCTCATTAAAAAGCCCAACTCAATCATATCCTTAGCAATAAACGCATGAAGAGGTATATACGGTTTCCTACCAAGATTGGCAATGTTTATACATGCCCTCCCGCCAGGCACAAGAACCCTATGGACTTCCTTCCAAACTCTTTTCAAAAATGTAAGGTATTCTTCCAAGGTGAAGTCTTCATCGTACTCTTTTCCCACATTGTAGGGAGGTGACGTAACCATTAGATGAACGCTATTGTCTGGCAATTCGTCCATTCTCTCCGAGGATTTACAAAAGATCGTATCTAAAAACTGGGGAGGTAGCGGGTTTTCTTTGTACTTAACCTTTTGCTCCTTTGGCAAACCATCATATAGTTTGCTAGTATAGAAAGATGTAGAATCATGATTTATTCTACCTGGAGAACCAAAAGAGCTTGTTTTGGTACTTTTCTTTCTTCCCCTTTTCATTTTAATCTTCTCTCCAATAATCTACCCATCGTTTGTAAGGATCATAGTCAATCCTTGTTCTCTGCCAAGTTATTTCGATCGCCCTGGACAAATCATCTCTAACTAAACTAGATAATGCTTCTTTGCTTATCTCCACACCCCTTGGATTTGTGCCTGGCTTTGGGAGTTTAATATACCTATTTCTTCCCATTTTATCAAAGAGTTTCATCTGGGCTTCCAAAGGGATGTAATAAAACCCTCCCGTATTTTCCCAGTTAATTCGAATTAATAAAATATCACAGTGGGGATAATAATTCTCTCTGAACTCCTTTGCTTTTTGGGCATCAACCGTCCATATTAGTTTAACTCCACTGAATCCTTTACTAGTTATCGTTTTTATAGATATCGGTTCTCCAAATAATTTTACATCTATCTCCGGTTCTGTTACTGGAATTTCAGTCTCTACATTCGCTTCTCCAAACTTGTAAATTAGCAAGGAAATAATTATTCTTTCACGGAGAGAGCCCACTTCCATTCCAATCTTTCCTGCTCTTGAACTTTCTAACTCCGCAAGTTGAAATAAGTATGGAAGCTTGTTTTTAATTCTTTTGATTAGATTTTGGTCATCGAATATTTCTA
The DNA here is from genome assembly GCA_015486105.1 of Aquificota bacterium. Taxonomy (GTDB): domain Bacteria; phylum Thermosulfidibacterota; class Thermosulfidibacteria; order Thermosulfidibacterales; family B14-G1; genus WFSI01. Next base: position 705 of record WFSI01000103.1, on the reverse strand, counting down.
TCAATCTACTTGACATCTTATTTCTCCTTAGAGGGAATAGCGTGTAACTCGTTCATACGCGCAGTACTGCGCATATCATTCCAAATCTTGGGTATATACGAACTGTTTCGCATATACATCCCTATGGTCACTCCAGTAGGCGGCGTGGGGCGAGACTGGGATCTTGGCGAATGTGCATCAGCGTACTTCTTCATTTCTGTCCCATGAATAGGGCAAGCCTTCTTGGTCACTTGCGCCTCCCATGCCCTTGGAAACGACCATCAGTCTATTGGCCCTTCACATTGGACAAAGTCATTAGTGCTTATACATTTATCTTAGAGGACCACCCCGGGCAAGGGAAAATGGGGGTGGGATGCCTTCATGTTTTTTTGATGAGATCTTAACAATTTCTTAATACTCCCCAACCTATATTGGCCCCATGAGAAAGGGAACCCTAGGGGACCAAATCTTCGAATATCTGTCCACGGGCATGGCCACCGCCGTGCTTCTTTTGGTCATGGGCGGATTTGTTACCATGGTGATCATGTCCTGGCCCTCCATCAAGACCTTTGGTTTCTCCTTTTTGATAAAGGACGTCTGGAACCCCATCACCAATGAGTTTGGCGCCCTGCCTTTCATAGTGGGAACCCTGGTCACCTCCTTTCTGGCCCTGGTTATCACCATCCCCTTTTCCCTGGGTGTATCCCTCTTTCTGGCGGAGTATGC
>WFSI01000102.1 GCA_015486105.1 Aquificota bacterium | reverse complement strand
GTGATCCCTTTTTCTTGGATCATGGTACCCATGGCACCATCTAAGCAGATGACCCCTTTTCCCCAGATCTCCTCCAGTTTCATCTCTCTTCATCAACCTCCAGAGCCTTTCTTACCCTATGAGCTACTGGGATTTGGTTCTTTATCCCTTTTTCCCTCAGGAGTCCAGAACCCAAGGGCCTTCCCTGGGTACGAAGGATCACCTGTCCCCGTGGTAAAGGGGGAAGATGGGGAAGGAGGAGGTCCTCTCCTCTGATGTATCTTTCTGCTTCTTTAGGGCTTATATCTAATACCCTTCGGGTGGCAAAGGATCCTAAGTACTGGATGGCGGGGGTGGCGAGTCGGTAGTCATTACGGTCTCTTCGGGCCAGTCTCATGCCCTTCCGGGTGACTTGGACTAAGGGCATTTCTGTCGCTTCCTGGGTGGTCATCCAGATGTCTCTCCCTCGCGCGAAGAGTATCTTGTCCTCAAAAAAGAAAGCGGGGATACCAAAACGTTCTTCCACCCATTTTAGGAGGGCTTTTCTCTCGTGGAAAGGCAAAAGGTTCACTTCTCAAAGATCTCCCGAAGGGTGCTGGACAATGCTTTTATTTGGAAGGGCTTTTGGATCAGCCCCAGGGCTCCTTCTTTCATGATTTCTTCTACCTGTTCTGCCTCGCTGTAACTGCTTATTACCAATACTTTCACTTGAGGATCTATCTCTTTAAGTTTCCTAAAGGTTTCCAGACCACCCATCTCTGGCATGACCACGTCTAAGAGGACCAATCCTATTTCTCCCAAGCCCTTTTTGAAGATTTCTATTCCTTCTTCCCCTCCAGAAGCTAGTAAGGGTATGTATCCCAAATGCTCCAGGATTTCTTCCCCCATCTCCCTTAAAAGCTCGTTGTCGTCTATGAGAAGGATTCTAATTTTGGGAAAAGAGGCTATCTTTCCTTTATACCTGTTTTGCTCCAAAGAAGGGTTGGAAGGCGCTTCCCTTAAGGTGACCAGCCTTAGAATGCCCTTTTGAGGTTCTCTAACGGCTTTGATAGTGACGTAGAGGGGAAGGGGTTTGGATAGGTATTCCTTTGTATAAAACCCCTCTTTCAGCTCATGGGGTTGGGGACAGAAGGAGCAAGGCTCCTTTCTCCCAAAGAGCACCTTATAACATGGGTATGCAGGAGGGTCTTCCTTTACCATTAAGAGGTCCTTGAGGCTTAGATTGATATATACTACTGAATAATGGCCGGTTGTGATGCATATACCTTCATCCTGGAAGTCCAGAAAAAGCTTCCAATCCATGTCCTTTTTCTCCTTGCAGTATGTAGGAAATTTTTAGCATGATAGTAGATATAAAATAAAGATCCATATTCTACATAAGGTTTTATTTGTTAAAGAAAAGGATGGGATTCTACTGGGTGTGAAGATTGAAGGGAAAATGGATGGCTTTTTTACCTTTCAGCTGTTGAGTATCCCCGCCCTTTTTCCCTTTCACTATTAGGAAGAGTTCTCCCTGATGAAGGATTCCTCTGAGTTTTTCCCCTTCCTCCACCTGGGTATCCTTGGTGACAAGGCAGCCTTGAGCTGTCAGGAGGATAACATACCCCCTCTTGAGGATGGAGAGGGGGGATAGGGCCTCTAATCTTTCTCTGGAAAGATTGAGGCTTTTTCTCTTTTCTCCCAGACACCGCTTTTTCGACCTCATCATGCTGTGGGTTAGTAAAGTGAGTTTTTCCCCCAGTCTTCTCAAAGTTCCGGTAAGGGGATGGGCCATGAGACGGGTTTTCATGTGATTCAGCCCGTTGTTTTTTCTCTCCATTTGAGTATCCATGATGCCCAGGAGCCTGTCGCTCAGATGGTCCAATCTTAGCCTTTGGGTATGGAGGAGGCTTAAAGGATTTTTGCTTTCCAGCCTGGTCTTGAGGGATTCTAAGGGGATCCTGGAAGATCCCAGGGGGGTCTTGGAGGCCTTAAAAAGTGCCTTCTTAAGGCCTTGAAGCTGTTCCTTCAGCTTTAGAGCCTTGGCTACCACGGCGTGGGCGGCGGCTGAAGGGGTAGGCGCTCGTAAGTCAGCAGCTAGATCGGCCAGGGTGATATCTATCTCGTGGCCCACGGCTGAGACCAGGGGGAGGCGAGAGGCAGCCACAGCCCGGGCTACCTGTTCTGTATTGAAGGCATGTAGGTCTTCCTGAGAGCCCCCTCCCCGGGAGAGAATGATAACGTCTATACTCTCGTCGTTCAGTTTTTCTATGGCTTGACAGATCTCTTCAGGGGCCTTCTCCCCCTGAACGGAGACAGGATAGAGGAGAAGGTGTATCGGGGGATAGAGTTCCCTCATCACTTTTATGATATCCCTAATAGCTGCTCCATGGGGTGAACTGATGATGCCCACAGTCTTGGGAAGAGGGGGTAGAGGGCGTTTCCTTTCAATCTGGAATATGCCCTCATCCTCTAGTTTCTTCTTAAGAAGGGTCAAGGAAAGGAGTTGTTCTCCCAAGCCCCTGGGTTCCAAAAAATCCACTATTATCTGGATTTCTCCCCTTCCCCTGTAAATGGTGAGGTCTCCGTGGCAAACTATTTGTTTTCCTTCCTTCAAATGTCTGAGGAAGAAGCGGGCTTTTCCACGAAAAAAAACAGCCTTGATCTGTGCCTCTTGATCTTTAAGGGTAAAGTAGTTGTGGCCGCTGGGAGACACACGTAGGTTTGAGATTTCTCCCTCCACCCATAGATCCCTGTAGTCCTTCTCTAGGTCTTCTTTTAGAAGATCCGTGAGCTGGGAAACCTTGATAGGAAGAGAACCTATCCTCATCGTGTTCTTGCCCTCATTCTGAAGGCCTGGAGGGTGTTTTCCATGAGCATGGCCACCGTCATGGGTCCTACCCCTCCTGGGACGGGAGTGATGGCCCTTGCCCATCCCTGGAGGCCTTGAAAATCAGCATCCCCTACTATCTTCCCCTGCTTTCTGGAAATACCAATGTCCACAATTATGGCTCCCTCTCGAACCATGTCTCTCTTTACCAGATGGGGTACCCCTGTAGCAGTAAAGACGATTTCCGCTCTTTGGGTATGGATGGCTAGGTCCTTGGTCATGATGTGGCATATAGTTACTGTGGCCATCCTGTTCACCAGCATGAGGGCCAAAGGCTTCCCCACGATATTGCTGGCACCTACCACTACCACTTCTCGCCCCTCTACGGGGATACCATAGTAGTCTAAAAGGGCCATCACTCCCTTGGGGGTGCAAGGGGCGATGCTTTCCTCTCCCAGGGATAGCTTTCCCATGTTGTAGGGATGGAAACCGTCCACATCTTTGTTAGGGTCTATACTTCCCAGAATCTTCGACTGGTTTAGGTGAGGAGGCAGGGGCAACTGGACCAGGATGCCGTCTACTTCCTCCTGGGTGTTGAGCCTTTGGATGAGATAGAGAATCTCTTCCATGGTGGTATGGGAGGAGAGGTGATGCCCCAAGGACCTTATACCTGCCCTCTCACAGGCCCGGGTTTTATGGGAGACGTATATTTGGGATGGGGGATCGTTGCCCACCAGAACCACTGCTAAGCCTGGCATTCTGCCCACCGTGGTCTTGAGGACTTTTATCTGAGAAGCCACCCTTTGGATTACTTCTTGGGCCAGGTCTTTTCCCCATAAGACCTTAGTTTTCATCCTCTTCCCTTAAAAAGATCCTCTGAAGCCCCGAGGCCTTCTTAGTGGAAGGGTTGATTTCCACTAAGAGGCCGTTGAACTGGACAGGACCCTTGGCTACTTCGAACCGGCATGGCAAATGGGTGAGAAAGCGATGAAGGGGTTCCTGGGGTCTCATACCTATAACGGACAGGGATGGGCCCGTCATTCCTAGGTCAGTGATGTAAGCCGTACCCGAAGGAAGGATCTGTTCGTCGGCCGTTTGGACATGGGTGTGGGTTCCTACTATAGCTGAAACCCTTCCGTCCAAGTGCCAGGCAAGGGCCATCTTCTCGGAAGTGGCCTCAGCGTGGAAGTCAATCACCACGATGATACCGGAGAGGGATTGGAGCACCTCTTTGGCTTTTCTGAAAGGACAGTCCAGGGGATCCATAAAGATCCTTCCCTCCAGATTTAGGACTACCACCGGAATACCATGGGGGGTTCTCACCTGCACCCAGC
>WFSI01000101.1 GCA_015486105.1 Aquificota bacterium | reverse complement strand
GGGTTGGAGAGAGCTATGGCCACCTTATCCGGAGAGAGCCCATATACCTCCATTTTCTCCTTAGCATGGAAGGAGAATTTCAAAGAAACCCCCCTATCACCAGAAGATTAACGTGATCTGAGTCCTACCTTATTCCAGCCCTCGGTCCAAACACAAGACTCTCTATCATCCAGACTTAAATTCAGCCAGAAATTCGTGATGGGAGTATTGATTAGCCTGAAAGCCTCTCCGGGGGTCTCCACCCTCCCCCTTTTGCCAACAAGCTCCAATTCCCTGCCTTTCTTATCCTTCAGCCTATAACACACCTCCTATCGCTTCATATTTTGCCCTGTATGCGGAGATTTGGGGTTAGGGTATAGAAGAAGCTCATCCAAAGCCGAAAAACTAAACAGGGGATAAATATGAGGGTGGTTTGGTGCCAAATAGGTGCCAAGTGAGAGTATCCAAGGGTGATCCTTGGTGTCACTTGGTGACGTTCAAATTGGGCCTAACCCCTTGACAATTGTCATTATATGTCGCTTGGTGACAATTGGTGAATTGTGGTAAAAGTGGCCCTGATAGAACTCTCACGTCGGCGACAGGGGTTCAAATCCCCTTGGGACCGCCAAATTTTTTGAAGGAGTTACAAAAATCATCTCTCACTAAGCAAGGCCTCTCTCAAGACAGTGCTTTACCTCATGCCCCTACCGCTCCCCGGTCCTCTACCCCGGCCCATGCCTCTGCCTCGGCCCATGCCTCTCCCTCTGCCTCGACCCATACCAGCTCCGGGGCCCCGTCCCACACCTTTACCTCTACCTGGTCCCCAAGCGGGTAGGGGCCCCATACCCCCTGTATCCCATGCATGTGCCACGGCTATAGCCTCCCTAAAGGGAACCTTAGATATGGCACCTACAGGGCAAACTTCAGCACAGGTGCCACAGTCCTGGCAAAGGGGAGGTTCTATAAAGGCCTTCTTGTCCTTCCCCTCCCCCTGAAGGGTTATAGCTCCAAAGTTGCAAGCCTCTACGCACTTCCCACATCCAACGCACTTGTCTTTATCTACCCTGTACATAACCCCTCCTCTAAATGCCGAACCTGTTTCTGTGATAGTATCCCGAATAGAGAGCGCCCACAGGATTATGGGCCATTACCCTGTCCTTCACCACTACTGTGGTGACAGGGGCCTTCGAATACCGGGTAAACAGAATATCATGACCTATACATAGCCCCACTATAAGGTTGAGTTCTGTGCCTGCTTCATTGAGGACCTTGGCCTGACCAATAGAGTTACAGATAGCCTCATAGCGCTGGGGTTTGATATGTTTAAAGTCCAACTCGGACTTTTCTATGCCCCCCATCTTGCAACACACAGAGCTTACCTTAAACCCTGCCTTTTCTGATATCCTTTGAAGAATCTCTGCCTCTCGGCCCATACCCACACAGAAGGCGATGCCCAAATGGTGATAGCCCATCCTCTTGGCAAACTCTATCACCTCTTCCACCCTGCACCATCTCATGTAACCATCGCTTTCAATGGAGGTGGCCACCCGGGAGAGATGGGCAGACTCAGGATCCTTTTTGTAAGCCTGAAGGCTCTCCTCCTTCATATCAAAGCAGTCCTTACCTTGGTAACAAACCTTCTCGTGACAATAGGCACACTTCATAGCTCCCCCACCCTCTCCAGAATGCTTTCCACTACCTCCCGAAAAGCACGGGCAGCAAAGCTATCCGGAGCATCCTCCAACAATGGCCTGCCCTCGTCGCCTAATTCTACCACCTGGGTATCTATAGGAATCCTTCCCAAGAAGGGTACATTCAATTCCTGGGCAGCTTTTTCCCCTCCTCCACTCTTAAGGAGATTCACCTTTTTACCACAATGGGGGCAGACAAAACCGCTCATGTTCTCAATAATGCCCAACACGGGGACCTGCACCTTCCTGCTAAAGTTCACGCTCTTCCTGGAGTCCAAAAGGGCCACATCCTGAGGAGTAGTCACCACTATAGAACCATCCACCTCTTTAAGAAGCTGGGCTATGGAAAGGGGCTCATCTCCTGTACCGGGAGGCAGATCCACTATGAGAAAGTCCAAATCTCCCCAGTTCACCTCACCCAAGAACTGGCGCAGGGCACCCATCTTTAGAGGGCCTCTCCAAATGACTGGGGTATCAGAGTCACGGAGGAGGAAACTCATGGAAACCACTTTAAGCCCCGGAGTCACCTCCAAAGGTTCAATGCCCTCAGGGCTCATGGCCAGGCGCCTTCCCTCTACACCCAGCATAAGAGGGATATTGGGGCCGTGAATATCGGCATCCAAAAGACCCACCTTGTATCCTCTATCGGCCAAGGCCCAGGCCAGATTGGCCGCCACGGTAGACTTGCCAACTCCCCCTTTGCCACTCATAATCATCAGCCGATGTCTTATCGTGGTCAACCGGCGCCTTAACTCTTCTTCCTGATGACGACGCTGCTCCTCAACGCTACACGTTGAAGCCTGTTGGCAGGTAGAGCAGCCTCTGTTTTCTTTACACTCAGCCATTATTCTCCCTCCAACACTTTTTCCCACAGATCCTTTATCAATCTGCCCACTTCCCCATCCCCTTCCACAGGTGCCTTCTCCCGAGCCTGCAGAAAGGGTACATCCGGGGAGAATGGTATCTTTCCTATTACTTCCAACCCCTGAGAACTACACCACTCCTCTATATCCCCGGCCCGCTGGGGATTTATGTCATATTGGTTTATGCAAACCTGGAGCCTCGCCTGAAAGTGGCGAGCCAAGTCCACTACCCTCCCCAGATCGTGCTGACCAGAAGGAGTAGGCTCTGTCACCACTAAGACCTGATCAACCCCTGTCATGGAAGAGATGACGGGACACCCTATGCCCGGGGGACCATCGATAAGAACAAGGCTGTAACCATCTTCCTGGGCCAGCTCTTTGGCCCGGTTTCTAACAACAGTCACCAACTTACCTGAGTTCTCCTGCCCAGGATGCAAACGGGCATGGGTCATGGGGCCGCTTCTGGCCTGGGACAAGAACCATACACCTGCCTCTTCCTCCTTCAGGGTCACAGCTTCCTGGGGACAGGCAAAGTAGCATAGGGCACAACCATCACAGGCCGCAGTGTCCACACGATAGTTCTCTCCTATAGCCTCATACCGGCATAACTCCCTGCAGATACCGCACTGAGTGCATTTATCCCCATCTATCTTAGCTGCCTTTCCGCCCATAAAAACCTGGGCTTCCACCACCCTGGGCTTCAGGAGTATGTGGAGATCGGGAGCATCCACGTCAGCATCCACCACCACTTTCTCTGGAGGCAGAAGGGCAAAGGATGAAGTAAGGGTAGTTTTGCCCGTACCCCCTTTGCCGCTTATCACCAGGATCTCCTTAAAGCCTTTCATAATCTGGCCTCCACCGTACCCAATAGCTCCAGAAAGCCTTCGGAAAGGGAAGGCTCAGCCTCCACCAAAGGGACCCCTAAGGAATAAGCCCGGGACCACTCCCGCTGATAGGGAAGGGACAGGAGGAGAGGAATGCCCTCCTTCTCCAGATGGCAAAGAAGCCTGTCATCACCAAGACCCCCTTTGTTTTGCACCACGCCAAAGGGAACAGAGAGCTCCCGAAGATACTCCTCCACCAAAAGATAATCATGAAACCCAAAGGGGGTGGACTCAGCCACTACCAGACAGAAGTCAGAACCTCTCAGGGTTTCCACAAAGGGACAAGCCACCCCCGGAGGAGCATCCAGGACAACCAAAGGGGCATCTTGGGGTATCTTGGCCTTCACCTGGCGGATGAGGGGCGTGGCCATAGGCTCCCCCACGTTGAGCCGCCCCCCTATATAACCCACGTCATCCCTGTCTCCACCCTGAATAAGTCCAATGGATCTATCAATCTCACTGATAGCCCTCTGGGGACATACAAAGGCACAAGTGCCACAGCCGTGACACATCTTATCAAAGACCAAAACCTTGTGGGGCAAAACCATTATGGCGTGAAATTGGCATGCCTCGGAACAGGCCTTGCAAAAATCACACCTCCCTTCATCCACCACAGGCATGGAAAGGGTAGCCTCCTCCTCCCACGTCAAATGGGGATGGAGGAGGAGGGCCCCATCAGGCTCCTCCACATCACAATCCACATAGAGGGCCTGACCTGCTGCCAGAGCCAGACTAACCGCCACACTGGTTTTCCCCGCTCCTCCTTTTCCGCTGGCAACGGTAATCCTCATTTCTTTTCCAGCTCCTGAAGCCTCCGATTTATGTACTCCAATCTCCCCTTGATAAACTCCATCTCCTCTCTCAAAGCCGAAACCTCATCCTCCCTTCTCTCAAAACCAGGAGATGAAGGCATGGTACCAAAGCCGCCCATTCTACCCATGCCTCTACCCATCCCCATACCCCCCATGTGGGCAGGACCTGTAGCCTGGGGGAGAGTAGACTGGAAGCGGCCAGCCTTGAAGGCCTCCACTGCCTCCCCAACTGTCATGTTTTGAACTCCCAACACCACCTGTACACCCGCTGCCGCCAGGGCCGAAGCAGCATTAGGTCCCAGATAACCGGTGATAACCACCTGGGCTCCCCTCTCAGCCACCATCTGGGCCGACTGGATACCTGCTCCTCCCACAGCTGCTACATTGGGATTAGCCATAGAATCCTCTTTCATAGTCTCCGTATCCACAAAAGCAAAATAAGCCGCCCGCCCAAAACGGGGATCCACCTGGGCATCAATCCCTGGTCCCACAGCAGTCACACATATCTTCATAGCTCTTCCTCCCCTTTCTCTTCATGATGCTCACATTCGTGCTCATGGGGAGCACACAACTCCCCCTCAAACCCTTCTCCTGCCAGAATAGAGCGAAGGACGTCCATCACCCTTCCCTGGGCCCCCACTACGGCCTCTATGCCCCATTGGCGAAAACGGTCTGCAGCCCTGGTACCCATCCCCCCTGTCACAATCATGTCAGCGCCCTCCTCCCTTATAAAACCCGGCATCACCCCAGGACCATGAACGTCAATAAAGGGATTCTCTTTCACCTCCACAGAAACCACCTCACCATCAGGGTCCAGGTCCACGAAGGTAAAAAAAGGAGCCCGCCTGAAATGAAAGGACACATCAGCATTTAACCCCTTGTTGTTCTCTGTTGCGAAAGCTATCTTCATCTTCCACCTCCCATGAACTTTATACCAAGGACACTTCTCCCTTTTTCTAACAGGACACCTCAGAACTCTCCAGCAAGGGGCTAAGGAAAAGAGTTTCTTGACTCCGACTATATTAACACCTTCTTCCAAAAGGGCCCTAATGCACGTGAGCCTGTGAAGGTCACTATCCGAGTAAAAACGCTTACCCCCTATCCTTTGGGGAGAGATGAGCCCCTCTTCTTCGTATATCCTCAAGGTCCGGGGATGGACTCCCAATAGCCTGCTCACCACTCCTATAGTATAAACAGGCTTATTCTCCATCTCCACCTCCTGAAGCCCGAAGGTAAATATGACCTTACAATCCAATTGTCAAGTAGGGGAAAAAGAACTGCCCAGGCAGTCTAAAGAGTTAAGGGCTACCTCAGGTCTCTTGGGGATGGCCTGGGGCTAAGAGGCTCACCTCATGGTCCAGTTCTTGGGGACGTTATACCCCTTTCTGGGGGAAGGCCCGATGACAAGATGTACAGGGTAGCTGGTGAGTCAAAAATCAAGATCTGAACTCCGGAATGCTACAAGTCCACAAGTTTACATACCCTCTAAACCCTCCTTCACTCACCACCCCTATGCAAAATAGAATCATGCCCAGCTTGTCCTTGTTCGCCCGGGCCAGCACTTCTCCCATCCATTTGTTTATGAAATCCCCATGTTCTTCCTTATTTCCCTGGCTTGAAAAACAAGGATACCTGAAGGGAAAGACTCGGGCAAAATTACCAAATGGGGTTTCCTGTCCCCTGAAAGAGGTAAGGGTTTGACTTGTCTCGGGGGCAGGCACATATTGGAGGAAAATTCTTGCAGGAGCGGGGATAGATGAGAAGAGTTTTAGGGGCAATATTGGTAATTATGGCTTTGGCTCCCCTGGCGTGGGCCAGCCGAGAGGGTGGAGTGGTCCTCTACGACAGGGTAGAAGTCAAATTTTTCAATGACGGTAAGCAGGTGTGGAGGGAAGAGCAGGCCATCAAAGTTTTGAACATGAAGGGCGTGAAAGAGCAAGGAGAGGTGGTGTTGCCCTTTTCCACCAAACACCAGAAGCTCAAGGTTCTCTATGCCCACACCCTCCTTCCCAATGGTCAGAAGCTCAAGCCCACAAAGGAAGCCTACAACATCGTGTCTCCACCCTTTGAGTCCCAGGCCCCCATATACTCGGACTTGAAATACCAGACTATTTCTATGCCCGGGGTTACTCCGGGGGCTACTATCTGTTATGCCTTTGAGCTCAAAACAGTAAAGCCCTATATGAAGGGCCATTTCTGGGCCGCCAACTATTTCCAGGAGAGGTATCCTGTAAAGGAGTCTTCCATGGAGGTCCGAATACCTTCGGGGCGTAAGGTGATCATTAAAGCTTACCACATGGAGGGGGTGAATCCCCAGATCACCAGAGAGAAGGGGTATGTAGTCTACAGGTGGAAGGTGACCCACGTACCAGCTCTGGAGGAGGAACCTTCCATGCCCCCCACTGACGAGCTGGCCAAAAAGGTTGTCATTACATCTCTCTCCTCCTGGGATCAGGTGGCCCAGTGGTATCGGTCCCTGGCCCTAAATGCCCTGAAGCCGGACAAAAGGGTCAGAGAAGCGGTGAAGGAGATTACCAGGGGGGACAGGGACAGGGGTGATGCTATCAGCCGCATATACAACTTCGTGGCCCAGAACATCCGTTATGTAGGTATGGAGTTTGGCATTAACGGGTATAAACCCCACAAGGCAGGAGAAGTCCTGGAAAACCGCTACGGCGACTGCAAAGACCATGCCACCCTCCTCATAGCCATGCTCAGTGTCATTGGGGTGAAGGCCTATCCCGTTCTCATTCCCACCCGGGACATAGCAGATACAGACCCCTCCCTTCCCACGCCAGGGGCCTTCAATCACGAAATCGCTGCCATAAAAACAGACAAAGGCTTCATCTTCATGGATACCACAGCAGAGGTGACCCCCTTTAAAAACCTTCCTCCAGGAGACCAGGGAAGGAGGGTTCTGGTGGTAGAAGGGAAGAAGGGTATCCTCACACGTACCCCCCTCTTCCCCCCTACAAGTAATGTAGAGGGTTACCAAAGCCAGATCCACATCACCCCCCAAGGTACTCTGATGGGAACCCTTACCTTCTTCTACAGGGGGGCCTACGCAGACTCAGAGCGCTATACCCTCATCACGGCCACCCCCCAAGCCATAAAGAGACATGTGGAGAGACTGGCAACCAGTATAACCCCCGGGTTCTCTGTAGAATCCTACCACATATCCCCTTACAAGGATCTGGATCACCCCCAGGTCTCCATAACCATAAGAGGAAAGGATAGGCTTTACGCCACCCCCACAGCCCACCTCCTCATCCTTCACCCACCAGCCCCCGCTTACACCAGATTGGCTTCCTTAGTAGCCTCTAAAAGCAGAACGTACCCCTTCGTAGTAGGTTACAAGATGACCAAGAAAGCCCGTGTTGTTCTACACATACCTGAGGGGTACAGGGTCTACCTTATCCCAGAGGACTATCGCTTTCACAACGATGTGGGTTCCCTAAGGATCCTTTGGAGAAAAGGGGAAAGGAGCATCCAGTTCACATGCCAACTCGTCCTTGACCGGGCCACCATCCCTGCCGAGCTATACGGTCAACTCAGGGAGCTCTTTAACCTAACGGTAAAGGCCCTGAAAAACCAGGTCCTTATCCTGGAGAAACTCCCTCAACGCAAGGCGGAGGCCATCCCTTTCAAATCAAAATTATCCAAAAGGCCTAAGGCCTCGTGATAGTCCATACCCTGGAAGCTAAGGACAAAAACGGCATAGGGAGCAGACTCCCTTAAAACCACCAAAATCCCCCCATCGTGATCCCCCTTGTTGTAACTAATGCCTCCCTTGAACCCTTTTATCTCCCTGGACTCCATATAAGTATCCGGGGTGTCCATCTTGACGCCCATCTGAAACGGAGCCCAGGACGCCATGGCCTGGGTGCCCGTTACAATAGAGGCATCAAACCTCTTGTTCCCCTTGGTATAGTGTCTCCCTGCCTGGATCATTCTACCCTGGGGGGTATCCAAGGTAACACCCTGAGGTTTTTGGGCCTTCCAGCCTGCTACATTCTTTAAGAAGGGGAGCAAATCCTGATGACCCGCTACCCCCGCCAGGACCACCCCCGTCATTAAAAGAAAAAAACCGCCGTAGCCACAATCTTCCTCATCAATCCACTTCCTCCATAAGTTTTTTTATCCTCTCTACCACCTTCTCCGGGGAGAGATGGGTGGTATCCAACTCCATCGCATCCGAGGCCTTCCTCAAAGGGGCCACAGGTCTCTGGGAATCCTGCTCATCCCTCTCTTTGATGGCTCTTTCTACCCCTTCCATAGCCTCCTTACCCTCTCCCATCCCCATTTCCTTCAACCGCCTCCTGGCCCGCTCTTCCAAGGAAGCTGTTAGAAACACCTTCCACCTTGCTTTGGGAAAGACCACTGTGCCCGTATCCCTCCCCTCAGTGACCAAAGGACCCTTAATAGCAAAAGCGCGTTGGAGATCCAAGAGAACCCGCCTCACCTTAGGATGACGGGAAACATCAGAGGCCCACCGGCCCGGCTCCTCTCCCCTGATGTAAGGGGTCACCCTCTTCCCATCTAACAGAACCTCCACCTCACCACGGGGATTCCATTGGAAAGAGAGTCCCTCAAGCCTTGGGCACAAGGCCACCAAGGCCCCTTCGTCTTCCATAGAAATCCCCTCCTGCCACGCCAGCCAGCCTAAGGTCCTGTAGATGGCCCCAGTGTCCAGATAGGTCCACCCCAAGTCCCAGGCCAAAAGGCGGGCAGCAGTGCTCTTTCCCGAACCGGCAGGTCCATCTATAGCCACTACAGGGTCACCATTCCTCCTACCTTTTTTCAAACCGGCACCCATAGAACAGAGGCCTAAGCCTCTACCTCCTTAGACTTCCCCTTGAGAGACCAAAGCTGTCTAAAAGCCCCAAGTTGGGCATCCACCAAAGCATGAAAAGTCCCAGGCGCAAAGGCACCATCCTCCCCCTTCACCCCTGCCTCCATGGATGTAAGGAGAGAGATCACATCATCCATATGAGAAACGGCATAGACATGAAACCTCCCCTCCTCTACTGCTTTTACCACCGGGAAGGATAGCTGAAGGTGCTCCAGGTTAGCTCGGGGAATGATCACACCTTGATCCCCAGTGAGGCCTTTAATCCGACAGCAGTGGAAGAAACCCTCCACCTTCTCATTAATCCCACCTACAGATTGAATAACCCCCCTCTGATCCACAGAGCCTGTCACCGCCAGTCTCTGGGCAAGGGGCACCTGGGATATAGCCGACAAAAGGGCCACGAGTTCCGCCACTGAAGCACTGTCCCCCTCCACCAAACCGTAAGACTGTTCAAAGGCCAAAGTAGCTGAAAGGGAAAGGGGGGTATCCCTTCCATACTGATTACCCAGGTATCCGGAGAGGATGAGGATGGCTTTATTGAAGATCTTACCCGACAGATCCGCTTCCCTTTCAATATTGACAATGCCCTTCTCTCCTGGAAAGGCCCGGGCGGTAATACGCTGGGGGCGACCAAAAGTGTAGTCCACCAGATCCACCACACTGAGACCGTTACACTGACCCACCTCCTGACCAAAGGTCTCCACAACAATAATACCCCGCTGGATGAGTTCCCTCAGCTTCTCCTCCAGCATATTAGCCCTGTAAACCTTTGCCTCCAAGGCCCTTCCTACCTCCTGAGCCCCTATCTCATCTTTCCCCACCTGCCTGGCCCAGTGATGGGCCTCTCTCAAAAGATCTATCATCCTTGCCATTCTCAAAGAAAGTTTCCTTCTATCTTGGGCTAAACGGCAGGAGTGCTCTATAAGAACTGCCATCCCCGAAGGACTTAGAGGGGTGATTCCCTCCTTCTTCGCCCAGCTATAGAAAAACCCACTATAGCCTTTCCTCACCTCCGGTGTGTTCTCCGTCTCCGTATCGAAATCTGCCTTCACTTTGAAGAGTTCTCCAAACTCAGTGTCCAAGGCCATGAGAAGATGATAGTGAAGGCGCTCGCCAATGAGGATCACCTTCACATCCAAAGGTATAGTCTCCGGCCTCAGGGTAGTCACAGGATGAGAAAGTCCCAGCTCCTCCATAAAGGGCTGGATAAAGATCTCTTTGTGGACCAAGGCCCTCTTCAAGGCCCTCCATACCGCGAAATTGGCGAAAAGCTCAGGCACCTTAAGGACCAGATATCCCCCATTGGCTTTGTGGATAGACCCAGGAACAATCTGCTGAAAATCAGCCACATAAACACCTAGCTCGGCCCTTAGCCCGATCCTCCCAAAGAGGTTGGCATAGGTGGGATGGGTTTCGTAAACAACAGGAGCACAGGTAAGATCCCCATTATCCACAATAACATTAACCCGGTATTTGGAAAGGCTCCTCTCCAGCTGAAGCATAAGGAGGGGATTCTCCCGGGCCGCAGGAAACTGAAGGAAGAGATCCGCATTTTTCACCAGATCCGCTTTGACCGCCTCCAGATAGGATCTCACCTTAGCCACATCGTGGTACTTTTCCAAGAGATCATCCATATGGTGTCCCACCACAAAACGGGCCACCTCTTCCCTCAGTTTCACCACTTCCCTCTGAATCCCTTTGTCTATTTGACGTAGCCTCCTCAGGTGATCCTTAAGGATAGGCTCAAACTCCTTTCGCCTGGTCTCTATAAGTTCCCTAAGATAGTTGTTTTTCAGAATTTCATCCTCAGGGATCACCTTGCCACCGATGAGGGGAACTACCACCACACCTGCTGGGGAAAACTTCACAGAGAAACCCTTCTCCTCGGCAAAGGTGGCCAACTGGGCCATCACGTCCCCTTTCTCCTTCCTCCCCCTGGCCGTCACCTCATGGAGCTTCTCCTCAAAGTCTTTGCTTTCGAAGGCCTTGGGGAACTCTATCTTCAGGGTCTCCACCAGGTTTTCCATCTCCTGTTGAAGATCCTTTCCCCTCCCCGGGGATAGGCTCAAAGCCAAGGGCCTCTGGGGATTAGAAAAGTGATGAACGTAACACCAGTCTCCAGGAATAGACCTATCTCTGCAACACTGATGAAGAAGGTTCAAGACAAAGGTAGTCTTCCCCAACCCCTCAGGACCAGCCACATAGA
This sequence comes from Aquificota bacterium, assembly GCA_015486105.1. Taxonomy (GTDB): domain Bacteria; phylum Thermosulfidibacterota; class Thermosulfidibacteria; order Thermosulfidibacterales; family B14-G1; genus WFSI01. The sequence continues at coordinate 22,626 of WFSI01000101.1, read as the reverse complement.
GATTGTAACCACTATAGTCCATGGTAAGACCAAAGATGAGGGATTCCTTAGCACGCTCCTGCCCCAAAAAAGGAAGTCCCTCTCTCTCCTCAGGAGCCACGTCTTCCAAAGGGCAGTTCCATCTCAACTCCCTGGCATTCAACTCCAAATTCTCCATAGCTTCCCTCCTCAAGCCTTAGATAAAGGCTATCCAGGAAGAAGAAGCAAGTCAACTATGGACCATTGATGGCCCCATGGGGCTGTGGTAGGGATGGTAATTATGAAAGGGGACATTCGCTTCGGAACTGATGGCTGGAGAGGAATTATCGCCGAAGACTTCACCTTTTCCAACCTTCAGAGGATAGCCCGGGCATCGGCCTTCTACATGATCCAGCACTGGGATGCCATAGAAAGGGGGGCCACTGTAGGTTATGATACTCGTTTTTTATCCCCCGAAGGGTCACAACTTGTGGCCTCCACCTTGGCTCAGGAAGGCATCCCCGTGGTTCTTTCATCAGAACCCATCCCCACTCCTCTACTCTCCTTTTCTGTGAAGGAAGGGGGAAAAGGAGGGGGAATCATGGTTACTGCCAGCCATAACCCTTATATTTTCAATGGGTTCAAGATCAAAACCCCCCAAGGGGGATCCGCTCCACCCCAGGTGACCAAAGAAGTAGAATCTCTCCTCAATCTCCCCCCCACTGCTGCATCTCTCCAGAAAGTGGAAAAGGAAGATTTAACATCCCCCTATATCCTCATGATAGGAAAAACTATAGAGCTGGAAGCTATAGGAAAGCTCCCATACACCCTTGTATCAGACCCTATCCACGGTGCCGTTGGCAACCTCTTCCAACGGATTCTTGGCCCCTACAGTCTGAAGGTGGAAGTGATAGCAGGAGAGAGAAACCCCCTCTTCGGGGGAAGGGACCCTGAGCCCATTGAAAAGAACATCCATCTCCTCATGAACAGGGTGAAAGCCTTTGGTGGAAAGGCCATAGGAGTAGCCAACGACGGAGATGGAGACCGCTTAGGTATGGTGGATGAAAAGGGAAAGTTTGTGTCTCCCCATAGGCTTCTGGCTTTAGTCCTGGAGCACCTTTACAAAAATCGAGGAATGTCAGGGGATATAGTCAAAACCTTTTCCACCACATCCATGATAGAAAAGATGGGCCAAGATTATGGCCTTACCGTCCACGAAACGGCTATAGGGTTCAAATATATCCTTCCCCTCATGCTGGAAAGGGATATCCTGGTAGGAGGAGAGGAAAGCGGCGGGATAGGTGTAAAGGGCCATATCCCAGAAAGAGACGGTATATACTCCGCCCTACTAATCCTGGAGAAAATGGCCTGGGACGGAAGAGGCTTAGCCACCATGGTAGAGGACTTAGAAAAGCGCTATGGTCCCCACTTGTACAGGAGGAGGGACATTCACCTTCCCCAGAGGAAAGCCCAAAAGGTGGTGGACAATCTCTCCCATACCCCGCCTGAAAGGGTGAATAAAAACGAAGTAGCGGAAGTGAAGATATTGGATGGGGTGAAGCTCATGTTTCAAAATGGAGGATGGATCCTCTTTCGAGCATCAGGCACGGAACCACTCCTCCGCCTTTACTGTGAAGCCCCATCCCTCAAGGAAGTCAGCACCCTATTGGACTATGGAGAAGAGCTTGTTCATAGATTTCAGTCCTGAAGAGACGGTGGATACCCTAAAAAAATGGCACCTGAAGGTGATCCAAGGCGCTAAAGGGTACCGCTTCTCTATAGACTCCATCCTTTTGGCCAACCTGGTTCATCCCCCCCATAAGGGGAAGGTATTAGACTTAGGGGCAGGTTGCGGTATCCTTGGCCTCATCCTGGCCAAGATCCACAGAGAGATCACCCTAACGGGAGTGGAGATTCAACCACAGTTGGCGGCCAGGGCTCGAAGAAACGTAGCCTTAAACAACCTTGAAGACAGGATAGAGATTCTGGAAGGCTCCTACTCCCACATAGAGAATATCCTCCCCGAAGCTAGCTTCCACTACGTGATCACCAATCCCCCTTACAGGAAACTGGGGACAGGAAGGATCAACCCTTTAGAGGAAAAAGCCATAGCCCGCCATGAAGTCCACGGGGGCTTAGAAGCCCTCATGAAAGCTATTCATCACGCCCTTATGCCCAAGGGAAGATTGGGGATCATCTTCACCGCCACCAGGGCCGTGGATGTCATTTACCTCTGCCGTACCCATAAAATTGAACCAAAATACATTCGACTCATTCATCCTTACCCCGATCACGAAGCCCAAAGCATCTTTATAGAAGGTGTAAAAGGAGGAAAAGAAGGGGAAGTACGCATAGAGCCCCCCCTCACCATCTATACAGCTCCAGGCCTCTATTCGCTCCAGATGGCCCAAATCCTGGGTGAAAGAACCAAGGAAGGCTAAGTATGGAGAGATCCTGGCTCATAAAAGCCCCAGATTCCCAAGCCGTTACAGCCTTGGTAAGGGAGCTGGGCATACCCCTCGCCATTGCCAAAATTCTGGTGAACAGGGGAATTATCCATGCTCAAAAGGCCCAAGAGTTTATGGAGCTTCCTCCTTCCATGGTCCCTTTACCCTGGGAGATGGAAGGGATGAAAAGGGCCACGGAAATCCTGGAAAAGGCCCTCAGAGTTGGAAAAATCACAGCCGTTTATGGAGACTACGACGCCGACGGGGTTACAGCCACGGCCCTTTTAGTAAGCTACCTTAGAGAAAAAGGGGGCAAAGTTATCTATCACATTCCCCACAGACTCAAGGGGGGATACGGCCTAAAAGCCCCAGCCATAAAAGAATTGGCAAAAAAGGGAGTCCAGCTCCTCATCACCGTTGATTGCGGCATATCCAATCACCAAGAGGTCCTTCAGGCCCAAGAAGAGGGCATGGAAGTAATCATTACCGACCATCACGAACCTCCACCTCTCTTGCCCAGGGCCCAAGCCATCCTCCATCCCAAGCTGGGAAACTATCCATTTCCCCACCTGGCTGGTGTAGGTGTAGCCCTCAAGCTGGTGGAGGCTATGGCCATGAGGGAAAGAGGCGAGGAAGGTAGAGGGGAAGTGTGGCACCACTACCTGGACTTGGTTGCCCTTGGTACCATCGGAGACATGGCCCTTCTCACAGATGAAAACCGTTTCTACGCCAGGTTTGGCCTAAAAAAGATGAACCAATCCCCCCGTCCCGGATTAGCAGCCCTAATAGAGGTGACCAGATGTAAAAATAGAAAGATCACCCCTTGGGAGGTCTCTTTCCTCTTAGCTCCCCGAGTTAACGCTGCAGGACGCATGGGGGAAGCGGAAAGAGCCTTCCTTCTCCTCTTAACCTCAGAGAAGGATGAAGGGAAAGCCTTGGCCCAGGAGCTCCAACGGGAAAACCAGAGACGACAAAAGGTAGAGGAAGAAATCCTTCAAGAAGCCTTGGAAATACTGGAAAGGGAAGAGCCAGGTCCCTTCATTGTAGTGGGGAAAAGGGGTTGGCATCCCGGGGTCATCGGCATTGTAGCCTCCCGCTTGACCGAAAGGTTCCAGCGGCCAGCCGCCTTAGTAGCCTTCAACAGAGAGGGAATGGGCAGAGGATCGGCCAGAAGCTATAGCGGAGTAGATATCTATACCCCCCTTCTCAGATGCATGGATCATCTGCGGGATCTGGGGGGACACCGAGCCGCTGCCGGGTTCAGCTTAGAGGAAAAACACCTAATGGGTTTCAAAGAAACCCTCTGGCAGGAAACCCTCCGGATCATCCCCTATCCCTTACCTCCCCGACCCTTGGAGCTGGAAGGAGACATGGAGATAGAAGAACTGAATGCCTCCCTCCTCCGGGGGCTCCAATCTTTAGCCCCCTTCGGAGAAGGCCACCCCGAACCCATCTTTCTATTGAGAGGGGTACAGCCTCGTCAGGTACGAGTAGTGGGAAACGGGCACCTCAAGTTCACCGCGGTAAGGAGGGGCATCGGCGTAGACGCCATTGCCTTTAACCTGGGGTACCAGGCCGAGAGCCTCCACGAAGGGTTAGTGGACATAGCCTTCACACCCGAACTCAATCTATGGAACGGAGAAAAGACACTCCAGCTCAAAGTGAAGGCCGTGAGAAGGTCTCAGGAGTGATGGGAACAGACAAAGACCCTCTCCTTATGTCCATCCTTATCGGAAGAAAGGGGGAAGCAGTATCTGGAGAAGAGATGGCGCAGACCCTGGGCATAAGCAGGGTGGCCCTTCACAAAAGAATGGAGCACCTGAAGGCATGGGGTATTCCTATTCGCTCTATCCCCAGAAAGGGATACATCTTGGAAGGGGTACCAGATCTCCTCATCCCCCCTGTCTACTTAGCCCTATTAAAGAGTCACCACATAGGAAAACCCTATCACTACCTGGAAAAGGTGGACTCTACCAATAGGGTAGCCAAGGAGCTATCCCATCAAGGGGCCCCCCACGGAAGCTTAGTCGTAGCCGAGGCCCAGACAAGGGGCAGGGGACGGTTAGGAAGATCCTGGTTCTCGCCCAAAGGAGAGAACATTTACTTCTCCCTCATACTGAAACCGGAGATTTCTATAATGGAAGTGCCCCAGCTCACCTTCCTTGTCTCTGTCGCCCTTACCCAAGTTATCAGAGAAAAGCTCCAGTTAGATGCCCTTATAAAGTGGCCCAATGACGTATATATTAAAGGAAGAAAAGTAGCGGGTATCCTCATGGAGATGGAGACTAGAGAGAAACGGCCCCTTTTTTTAGTAGTGGGGGTAGGCCTCAACGTTAATACCCCTAACAATGGCTTCCCTTTAGAGATATCCACCAGGGCCACCTCCCTCATGGTAGAGGGGAAACGGAGATACCTGAGACCCCAACTCCTGACCTGGATTATGGAGGCCTTAGAAACATGGTATGAAAGGTTCCAGATAAGTCAGCGGGAGGATATCCTGAGGTATTGGAGGGAATACAACTTCACCTTGGGTAAACCCGTTAAACTCCAAGGGGGAAGAGAAGGATGGGCCATAGGGGTCACACCCCAGGGTGCCCTTCTAGTGAGAAGACTGGGGGGCTCCATCATCTCTCTGGGAGCGGGGGACGTGGAAGTGGTAGAATGATACTGAAAGCCTCCCCAAAAGGTCCCAAGAGATGGACTCTACTCCCCTATCTCCTCCTCTCTCTCTTCATCCACCTGGCCCTCCTTCCCATGGTGAGCTGGACTATCGAAAGAACCCCCGCCTTCCCATCAGTTAAGGAAAAGAATATCCAAAACAAAAAGGTGGAAAAAAAACTCCAAAAGGAGAAGCACCCTATCTATGTAAAGATCTTAGACATCCCTAAACCTGAGAAGGAGGAGAAACCCAAAAAGTCCCACATTATCTCCCAGTACTCCATGAAAAAGAAAGGACCCAAAGGAAAACATGAAATCTCCTCCTTGTCTGGAGAATCCAGCACCCTCAACTACCAGCCAGGCCTACCCATCACCCCTCCCAGGCCTCATATAACCTTAGTGCCAGGGAGAAGGCCTATGGAAGTACCCAAGCTGGCCCAGAAGGGCACAGGGAAAAAGGAGACATCCCCCATCTATCCCAGCAAGAAAGGGGAAAAACGGCCACCCCCTGCCAAGGGGAAAACCTTTCCAAAAAAGAAAGCCGGGAAAAGCGTAAAAAAGGAAAAGAAGAAGAGGACCAAAGAGAAAAAGAAGCTGGCCAAGATAATGCCAGAAAAAGGGCCCAGCACCCAAATAGTACCCCCCCTGCCTAAAAGGAGAATCCCCCTCTTTGACCCTTCCCTGATAAGGGAACATTCCGAAAAGATAGTACCTCAATTGGGGGAAGGGGAATCCTCAGAAATCTCCTTAGATACCACCAAATCTAAGTACATCTCCTACTTCAAGCATATCCGGGATAAGCTTTACTTGGTGTGGAGATACCCCTTGACAGCAAGGATGAACAGCATTCAGGGAACAGCCCATATCCTCTTTGTCATCGATCGCTCGGGAAGACTCAAAGAAGTTAGGATCATTCAGACCTCAGGGTTCACCATCTTAGACAACGAAGCCCTGCGAGCCATACGAGCCGCTGGTCCCTTCGGACCCTTTCCCTCGGATTGGGCCGAAAAGGAACTAAGGATACGGGCTAGATTCATATACCGGCTCTTCGGACGTTCTCCCTTCGGATAAACCTCAAAGAGGCCACAGCTTAATGGCCTTTCGCACATACTCCATGGTCCTTGAAGCCTCGTCCCGGGCCTTCCTGGAACCGTCAAGGATGATATTTCTCACCTTCTGTGGCTGGACCTCCAGCCCTTTCCTTCTCTCGTGGATAGGCCCCAAGGTCTCCATAAGATGCCCATAAAGCACCCTTTTGCAGTCTATGCATCCTATGCCCGCCGTCTTGCAACCCTGAATGATCTCCTCCCTGTCCTCCTGGGGAGTGAAGGCCCTATGGAGGTCAAAAACAGGACACTTCTCAGGATCACCGGGATCCGTCCTCCTCATCCTCTGGACATCCGTCACCATAGGTCGAATCTTCTCCCAAACCTCCTGAGGAGAATCAGCTAAATATATGGCATTATCATAGCTCTTACTCATCTTCCTCCCATCTACCCCTGGAACCCTGGGGATCTCTGTGAGCTTGGGTTTGGGTTCGGGGAATAGGTCACCATAGAGGTAATTGAAGCGTCGGGCTATCTCCCGGGTAAGCTCCAGGTGGGGCAACTGATCCACCCCCACCGGCACATAATGGGCCTTGTAGATAAGAATGTCAGCAGCCTGAAGCACCGGGTATCCCAGGAAACCATAGGTAGCCAGATCCCTATCCTTCAACTCCTGGCGGATCTCCTTGTAAGTAGGATTCCTCTCCAACCAAGAAACAGGGGTAATCATGGAGAGAAGAACATGGAGCTCGGCGTGTTCCAAAAGTTTAGATTGAAGGAACAACACACTCCTTTCAGGGTCTAAACCAGCAGCCAACCAGTCTAAAGCTACTTCATAGGAGTATTCCGCCACCCGGGTTGGATCAGCGTATTCTGTGGTGAGGGCATGCCAGTCGGCGATGAAGTAGAAACACTGGTAACCCTTATCCTGGAGGGCCACCCAGTTCCTCAAGGCCCCTAAATAGTTTCCCAAATGAAGCCGTCCAGTAGGTCTCATGCCACTCAATACCCTCTCCATATTTCAACCCCCTTATCTCTGTGAACGAAAAAGCTACATACTACAAAGCTGGATCTTTTTGAAGGCCTCGCTTTTCAACTGAGATGAGAGGGGAACAGCCCCCCTCTCCCAAGGCTTCAAAAGCCTCTTCCCCTGGTACCAACCTCCACTCCCTTCATGTAGCCCCAGGACTTCTATCTCTACCTTCAAGGCCTTCCTACTCAAGGGTATAACAGTTAGAGGCCCCACCCTCATGAGGGCCTTTACCCGAAGCACCGCCACGTCCTTCTTCCACGCCGCAGCGGCAATCTTCTTCTCCAGATCCCTCCTGTCCCCCCTTTCAGGAAGATACAAACGCCTCACCCTAAAGGTGCCCAACAGCCAGGGGACCAAAGAGGCCCTGGAGGGAGCAACCCTGGTCACCACCAAGGCATCAATGGTTCTCACATCCCTCCAGAGCAAGGCATCCCTCAAAGAGGACCAAGCCCCCCTACTCCAGGAGGCTCCTCCATCCACCAATACCTTTTCACCCATCTGAACCAAGAGAGATCTGCCCCCCTTTCCCATGTCCAACACTAAGGCACCCTGGGGAGAAGGGAAAAACAGGATAGCTAAGGAAAAAAGAGGCAAAAGGAGGCCCCTCTTACCCAAACGATAACGGAGAAGATAGGTACAAATCATCAGAAAAACCAAGGCACTGAGAAAAAAGGCTTCCCTCCTGGTCACCCAATAGGGCGATGCCGGCAGAGACTTCATATAAGCCAACCCATTGAGAATAAGAAATAGGAGGCCCTTTTCCAAAAAAACCACCACCACCTTCAAGGGCTGGAGAAAAGCTACTGAGAGATGAAGGACCCCCAAGGTTACCAGAAGCCCCACGGGAAAAATGAAAAGTAGATTGGCCAAAGGGGCATAGGGTGAAAAGCGATGGAAGTGAAAAAGGAGAAGGGGAAGAGTGAAAAGGGGAACCACCAAGGCCATGGCCATGTATCCACCAACTAAGGCCCTCCACCCCTGCCAGGCCTCCACCATTCTCACCACCAAGACCACTCCTAACATAGCAGCAAAAGTGAGTTGGAATCCTACATCCATTATATAGAAAGGATTCCATAGAATCATAAGGATAAAAGCAAAAACCAAGGCCCATTCCAGGCTTCTCTCCCTGTCCAGAAAGCGGCCCACCACCCAGCAGGCAATCATCACAAAGGCCCTAACAGCAGAGAGATGAGCCCCTGTGAGGAATAGATAAATAAAAAGCAGGGCAAGAGCAGGTATAAGAGCCATACGAGAAGGGAGAAAGAAAGGAGAAGGCTCCCAGACCAATGCCAGGGTCCTAAAGAACACTAAAAAGGAGGAGAAGAGAAAAAAGAAAACCACTCCCATGTGGAATCCAGAAACAGCCAAAAGATGGCCCAACCCTGTACCGGTAAAAAGGGATCTAGTCTCCCAACCCAAACCCTGGCGAAAACCCAAAACCAGGGACGAAAGGACCGCCCCCTTCCGGCCCAGATCCCGGGAAAACACCTCCACACCCCGTTCCCGGAGTTCCAACGTCCTCTGGCGAAAGAAGGGTAGGGAGCAAGCCTTCAAGAGATCCACTTTATAAGCATACAGGGGGAAGGCTACACCCCTGGTGGTGTACCACCTTTCCCTAAGAAAGCCCCCTGGATTTCTGAAGCCTTTGATCCCCATAACCCTGCCCCGAACAAGGACCAGGTCCCCTGGCAAGGGAATATCTCCCCTTCCATGAACCTCAAAGAGAAGACCTTCCCCCTCCAAAAGGGCTGAGTAAGCACCATCCTTTATTCGAGGAAGAGAAACTATTCTCCCCTCCAGATATACAAGGGAGCCCTTGGGATGAGATTTGCGACACTCGATGAGTGCCCGTCTGTGATGCAGGGACCTACAGAGGGACAGGACAAAGAGAAGGAGAAGCACAGAAAAAAAGAGGCCCCTCCTTCTGATATTTAATCTTCCACGAACTTCAGCTTCTTGCTGGCCTTGAATCTCACTACCTTTTGGGGAGGTATAGCCACCTCCTCCCCCGTCTTCAGGTTCCTTCCCTTACTTCTCTTGGAGTCGTAAACCTCGAAGGACCCGAACTTCCGAATCACCACCCCTTCCCCCTGGCTCAGGGTCTCGATGAGGGTCTGAAGCACCGTGTTCACGGCCTTATCCGCTTGGGCCCTGGTATAACCCAACTCCTCCATTACCCTGGCAATGATGTCAGACTTGATCATAATCCCCTCCCTTCACTCCATACCCAGTTTCCTAAACTCACTGGCCTGGTGGTAGGCGATAAGTGCATCAATCACCTCGTCCAAGTCCCCATCCAATATGGCCTCTAACTTATAGAGAGTCAATCCTATTCTATGGTCCGTCACCCTATTTTGAGGAAAGTTGTAAGTCCTTATCCTCTCGCTCCGATCTCCCGTTCCCACCTGGGACCTTCTTTCCTGGGAGATCCTATCCGCCTGTTCCCGCTCTATAAGGTCCTTCAAACGGGCCCTCAGGATCCTCATAGCCTTTTCTCTGTTCTTGTGTTGGGACCTTTCATCTTGACACTGGACCACTATGCCCGTAGGTAAGTGAGTGATCCTCACCGCTGAGTCGGTGACATTCACATGCTGTCCCCCGGGGCCACTGGCCCTGAAAACATCCACCTTCAAATCCTCAGGATTGATCTCCACCTCCAGTTCCTCCGCCTCGGGCAAAACAGCCACCGTCACAGTGGATGTATGGATCCTGCCCCCCGACTCTGTCTCAGGTACCCTTTGGACACGATGGACGCCCCTCTCAAACTTGAGACGGGAATAGGCCCCCCTACCCTCAATTAGAGCAATAACCTCTTTTACTCCTCCCAAACCTGTAATGTTCACCTCCATGGGGGTAAAGCTCCATCTCTGGCGCTCTGCATAGCGCTGGTACATGCGAAGGAGATCAGCGGCAAAGAGGGCCGCCTCCTCCCCCCCTGCGCCGGCCCGAATCTCCAAAAAGATGTCCTTCTCATCATTGGGATCTTTGGGCAACAGAAGGAGCTTAAGCCGTTTCTCTAAAGCCCCCTTCTGCCCCTCCAACTCCTCCAACTCTTCCCTGGCCAAACCCTTCAGCTCCTCATCCCCCTCCTTCATAATATCTTGGGCCTCCCGTTGACACCGATCCAGCTCTTTCCACTTCCTAAAGATAGAAACCAAAGGGGATAGGGATTTGTGCTCCTTAGCCACTCGCTGGTAACGCTCATGATCGGAAAAAAGGTCGGGCTGTGAAAGCCGCCTCTCTAAATCCTCAAACTTCTCCTCTATAGCCTCCAGCCTATCCAGTATCACCGGCTCCATGAAAACTCTTCCCTCACTTCTTCAGTCTGCCCACAGCTGAAAGGCCCCTCCGGACAAGGACCCTTAAGACAGGGAGGCCCAGCGTCATAAAAAATGACAGGGGCCACCCTTCTACATAAAAAGAGCATCTCCTTGGCCACGTTTCTGATCTCCCATTGGGCCCTACGGCAGCACCGAAGGGAGAAAAAATGCAACAACTCCCGGGCATTCATGGTAACGATGATCTTAGTCTCGCAACAAGAAGGCAGAAGATACCGAGCATCTTCCTTAGAAATTCCTATCTCCAGCAACTGGTGATAGGCGTCCCTACAAACCTCCATCACTTTATGAAAGATAACACAGGCCTCCTCCTTCTTTTCTATGGAAGGGGGAGTAATATATTGAAAGTCCCTTTCAGCCACGTACCTCTGGCTCTTCTGGGAGTAAGAGGCAACACGATGGCGCACTAACTGATGGGTGGTGACCCTGGATATACCCTCCACCCCAAAGGTGAAAGAGGCATGCTCCAAAACAGAATGGTGACCCGAAGCCTTGATCTGCTCAATGAGCCTTTTGGGAGAAGCCCCCTCCTCCCTTATAAGCTCCCGGATACCCTTTGAAGAATAGCACAACCGGGCCGCATTATACACCACCCCTTCCGGATGAGGGGTGTAAGCCAGAAGCTCTATCTCCATGAAAACCTATTCTTCCAGTCCGTACTTCTTCCTAAACTTCTCTGCCCGACCCGTCACTTCCCGGGACCTCTGCCTCCCCGTGTAGAAGGGATGGCACTGGGAACACACGGCCACTCGGAGGGTATCTCCCTTGATAGTGGAACGGGTCTTAAAGGTATTGCCACAGGCACACACCACGGTCACCTCATGGTACTGGGGATGAATCCCTTCTTTCATCGAACTCCTCCTTATAAGCCCTTCATGGATTGGATGAAGAAGATAAAGGGAAAGCTTCCCACTTTCAAGAGATAAGCCATCCCATAATCGAGACCAAAGGGGGCACCTTTTCCATTCCCCTACCTCTCTGAAGCCAGGTTCTGGGCCAGCCTATAAAGCTCTAAATACCTTCTAGCCGAAGCCCCCCAAGAAAAATCGCACTCCATAGCCCTCTCCACCAAAACACCCCATTCCTCCCTCCGCCCATACACGCCCTGAGCCCGTCGAATGGCCGCCAAAAACTCTCCAGGTTTGAAGGCATTGAAGAGAAAACCGTTCCCCTTTTTGGTATCACTGTTATATTCTACAACAGTGTCGGCCAGGCCTCCCGTGGCCCTCACCACAGGAATAGTACCATACCTCAAGGCAATCATCTGGCCCAGACCACAGGGCTCATAACGACTTGGCATCAGGAAAAAATCGCATCCCGCATAGATCCGGGCTGCCAAGGTATCATTGTAGCCTATATTTATAGAGACCATATCCCCATACTCACCTTGAAGCTCCATAAGCATATCATGATACCTCTTTTCCCCCGACCCCAAAACAATGAGCTGAATCCCCATGGAAACCATATCCCCCACCACGGCATGTACCAGATCCACCCCTTTCTGCTCCACCAAACGTCCTACCATGCCAGCCAAGGGGCTATTCCCATGCCTCAAGCCCTTATCCTCCCTAAGGCCTTCCTTGTTAAGGTACTTCCCTTCCAGGCTCCCCTTACAATAAGTAGCATAGATCCGGGGGTCAGAGGCTGGATCCCACTCCTCGTAGTCTATACCATTCAACACACCAAAGAGATGCTCTCCCTTCTTCCTCAAAACCCCATCCAGTCCATAGCCAAAGCGTTCCATCTGAACCTCTTTGGCATAGGTGGGACTCACAGTGTTCACCACCTGGGAAAAGATGATGCCCCCTTTCAGAAAATTGATGTTGCCATAATACTCCAAGGCCTCCATATGGAAGAGGGACCAGTCCAAACCTATCTCGGAGAGGGTATCCTTAGGAAAAACCCCCTGGTAAGCCAAATTGTGAATGGTAAAGATAGTACCAACTCCCCCAAAACCCTTTCTATAACCATGCTGAAGATAAACAGGCACCAAAGCCGTTTCCCAATCGTTGCAATGGATGACATCCACCTCCAAACCAAGGGCCGCCATGGCCTCAAGAACGGCCTTAGAAAAGTAGGCAAATCGGTAAGGATTATCGGGATAGTCCCCCTCAGGGGTACCGTAGGGATGCTCCCGGTGAAAATAAGGGGGATAATCCACCAAATAAACATGCACTCCATGGACCTGGGTCTCCCAGATCCTGGCCTTCCTCCTCTCACCATCCATCCAAACAGAGATTTCCGCCCCCGTGTCCCTAAGTTCCTGCCCTTTTTCCTCCCGTATCTGTTTATAGAGAGGAAGGAAAACCCATACACTCTCTCCCATAGCCTTCAAGGCTTTGGGTAAGGAATCCGTCACATCGGCCAAACCACCCACTTTAGCCAGAGAAGCCATCTCCGAAGAACACAGAGCAATTCTCATTCTTCCTCCTCTCTCCTCAAAAGCCTACCCTTTACCCTCCGCCTCTTCAAGGGACCTAAACGGTCAATAAAGAGGATGCCGTCCAGATGATCTATCTCGTGCTGGAACATAGTAGCCATAAGCCCCTGGGCCTCCCAAACCTTCTCCCTCCCATCCAGATCCAGCCCCTTGACCTCCACCCGGGCAAACCTCTTGACCTTTTCACGGATCCCAGGCACGCTGAGGCAGCCTTCCTCCCCCACTGATGTCCCTTCCCACTCAGTAATGACAGGATTGATAAGATAATGAGGCTTCCTCTCAGGAAGTTGGGAATCCGAAAGGTCAAAAACAATAAGGCGGATGTTTTCCCCAATTTGGGGAGCAGCCAAGCCTATGCCCGGGGCCTTGTACATGGTCTCCAGCATCTCCTCCACAAGTTTTGCTAATCGGCTATCAACCTCTTTTACTTCCCGGCTCTTCTTGTAAAGGAGGGGATGAGGAAAAGTTAGAATTTCCCTAACCATCTATCCCCCCTGAACCTCTTCTCCCTCGCCTTTCCCTTCCGGAAACGCAATTTTGAGAGCATCCATCTTTTCCTGAGCCTCTTTTATCTCCTTCCTCAGGTCCTGGAGTTCCTGCATAAAACCTTTCATCACTTCGTCTTCCTCTAAGGGCTCCCTGCCCAGATCCAGGAGATACTCCACCCTCTCCCCCAAACGGGTGTGAATCCTGGAGGCCTTTCGTTCCAAACTGGCCTTACTAAGGCGTAATCTGGCCAACTCCAAGGCCACACTCCCCTTCCCTTTCACCTTGCTCACCCAACTCTCCAGGTCTTTCAAAACTTTTTCCCTACCCATAAACTCTCTACCTCCTTTTTCTTGAACAACAGTTATCAGCGCATTACAAAGTAAGCCAAGGTAATGAACCTAATCTACGGCTGGAGGACCAAAATATGCAAGGGTCTATAACTCCGGAAATGATAAAGGAGCACAACCTCACCATAAAAGAATACCACCAAATCGTGCACCTATTGGGAAGGGAGCCCAGCATAACGGAGCTGGGCATCATATCCGTTATGTGGAGTGAGCACTGCTCCTACAAAAGTTCCAGGATACATTTAGAAAAACTGCCCACCCAGGCACCCTGGGTCCTCCAAGGGCCAGGGGAAAACGCAGGAATCATAGCTGTGGATGACACCTGGGCCGTGGCCTTCAAGATGGAAAGCCATAACCACCCGTCATATATCGAACCCCTCCAGGGTGCTGCCACAGGAGTAGGAGGCATCCTCAGGGACATATTCACAATGGGGGCCAGACCCATAGCATCCATGGACTCCTTGCGTTTTGGCACCCTGGACAAACCCAGAAACCGCTACATCCTGGAGTGGGTGGTCTATGGAATAGCCTGGTATGGAAACTGCATAGGCGTACCTACCGTGGCAGGAGAAACATCCTTTGCCCCCTGCTACGACGGGAACCCTTTGGTAAACGTCTTCAACTTAGGAGTGGTGCCCAGAAACAGGATCTTCAAGGCCCGGGCAGCAGGGGTGGGAAACCCCGTTATCTACGTAGGATCCAAGACAGGTAGGGACGGGATTCACGGTGCCACCATGGCCTCTGAAGAGTTTGGTGAGGACTCGGAAGAGAAAAAACCCAACGTCCAAGTGGGAGATCCCTTCACGGAGAAACTCCTTATGGAAGCTTGTTTAGAAGCCTTCCAACATGACTGGATCCTGGGCATCCAAGACATGGGGGCCGCAGGGCTCACCTGTTCTACCAGCGAAATGGCCTCTAAAGGAGGCGTGGGCATAGAAATAGATCTGGACAAGGTACCTCAGAGGGAAGAGGATATGACGGCTTACGAGATCATGCTCTCCGAATCCCAGGAAAGGATGCTCCTGGTTGCCAGAAAAGGCACCGAAGACAAGGTGATCGAAATCTTTAAAAAGTGGGGATTGGATGCCGTGGTCATAGGCCGCGTCACTTCCGACGGCTTGGTAAGGGTCCACCATCATGGGGAAGCGGTAGCCCAGGTTCCAGCCCTTTGCCTTACAGAAGACACCCCTATTTATGACCGCCCTCAAGAGGAACCTCCTTACCTGAAGGAAGTCCAGAAGCTGGATATCCAGACCATCCCCTGTCCAGAAGACCTGGGCAAGGCGCTTTTGGAACTCATGGCCAGCCCTAACATAGCCAGCAAAGAATGGATCTACCGTCAATATGACCATATGGTAAGAATCAACACCCTGGTGCTGCCAGGCTCCGACGCAGCGGTCATCCGCATAAAGGGAACAGGGAAGGCCGTGGCCCTCTCTTCCGATTGCAACCCCCGCTACTGCTACTTAGATCCCCTGGAGGGGGCCAAGCAAGCCGTGGCCGAAGCCGCTCGGAACGTGGCCTGCTCAGGGGCCCTTCCCAGGGCCATCACCAACTGCCTCAACTTTGGCAATCCCGAAAAGCCCCAGGTGATGTGGACCTTTGCCAAGGCCGTAGAGGGTATAGCTGAGGCCTGCAGGGTCTTAGAAACCCCCGTGACGGGAGGAAACGTAAGTTTTTATAACGAGACCCTTGGCAAAGGGGTTTATCCCACCCCTACCATTGGGATGGTGGGAATTTTGGAAGATATAAAAGCCAGAGTGACCCAACACTTCAAGAGACCAGGGGACCTGGTAGTCCTCCTGGGAGAAAACAGGGGCCACATAGGAGGCAGTGAATACTTAGAAAAGATCCATGGCAAAGTGGCTGGAAGTCCCCCCACCGCAGATCTGGAGTACGAAAAGGGCCTCCACAGGCTTCTGGTAGAGTTGACGAGCCAAAGACTCATATCTTCGGCCCACGACACCTCAGATGGAGGATTAGCCGTAGCATTGGCCGAGTGTTGCCTGCAAGAAGCATCTTTTATAGGGATCCAGGTAAAGCTCCAAGAGGAAATTCGACCCGACCTTCTCCTCTTTGGAGAGGATCAGGGAAGGGTGCTCATCTCCCTGGCCCCCCAGAATCTCCAAAAAGTCGAGGAACTGTGCCAGGATAAGAATGTCCCCTGCCAGGTTTTGGGCACTGTAGGAGGAAAAGACTTAACGATCTTATGGCCCACAGGAAGGCTTTCAGTATCCTTAAGGGACCTTTTTGAGGCGTGGTCCACAGGCCTCACCCGCCACATCCAAGGATAAAGAGGCAGCCAAGGGACATGGAAAAGACCACTATTGACCAGGTAAGGGAAAAGCTGGAAAGTTAAGTATCCCCCTCTATCCTTCCCCAGGTAGCCCTAAAGGCCCTGGGCATGGTTCGCTCCAAGAACACCGATATCCGAGGCCTCGAAAGTTTGGTCTCTCACGATCAAACCCTAACTATAGAAATCTTAAAGGTAGCCAACTCCGCTTTCCACATCCCTTCTACCCCCATCAACCCCCCCCACCACGCCCTGGTCTACTTAAGGTTAAGCAGCACTCAAAATATCATCCTCACCAGCGTCATGAGAAGACTATACAAAGGAAAGGATGAACCTTATAATAAATATTCATGGAAGCACTTCGTGGCCTTGACCACAGCCTGTAAAGCCATGGCCAAGGCCCTAAAGGAAAGAGTTTACGTGGCTGAGGAGGCCTTCGTGGCTATGATCAACATCTACTGTAGCACCTGGAGATACAGCCTAAATAGACTGGGTTTTGAACAGGAGAGCCTGAAAGAAGGTCAACTGAAAGGTCTATCTGAAGAGATCAAGGCCGAAATGGAAAAACGCCAAAAGTTCTTCACCTTTTAAGGGAGGTGGCTTATGATCTTAGACGTGGTCTTTGAGAACAAGGCGTCCCATCCTACATTCAAGCCCATGTGGGGCTTCGCCTGTTACATACCACAGCACAGGCTCCTCTTCGACACAGGCTCCCACGGAGCTGTTCTACTCAACAATATGAAAGCCCTGAACATAGACCCCAAAGAGATCGAAACCATTGTCCTATCCCACTTCCACTGGGACCATGCTGGAGGTCTCTTGGACCTCCTTCAGGTCCATGGGGGGAAAAGGGTCTATCTCCACTCAGGGTTCTCCCGAACCTTCGCCCAGGAAGGAAGAAGCCTGGGAGCCAAAATCTTTATAGAAGACGACCCCATCACCATCTCTCCCGGGATCATCACCACTGGAGCCCTTCCAGGATCCGTAACAGAGCAGGGGCTCTTGGTTCGTAGTCCCAAAGGATGGGTCCTCCTCACGGGATGCGCCCACCCAGGAATCGTTACCATGGTAGAAGAAGCCACCCGGTTAGCGGGAGAACCCCTTTATTTGGTGATAGGGGGATTCCATCTGCCCCATCTATCCCCTTCCCAGGCAGCAGCCGTAGCCCGAAAGCTCCTGAGCTTAGGGGTAAACTTAGTGGCCCCCTGCCACTGCACAGGAGAAAAGGCCATAGAAACCTTCGCTGGGATCTATGGTCCCAGGTATCTCGAAGTGGGGGCAGGAACAGAGATACCCTTAAAAGATTAAGGGGCCTTTGACAGTCACTTCAACAGGTTAAAAAATCTCCCCTTCTCTTATACCCACAGGAAAGACAAATGCCTCAAGGCTACCTCTGGATTGCCTCTTCCTGAGCAGGAAGGATATAGGCAATCCGATCTATACGGAAGGTTTTAACCTTCCCTTCCCGGGGGCACAGGGCCCGGAGATAGTGAACCTTGCCCGTAGAGAAGAGGGTCAGAGGGGAAACGTACCGACTCCCCTGGAGGGTTCCCCCGTCGTAAAAGATCTCCAAAACCTTCCTCTCTTTCATAGCCACAAGCAGGCGTTCTACCCTACTGTCCCTACGACCCAACTCTTCCCATCTAGCCTGATACCGGAGCATGCTGTCTGGAGGGCCAAAGAGGGAAAAGAGGTCCTTTATCCTATCCCTCTCATCAAGCCCCACCTTCCGCATCATCCCCAAAAATATGAAGGCCGTGTGCCGGGCATCGGCCAAGGCCCTGTGACATCCCTTGAAAGGGCTCCTCCACACATGAACAAGGTGACGCAAGCTGTGATCCGCCACCTCAGGAAAGTGCCGCCGAGAAATAAGGCGGGTATCCAGCACAGGATTATCCAGAAGGGACAACCCCAACCTCTGGAGGTTGACAGAAAGGACCCTCAAATCGAAGGGTGCATTGTGAGCAATCAAAACGGAACCCTCCACAAACTGACTAAAACGGCGAGCCACCACCTTAAAGGGAGGGGCACACCTCACCATGGAATCATCAATGCCGTGGATCCTAATCACTTTCAGAGGAATAGGCACAGGGGGCTTTACCAGACTCACCATGGTATCCACCAGCCTTCCTCCCATCAGCTTTACCGCCCCCAGCTCCACCACGTGGGAGAGGGGAGAAAGCCCAGTGGTTTCCGTATCAAAGACCACAATGGGTACACACCCTATGCACCGGGACTCCACAGGGTCCCCCTTTCGAATGCTGCAACTTTAATATTACTTTACCCCCTTTCTCTTTCCCATGCAAGAAACTCTCCTCTATTCTGGAAAAACTGCGAATAGCACCTTGAACTGGAGAAGGGGTTATTTTAATCTAACTGAAAGGAGCTGCCATGAAAGGTGAAATATACCAAAAGATCAGGGAGCTAAGGGAGGACATAGGCCTGTCCTTAGAAGAGTTGGCAGAAAAAACGGGGATATCCAAAACCCTACTGGCCCAGATTGAGGAAGGCAAGATGGTCCCTTCCGTGGCCACTCTCATCCACCTCTCCCAGGTATTTCAGGTGCCCCTTAAATCCCTAACGGGTTTGGAAAGGGGAGAAATGATAGAGGTGGTCAGGGCCCATGAGAGAAAAGAGGTAGAGAGACGTCCCAGATTCGGACCCAGTAAAGCAGGGTACTACTACCAGGCCCTAGCAGCCAAAGAAGGCATAGATGCCTTTTACATTATATTCCAAGAGAAACCTGAAGACGAAAGGGTCTTCTTCCAGCATGAGGGAAAAGAGTTCCTCTTTGTCCTGGAAGGCCAACTGGAACTATGCATAGAGGAGAAGTGCATACTCCTGGGTCCTGGGGATTCAGCCTCCTATGAATCTCGATTTCTCCATGCCCTGAGGGGAGTGGGGAAACCCGCCAAGGCCATAGTAGTGGTTTACGGAGAATAGCTTTGCTTGAGATCCGAATTCATGGCAGGGGCGGACAGGGAGCTGTGGTGGCTTCCCGTCTGTTAGCCTTAGCCTTCTTCAAAGAAGGCAAATGGGTCCAGTCCTTCCCTACCTTCGGAGCCGAAAGGAGGGGGGCGCCTGTAGCCTCCTTTACCAGAGTAGATAAAGAACCCATCACCCTGCGATGCGGCATCACTGAACCCGACATCCTGGTGGTCTTAGATGCCACCCTCCTCAGGGATGCAGACGTAACTCAGGGGCTGAAGGAAGGGGGACAAGCCATCATCAACTCTCCCCACCATGTAGACCTGGAAGGAATCACAAGTTACACTGTAGACGCTTCTACTATCGCCTTGAATAACGATCTAGGTACCCTCACCTATCCCATAGTGAACACGGCCATGGTAGGGGCCTTCTCTGGAGCCACAAAGCTGGTATCCTTAGACTCAGTGGTAGAGGCCATAAAAGAGTACGTAAAAGAAAAGACCCAAGAAAACATTGTAGCAGCCGAAGAGGCGTGGAGAAGGCTAAAATGAAGAGCATGTCCCTGGTAGACTTAGAGAAGAAACTTAAGGGGCACATCTACAGAGATCAACTCTTGTTAACCATCAAAACCGCTATTTTAAAATTCAAACCCCTGGCAGTCATCCTCTTGGGCCCCCTTACTGAAGAATCTCCCAGCCATATGGCCGAAGCTGAGGTACTGTTCATCCAAGAAAGGGGAGAATGCCCATCAAGTCGGAAAAAAAAGATGAGCAGATTAGACGAGTTTGGAGTGCTGGACCTATCCTTCATGGAAGCCAGCAAGTTCCTGGAAGCGGTAAAAAAAGATGACCCATATGGCAGGGAGATCATAAAGAGTGGCGTGGTCATATACACAAAGGACAAAGGCACCTGGCGGTACATCTATGAGATGGCCTCCATAGTGAGCCACTTCCGAGAGCAGGAGAAAAAAGCGAACTGACATGGACATCACACTACTGAGAACCTTTAGCACCACCCGAAGGATAAAAACGGGGGCGTGGAGCAGACTACAGCCTGTCTTCCTCAACGGCGTATCTCCCTGCATGGATGCCTGTCCCGCCTCTATAGATATACCCAGGCTTTACGGGCTACTCTTAGAAGGCAAAGAGCGGGAAGCAGCCCTTCACATCCTAAGCTTTAACCCCTTTCCTTCCATCACAGGCAGAGTGTGCCCCCATTTCTGCCAGGACCAGTGCAACCGAAAGGAGTTAGATGGGGCAGTGGAGATTCGAGCCTTGGAGAGATACCTGGGGGACCTGATCCTAAAAGAAAAAATCTTTCCCTCTAAAGAGGTCTTCCAGGGTTCCAAAGTGGCCATCATAGGCTCAGGACCTGCAGGCTTGGCAGCGGCCTGGTACTTGGCCTTAGGAGGCATGGAGGTGGTGGTTTTCGAAAGGGAAGAGGTACCAGGGGGCATGCTGAGCTGGGGCATCCCCTCCTTCCGCTTAGACAGAGGGGTGGTGGAGGAAAACATCCGAAGGTTAGAGGAGATAGGGGTCTCCATCCTCACCTCATCTGCTGTCAGTTCCCAAGATTTAGGAAGACTCTTATACGAATATCAGGGAGCGGTAGTGGCTCCAGGACTCACCAAGGCCCGGGAGCTACCCGTAAAGGGCAGGGAACACGTCATCAAGGGATTGGACCTGCTGAAGGCTTACAACCTGAAGGGCGAACTTCCTCCCGGGGACAAGGCTGTGGTCATAGGGGGGGGTAACGTGGCAGTAGATGTAGCAAGGTTGCTCCGCCGGAATGGAAGAGAAGTGACCTTGGTATGTGTGGAACCCAGGAATGAGATGCCTGCTATCTCTGAAGAGATCCAGGAGGCCTTAGAGGAAGGAATAACGATCAGAAACTCCTTAAGTGTGGAGGAGGTTCTCATAAGCCAAGGAAAGGTATCTGCCGCCAAGGTGGGAAGGATAAGGATCACCGGAGAAGAAGACAGGATAAAAAAGGTGGAATGGATAGACCAGACGAGGGAAGATATCCCCTGCCAGTTGGTGGTGCTGGCTGTGGGTCAGGAAGGCGAAGAGACCTGGCCATCCCATGAGGACCTCTTCCTGGCTGGGGACATAGACAGAGGACCCACTACCGTGGCAGAAGCCATAGCCTCGGGAAGAGACGCAGCCTTGAGATTAAAGGCCAGGCTGAAAGGGGAACCTTTCATAGAGGTGAAGGAAAGACTATGGCAGCGGGACCACCAGGATATTATCACCTTTGAAGACCTGAATCCCTTCTACTTTGATCATGCCCCTCCAGGTAAAATAAAAGATTGGGAAAGCGCTTTGAAAGAGGCCCAGAGGTGCTTTTCCTGTGGTTACTGCAATGCCTGCGGTAACTGCTGGATCTTCTGCCCTGACGTGGCTATCACCTTAGAATCCGCCCCCCAATTGGACCGGGACCATTGCAAAGGTTGCGGCATTTGTGCCACCGAATGCCCCCGGGGCGTGGTCTATATGAAGGAGAAAGAATAACCAAGCGACTTCATTGCAGGACTTCCCCCATTTTTATGAAAGGAGAGGGGTGGTAGACATGCGGCGAATTTATGGGCAAGAGAGGAATGGACTGCATTTCTACTTGCTTTCAGACAGACTTTCTTTAATTTGAATATGTCAACTAAAGCAATGGTTAGTTTCCGGGGGAAGTCCTGCCAAGATTTTTTTGCCCTGCTTGGGACAGAGACAACTCCCCAGCCCTGGGCTTAGATCCCAGGGTATAGAAACGACCCATTGCATACAATATACTCTACTGAACTACCCTGAGGAGGTGGTTGAAACCCAATATGACCTCTCAGAAGAAGATCAGGGCAAGTACGTCCTCTAATAGCAGTGATTCCCGCTCTCTCCGGTCAGTAGAGGCCATAGCCTCGAAGATATTCGAAACGCTGGCCCGGGTGTTTCCCGTGTGCACCATGAGCGATGAGTTCTACTACTTTCCCCAGGTACCAGCACCAAACCGTCATTGGTCAGAGTGGGACGACTTCTCAGCCAGCACTATACAAAGCCTGGTACACAGTATTTCCCACTGGGAGGATGAGCTTACCCGCTGCGCAAAAGGTGAAAACTCCCTCAACCTTTCTATTGACATCTCCATCCTCCGCCGGATCATCTGTACCATTCGGGAAGAACTCACCCAGGTCCGTTTCCATGAAGCCCAACCCACCCACTACCTGACCATAGCCTCTATAGGCCTGGCCCAGGCCCTGGATCAAGATCTGGACGTCTGGCATGAGCGGGTGAAAAACCTTCCTTCCTTCCTGGATCACGCCCGGGCAAACCTCAAGCAAATACCCGCCCTGTTCCGAGACCTGGGTCTTGAGATGCTATGTGAAACCGAGGCATGGATAGCTTCTCTCAAACCCATGCGACCTGGACTAACTCCTGTCTTGGAGGCACTTCGCCGCTTCGGTGATCACCTTCGACATGTTTCAACCACCAGGGACTTCCGTCTGGACAGGGAACTCTTGGAGCGTATTGTCAGCCATCACATGGGCTGTGGCATGAATATAGAAGAGGTCTGCCACGAGTTGGAAAGAGAGATCCAAGAGGCAGAAGCCATCATGACCCGAGAGGCCAACCGCCTCTCTCAGGGGGAGTCCTGGCCTGAGGCACTG
>WFSI01000100.1 GCA_015486105.1 Aquificota bacterium | reverse complement strand
TCTCAAAGTGCTCAGAAACAAAGCTTATCGGCACAAGGGCTAAAGAGGAAGTACCTTCAGCAGATACCCTGGCTATCTCTTCCTCTACAGAGGGCCCCAACCACTTCCCAAGACCCACCTTGCTCTGATAAGCTATAGAATAAGGCAAAGGATCTAAGCCCTCCATAACGGCCTCTACCGTCTCTGCCACCTGCTGGGGGTAAGGATCACCTTGATTCACCACCTTCATGGGCAAACTGTGAGCAGAAAAAAGGATGTGGACGGGTGAAGGCACGTTCCTCAAGGCCCCCTGAATAGTCTGAACCCATCCCTGGATGAAGAAGGGATGGTTGTACCACTGGGTAATAATCTCTGTCTCCAATTTACAGGTCATCAAAGCCTCCTTTAAGGCAGAGACACAAGAACCCACCGTAGTTTTAGAATACTGAGGATAAAGGGTAAGGACAACAGCCTTCTCTACCCCTTTCTTACTCAGGGCCTCTACCGCCTCATGGATAAAAGGGGAAGAGTAACGCATTCCTATTTCTACAATAGCCCTTATGCCTTCCCTTGCCAAGGCCTCCTCCAAAGCTTGGGCCTGCTTCCTGGTAATCTTCAGTAGAGGAGAGCCTCCTATCTGATGGTATGCCTCCTTTACCAAATGATAACGGGTCTGGGAGATAATCCAGGCTAAAGGAATCCGGATTCCCGAAGGCACGGGCAGGATCTCCCGGTCCGAGAAGAGACGAAAAAGAAAAGGCCTTATCTCCCTCAAAGTGCTGGCTCCTCCCATGTAGAGAAGGAGAACTCCTAAAGGACTCCTACCTTCTAAAGGCACCTGTTTCCCTAACCCCATCAATCTGTAACCCGGTCCCTAAGGAGGTCCATAAAAAGGCAGGATGAAGGTGATAGGCCCCGGCGGAACCGGGCTTTACTCCATTGAGCTCCCAGCCATTGCCCCACGAAGAAGGCAAAAACAAAAACAGGGATAAAACGGAAGGAGATTTTAAAGCCCAATCGGGCAGCTACCACAAAAGGAACAGGCAGATGCACCGCCAGAAACCACCCCTTAGAAAACTTCTTTACATTGGCCCTCCAATAACCAAAGGGCAGATTGATAATTGTAGTAAAAAGGGATATACCCAGCACGGTGATTAGAGTCTTGTCCATGGGCGCTCCTTCAGTCATTCCCCGTAAACGGGAGATATCTCCAGGTCTTATTCATTCCGGGATTATCACAGCTGGGGAAGGTAGGGCAAGGTGATAGGATCGGAGGAGTTCCCCCTAAGAGGGAGCTTTGCCGAAGAGGAGAACTACTGGGAAGCTGGAAGGAGATTCCTTCCAAAAAACTGGTAGACTTTGAGTCCCGTCCTTATGGCCAAGGGATGATATCTATCTCCCCTATAGCTGGGCAAGAGAATAGGAAGAAGCCTTACCAAATGGGGAAGCATCCTGAGGATAAGGTTCCTCTCCCGGAGAGATTCCTTGACCAGGCCCAGTTCCGAGTGTTCCAGGTAGCGAAGTCCCCCATGAACCAACCGGGTGTTAGCAGGACTGGTGCCAGAAGAAAAATCCCCCTAGGGCCTTGATCCCCCTCAAGGCGGCATCCCTGGCCACCCCAGCACCGGTAACCCCCCCTCCTATAATTATAAGATCAACGAAATCCATGGGCCTTGGCCATCTGTAAAGCCGTTTCCGGGTCGTTAGTAAAGATACCATCCACCCCCATAGAGAAGAGTCTTACTATCTCCTTTGGATCATCCACGGTAAAAACTAAAACTTTGAGCCCCAAACAGTGAGCCGCTTCCACCTTATCCTCACCAATATGCAACTGGTTAACGTGAATAGAAAAGTAACCCGCCTTGGCATCCCGGATCAGGTCTTTCGTAGAAACCCGGGCATAGATACGAGCCACGGAGATAGAAGTATAAAGCTCGCGGAAGGCCCTCAGTTCCTGGGCACTATAAGACGAAACCAAAAGGCCCCTGATATGTCCCCTCTTCAGAAGAAACCTGGCCAAGGCTTCTCCTGTACCCTTGGCCTTGAGCTCTAAGTTGAGGGGGATACGCTGAGCCACCAGATCCAGGACCTCCTCCAGAGTAGGCACAGTGTGGTTCCCTTTCAGATTCACCTGTTTTAGCCTTGACAGTGTAACCCTCCTTACCCCCACCTTCTCCTTAGAAACCCTGGCTGTGGTGGCGTCGTGGATCACCACTAATTCCCCATCCCTGGTGAGGTGGAGATCCATTTCGATCATATCGGTCCCTATCTCCAAAGCACCCTGGAAAGCAGCCAGGGTATTCTCTAAGTACCGGGCCGAAAACCCCCTGTGGGCAATGATGAGGGGAATAGATAGCTCTCGCAGGAATGTAACCATCTTCACCTCGGAGCCCTTATTTTCCTGAGTCATTTCCTTTCCTGGAAAAGGCCTTTCCAGCGCTCATCCCCTTATAATGCTCCCTCTCCCCATAAGCAAATCCCAGATGCCTGGTATGAAAGAGGTCTGTTAAGGAGACGCATACGGTGATATGAGGAGAGCCAAGCTTCGATGTTGGGGATAAGGCTGGGGATAAGATGTTAAAAATGAATGACCTCATGGCTTGTCGCAGGATCCCAAACCCCACACATAATACCAGTGATACCGGTTGACGATACCGAAGAGAACAAAAATGACACATTCACCTACAAAATCAAACTCATCTTTGAAAACCCTATTAGGCTAACTCACTGGTTACACCATACTTATCCAGTTTTCCACAGACGTATGCCACTATGTTTTCTGGAGGGGTAGGAAGTTACACTACCTCCACCCGGCTGGGAATCCCAAAGCCCGCCTGCCTCATGAGCTGTAATAGGC
>WFSI01000099.1 GCA_015486105.1 Aquificota bacterium | reverse complement strand
GCCCAGGGGACAGGGAGATCACCCACAGGATCATGGAAGCCTGCAGACTTATGGAAGTAGAGCTCCTGGACCACATCATCCTGGGGGAAGAAAGGTACGTGAGCCTCCGTGAGAAAGGGGCCCTCTAAGGAAGAAAAATCAGAACTCACTTCCCTACAGGAATAAGCACACCATTAGTATAACGGTAGAGGAAAACCTTGGTCAAACCCACATGGTCCATAGGAGAATAAGAAATCTTTTCGGGCAACCCCACATCCAAACCCTTTACGGACTCAGCCCCTTTGACAATACCCCATGAATCCATGGAGCGCACTTGCCTCAAGATCTGTCCCAAGGTCCTGGCCATGAGATAACCCATGAAAACAGCCGGATCAGGGGATTCATCAGGGGCGTATTTCTGAAGGGCCTCTCTATACCAACTGATGCAAGGATAGTTCTCATGAAGCATAGGAAGAAAACGGCCCATAGCTGCCCTCTTGAAAACAATCCCCTGGGTCTCCAGGGCCTGAAGGGCCTGGGGCAATCTGCAGTAATATTCAGCATAGAGGGCTGGATGGTACCCCTGAGCATCCATGGCCTTCAAAAAAGGAACCAGGAACTTGTATGGAATAACTAAATAGAGGGCTTTCACCTTGTTAGCCCTCAAACCCTCAACCACAGAGGCTATCTTACCTTCATGCCCCAAAGGAAAGGTGCTCACTTTAAGACCAAGGGCTAATGCCTTCCTTTTGGCAAATATCTTACAATCCCATCCGTACTGATTGGGAAGGTACACCACCCCCATCCTTTTGTAGCCGTCCTTTTCCATCAACCTTATGAGGGCCTGGCTCTCATCCCGGTAGGCGGGTAGGAAAGTGAAAAGGTATCGTTGACTCCCAGAGTACAGGAAAACCCCTCCTGAAATGGGAAAGAAGAGGGGTATCCTGAGAACCGAAAGGCGAGACATTATACTCACATTGGGAGGCGTGCCCATGGTAGCAAAAAGAACAGATACCCTGTCCTGGAGCACTAATTTGTCTACGTTTCTTATGGACCGGCTCACCTCATATCCATCGTCGTAGGATATAAGTTCCACTTCCCTGCCCCTAACGCCTCCTGTGGCATTGATTTCCCTGAATGCCAGATTAAAACCCGATAGAAGCTTCCTCCCCACAGCCCCGTAAAAACCAGAAAGGTCCAGAGAGGTTCCCACCTTCAACTTTCCCTGAGCGCCACAGAAAGCAGGGGTAAAAGAGAAAGGCCCAAAAACCAAAAGGACCACCACCATCCATCCAACAATTCTGCCCTTAAGGCCAAAAACGCAAATCCCTTCCTTCTTCATACCCTTCTCCCTCTTGCTACTCTGCCCTTCACCCTCTTCCTAACCCCTTTAGTCGATCCCTTCAGGGCAGAGCCATGCCTCTGAAGCACCATCCTCATGATAGCGTTAAGGGTGTCCATGACCCCCTTACCCTCGATGGCTACAGCCTCAAAGGCGGGCACTCCCCAAAGATTGATCTTCTCCAAGAGCTTCAAAGACACCGCATTGGCAAGGTCCCTCTTGTTATACTGGATAACCAAAGGAATATCCTTCACAGACACACCTGCCACCTCCCTTAAATATTCAGACATCTCCTGAAGGGACAGCACATTAGCCTTAAAACGGGCAGGGGAAGAGTCAGCCACGAAAACCAACCCATCCACACCCTTGAGGACCAGCTTCCTGGTAGTTTTGTAAAGGGACTGGCCAGGCACTGTATAAAGGCAGAACTTCACCATTAATCCCCCCAGCTTCCCCAGGTTCAGGGAGGCGAAATCGAAAAAAATGGTCCTGTCCTCTTTGTTGGCCAGGTTCACCAATTCACCTTTCCCCCTGTCCAGCTTGGAATAGACCCGAAGAAGGTTAGTAGTCTTACCGCAAAGTCCTGGCCCATAATAGACAATCTTGAAAGATACCTCCCGATCCGCCAAGTTGACTATCATAAGCCCTACTGAAGCCTCTTGTACTTACCGGTAAAGGCATAGAGATAAATCCTGGAAAAACCCACATGATCCTCTGGTCCATAGGATATCTTTTCAGGCAGCCCTATATCCAAGTCCTTAACAGACTCCGCCGCTTTTACAATGCCCTGGGAAGTAAAAGAGTTGGCCCTTCTAAGGATCCCTACAAAGACCCTTGCCGCCACATACCCTGGAATCTGCTTGATATCAGGGGACGTGTCTGGAAAATACCTGGCAAGATCTTTCCTGTAAGCCTTAATAAGGGGATAATCCTCAAAAGGCATGGGGAATATCTTTGACACCACCACCCTCTTAAACTTACCCAGGTCCTGGGGGTCTAAACCCTTAAGGGCCCCATCAAAACCCGCCCACATATTGGCGTATACAGGGGGAAAATAGCCGTGCTTCAACATGACAGACACTAAGGCCTTTGAAACTTCAGGGGTGACCACCACCAGAAGGGCATCGGGTTTGGCCTGCTTCACCTTAAGGAGTACCTCTTCCACCTTCTGGAGAGAGTCCACCCTCCCCCTGATAACGGGAACTATACCTGAAGGCTTCAGGGCATCCATAGCGTATCGGAGACAAGACCATCCATAAGCGTCCTTCTTATAGATGATAGCCAGTTTCCTATGGCCATCGGCCACAGCCCGTCTAACCAAAGCCTCTATCCCATCCCGATAGGAAGGCATAACGGTAAAGATATACCTATTCCCCTCAGTCCGGAGAGTCTCGCTGCCCGTTATAGGTCCTACCAGAGGCACCCTCATAGCCCGTACCATTCCCATAACGGCCAAAGTGGAAGGGGTTCCCATCACCCCAAGAAGGGCCACCACCTCATCCTTCAACATAAGTCTCTTCACGTTCTTAATGGTTATGGCAGGAGAGTAACTATCATCATAAACAACATACTCCACCTTTCTTCCTTTGACCCCCCCTTCCTGATTCACCCTATTTAAGTAAGCCTCAATCCCTGTCAATACGTTACTACCAATCACTTCTAAAGGCCCTGAAAGGGCCATGGACCCTCCAACCTTTATGTTATCCTGGGCAGAAAGAGGAAAGGGCAAAAACCAAACCAAAATGGTCATAAGGGCCATAAGCCAAAAGCGCTTCATGTCGCCTCCTTAAAGGCTCCGCTTCTTGAGCCTTTCAATAGCCGCCTTAAGGGAAACCCTCATCCTTTCCAAGGCTTCAGCCAGCCTTCCAAGCTCGTCTCTACTTCTCTTATCCACCTTGATATCCAACTCCCCCAAACTCATTCTCTCAGCTACATCGGCCAAGTAGAGGACGTTCCTGGCAATACCCGCCCCTATAATAGCCGCCACTAAAGCTACCAGGATGGCTACAGCCACCCCTGCAACGCTGGCCATTAGAACAAGCCTCTGTTGGGTTCTTACCACAGCAGCAAAAGCCGTGGGAAAGGCCAAATACACATGCCCTGCTGTGCCCCCCAGGACAGCCTTATGGATAACATAAAGGGACGTATAAGCGAGGCCCTTGGAAACCAGGGGAGAAGGAGACTTTAAAAAAACCACCTTTCCCTGTACAGGGGTCTCTTCCTCCACCGTCTTGGCCAAATAAGTCTTTAGCCAAGAGGGAAGTTTATCCATAGGTGCCATCGCCAAAATGTCTCCATCAGGAGAAAGGGCTGTAGCCAGAATCACCCCCTTCATGTCACCGTAAGAATCCACTACCTCCCGAACCTTCACTGTATCCTGAACCACCAGGGGTTCCCTCAAAGCCGAATCCAAAGCCAGAGTCAAGGCCCTCCCCTGTTCCAATATCTGATCCTTAAGAGTTTCCGTGCTGAAACGGATGGAGATGGCTGCCACCAAGGCCGAGGCCACCAACACCGAAACCACCACCAGTGTAACGATTTTGGTCTTGATACTCATCCAATACCTCCCCTGGCAATTATTCCCCCATGAAATCCTCTTTCAGTTTCTCCAATAAGGCATCCAGTTCGTCCTCCGAAGGCATCTCGGCCACATCCTCCTCTTTCTCCTCCGTTTCGAAGACCACATCCTGGAGGAGATCCTCCAGAGTCCTCAGGCTTTTGCTGGTGTAAAGCTTAACCAAACCGAAACGAACATGGGCCTCAAAAACCACCAAAAGGATGAAATCCTCCCCTACCTTGCAGGCATAAACCGAATACTCCTGGCCTTCATGGAAGAGACAACGGAAACCCTCTTCACCTAACATACGAGAGAGCTCCATAGCCGCTGCAAAATTACCTGCCACCAAAGCAGAAATAGCCTCCCTCACCGCCTTTCTGCTTCTAGCGGCATGGGCAATGGACTGACCACTGACATCCAAAAGTATAACCAGGTTCAGCTGGGCCTTTTTCCGCAGGTCCCTCAAGACCCCCTGCACTTTCTTGATCTGCTCCTCGGTGAGGAGTGTCTTCCTGAGCCCTTTCTTTCCCCCTCCTCCCATACTACTCTCCTTCAGAAAATATAGCAGCGGCCCTCCTTTGAAACTCCCCCCTCTTAGTTTGATCGGGGATATTCTGAGAGAGAAGATCCACCAGCTTAGGAAAATGCCTCCTCACCACTCGTCCGTCCTCCCCCGTCATCTGGTCCACCGCCTCTTCTAAAAAGATCTCTCCCACGGGTCCAATGATCCTCGTAAGTTCATTCTTAAGTTGCTCCAACTCTTCCTCTTGGACCACGTCATTCTCAAGGCCTCCATCCTCTCTCTCCACAAGGCCCTGGTCCATAAGATCCCGAACTGCATGCCCCAAATCAAGGAAATCCACATCCAGGTCCTCAGCCACCTCCTCCAGTCTCCTCCCCTCCCTCAAGCGCATCACCACCCGCCAATAAAAAGGAGAAAGGGTGATCTCTTCTTCCACCTCTTTTTTGACGGAAAAGACACTACGAGGAAGTATTCGGGCCTCTCTCAGTTCAGACCACCGAGATGCCTCGAAGAGAAGCTCTTCCACCAAAGCAGGGGTAGACTCCGTAATATTCACATCGGGAATATCTATACCAGGGTTAAAGGAGAAAGACCCCCTCAACCACTGACCTAATATAGGAAGCACCTCTTCTCCTATACCCTCATCGGACACGGCATAAGTGATCTCCCCATCCCGGAAGTAGACCTTGGCCTCAGAATCCCCTAAAACCAGCAAGAGACCCGTGGCTCTATCCTTCACCAAGCGCCTCACTACCTCCCCTATGTTGGCAGATTCCAAAGTACCCTTCAAAGCAACCGCCATTTCTCCCCAACCTCCTTCTCTACCCTCTCCAAAGAGGCAAGCAATTTCAATCGGGTCTCATCGGGGGAATCCTTAGGAGAAAGGGAAGCTCCCAGCCAGCCCTTCTTACCCTTCACCAAAAGCCAACCCCCCTCCTCAAACCTAAAATAGGCCAACTCCCCCTCCTCCAAGAGAGAAACCAGCCTTTTCAAGACTTCTCCCCTCTCTTTTTCTCCCCTTCCACGACAGTACACATCCCTATTTCTAATATAGTACCATATGGCCAAGCACTACTCCTCTCCTTCCCCAAAAAGGGAACCTACAAAGGGCTGATCAGCTAAGGAAGGGGCAAGGGCCCCCATGATACCCCTCACAGCTTCCTCCCCCTTCTTCTCCCCTACCACGCTGTTCATCTTCCTCACCAGCTCCCTTATCCCTTCCAAAAGGCGGATCACAGACAAACCCTCATCCACCTCCAATCCCCCAGGAGTGATACGTATCAAGGGAGCAAAGGGATCAAGGAAAGGAAACCTCTCCGCTAAGGAAAGGGAAGCCTCCCGAAAGACCCTTTCAAATTTCCCTTCCCCCAATGCCCTTTCCACCTGGGATCTGTATGCAGAAAAGAACCCCCCCAAAACCTCCAACACCTCCTGGGGATCAAACTCCAGCTCCTTCCTCTCTTCCCCACTACTCCTGAAAAGATAAAGAAGGGCCGTAGGAGAAGTTCTAAGCTTCTCCATCTTAACCATGGCCTCCTCTCCCTGAAGGGCCTCTTCCCCTTCATAAAGAAACTCTACCTGATCCCCCTCAAAGAGAAGAACTGTGAGATCCCTGTCTCCATCCTCCAACTTCATTATCCCCGTGAAAGATTCCCTCTCCAACCTCTCCATCAAACGATCCAAGTGGATTATTTCCAAGGGCAGGGCCTCATACACCCTCTCACCCCGAGCCGCAGAGGCCAGTATGTAAACCACCTCAGGAGGCAGCCCGTATACGTTTACCGTTCCTTCCCGGGAGGCCTCCTCCATAATAGTCAAAAGGGGATCAACAGTTGGGGGCTCAGTATACACCCCAGAAATGCCCCCCTGCTCAAAAAAAAGGACCCCTGTAAACTCCGGGTTCTCCAAACACAAATACCCCGAAAAACCTTCCTCCCTAAGCTCTCTCACCAGGTGATCCATCTTCACATAAGCCGTCCCCAAATCTCTGTGAACGGGCCTACCCTTAGGCAGTAACATCACCCAACCTCCTTTCCAGTACTTTAAAGAGCTTTTTGGGATCGTAGCGAAGATCTACATGGAAAAAGAAAACCCCATTCCTATGCCGAAGGAGGATAAGTTTCCCATCCCTCCAGGGTTGTATCTCCCCCCAAGAAAAGCATCGATCTAAGTCCTCTATGGCCTGGATTAAATCATGACCCCGGGGGAAAGAGAGGCCTTCCACTTCTCCCCCCTGGTATACACCTCCCTCCCAAACTGAAGGGATCTGCTCCAACTCCTTTGCCAAAGACAGATAATCCTCTTCTCCATCCCCTCCCATGACTTCATCTAAAACCTGAACCCCTTTAAGAAGAAGGAGAGACACGTCCTTTCCCACGGTCACTTCCTGGGGCTCTCCTTCATCCACCACAAACTCCCCATCATGCCATGCCAAAAGATGAAAAAAGGCCTCTTCTCCTTGCCGGAAACCTACCCTGGCATGAAGGACCTTTCCTTTGCTAACATAAACCTCTCCCTCTTCATCTCCCCTGTTAAGGAGAATCCGGGTTTTCTCGCTCCCCTTTAACTGAACTAAAGTGGCAAGATCCATGGCTCCCAAATCCCCTTGAAGTAATGTCCCCTTTCCCTTTCTTTTCATCATAGAGATAGTTTCCTTCCATTTTTTAGTGATATCATCTTTATTGAATGTATTCAAAAACCCTTTATTCCAGACGCTTCGCCTCCTCCCAGTAGCGATCCATGGTTTCCAAATCCGTTCCTTGAGGGGTTTGTCCCTGTTCCCTAAGGCGCTTTTCCACAT
>WFSI01000098.1 GCA_015486105.1 Aquificota bacterium | reverse complement strand
CCTCCACTCTCAGTTTATGGATTTGCTGGAAGAGTTCGCTTTATGGGGAGGATACCCGAGAATCGCCACGGCCCGGGATCGCGAAGAGAAGGCTCAAATTTTAAAGGGTATTCTTTCAACGTATTTGCTGAGAGACATAAAAGGATTCTTTCGCCTGGCCACAGAGTCTGGTTTTCAAAAGTTGCTCAAGGCCTTGGCCCTTCAAATAGGCAGCTTGGTTCGATATGGGGAGCTTTCCCAGGTTTCAGGGCTTCCTTATCCTGCCCTTAAAAAGCATCTCTCTATTTTGGAAGAAACTTATGTGATTTCTTTAGCTTGCCCCTTCTTTACCAATAGGCGTCTGGAGATTGTGAAGAACCCTAAAGTCTACTTCCAGGATTTAGGGATCAGGAACTACATGTGCAGGGATTTTAGGAGCTGGGAGGTGAGAACTGATAAGGGGGCTTTGATTGAGAACTTTGTAGCCTCTGAGCTTTTGAAAAAGGGGATACCTTTGCGCTTTTGGAGGACGAAGTCCGGGGGAGAGGTGGACTTTGTCATTCAGGGAAACGGAGAGGTTATCCCTGTAGAAGTGAAGTCAGGAGTGGCCAATACTCCTGGAAAGTCCCTTGGGAGTTTTATAAAGAAATATAGACCTTCCAAGGCTTATGTGTTTCATTCTGGTGGCGTATCTTCCCTGACAGTGAGCGATACTAAGGTCTGGTTTTGGCCTTTGTATGCCGTTCCTTGTCTAGAAGACGGAGGTGCACAGTGAAATCAGTTTCAACTGGTAGAATAAACGCCACCATTTTCTATGCCTACCAGATTTGCCCTCGGGAGGCGTGGTTTTACTTTCATCATATAAATCCGGCTCAGGATCATGAACTGCTGGATCTGGGGCGTATCAGTCACGAGTTTTCATACAAAAGGGACAGGAAAGAGATTTTTGTGGACAATCTTCTGAAGATAGACCTGATGAAAGGCGAGCTGGTGGCCGAGGTTAAGCGGACCTCCCGCCATATCAAGGCGGCCCGTTTGCAGCTGGCCTATTATCTCCACTACCTCAAGCACGAGAAGGGTTTGGAGTTTGAGGGGATTCTCCTTTTTCCCAGGGAACGAAAGACAGAGAAGGTGGAGCTGACACCCGAGCTGGAAAGGAAGGTTGAGGTCCTCATAAAGGAGATGATGCCGGTTCTGTTGGCAGAAGAGCCTCCACCGGCCAGGAAGATTAAGTATTGTAAGTCGTGTTCTTTCAGCGAGTTATGCTGGGGATAAAATATCCCCTGTGTTTGGAGGAAAGGTTTGTGGTAATGATGTAGTTAGGTTGCTCCAGCTTCTTGAGGAAAGGGGATCTAATCATATATGGGTTATATATGAGGAAATTGGGGGTGTAGAGATGGCTATTATTGCCGATAGGATAGAGGTGAACCCTGAGATTTGTCATGGCAAACCCGTAATTGCTGGGACAAGAGTACCAGTCTACATGATTCTTGGGTTGCTGGCGGAGGGACTTACTCCGGAAGAGATCATAAGAGACTATTACAACCACATAACCAAAGAAGACATTTTGGCCTGTCTCAAGTATGCTAAGTCCCTTATCGAAAAAGAGGAAGTAGTGGGCATTCCTTGATAAAAATAGTCAGGTTTTTGGCAGATGAGTGTGTTTTTGCCCAAACAGTAAAGCTTCTGAAAGAGTGGGGATATGAGGTTCTCAAAGTGCAAGATCTGGGGATGACTGGAGCTTCAGATCGCGAGGTTTTTAAAAAAGCTGTTTCTTTACAGGTTCCTCTTGTGACCAACGATAAGGGTTTTGCTGATCTGCGCCGCTATCCTTTATCCAATCATTATGGGATTATTGTGCTGAAAATGCTGCCTAAACCGGATCGCATTGACAAAGTGCATAAAACGTTGAAGCTAATGCTTTCGAAAGAGCAAAATTTTGAGAACAAGCTCTTTATAGTGGACGCTAATAAGTACAGAATAAAGAAAGGGTAAAAGGACTTTAGGATTGATGACCCTAAGCGTCTGGGTATGGGCTTTTTGTTCTTTTTGTAAAGTTTTACTTGCAGAGGGCTATGAAAAGGGTTCTTTACATCCTTTCAGATGGTGAGCTGAAGCGGGAGGGCAACACCCTTATCCTCGTCTCTGATGAGGGCAAGAGGGTGATGCCCGTGGAGACGATAGAGTCACTCTGCGTTTTCTCGGAGGTATCCCTCAATAAGCGATTCCTGGAGTTCCTCACAAGGAAGCATGTAATCCTCCACTTTTTCAACCACTACGGTTACTATATGGGAAGCTACTATCCCCGGGAGTACATGAACTCAGGGCTAATTACTCTGAAGCAAGCCCAGCATTTTTTGAGTGATGAGTGGCGTATGGGCCTGGCCCAGGCCTTTGTCTATGGAGCCATGGCCAATATGCTTTTTGTGCTACGTACCTATGCTTCCCGTGGAAAGGAACTCCAGGAACAGATTACCCTTCTCGAAGCCCAGATGGGGAAGATCCAGGAAACTGGTAATACTGCCCAGCTCATGGCCGTAGAGGGACAGGCCCGAGAGATATATTACACGGCCTTTGATGCCATCACCGAGAATCCCGATTTCTCCTTCGAGGTACGCTCCAGGAGACCCCCGGCCAACAGGATGAATGCCCTCATCTCCTTTGGTAATTCCCTTCTTTATGTGGCAGCGCTGTCCGAGATTTACCGCACCCATCTGGATCCACGTATTGGATACCTCCATGAGACAAATCAGAGGTCCTTCACTCTAAACCTGGATATAACCGAAATTTTTAAGCCTCTGATAGTGGACCGGGTGATATTTGCCCTGGTAAATAGAGGGGAGATAAAGCCGGGGGATTTTTCAGAAGAGCTGGAAGGAGTTTATTTGAAGGAGCGGGGGAGGAAGAAGTTTATTGAGGCTTACGAGCAGCGTTTGGCCGAAACAGTGATGCACAAGGGGTTGGGACGGAAGGTTTCCCATAGAAGGCTTATCAGGCTGGAATGCTACAAACTCTACCGCCACTTTTTGGAAGGGGAGCCTTATGTTCCCTATGTGAGGACCCGGTGATGTTTGTGATTCTGGTGTATGATGCGGGGGAGAAGAGAGTTCAGAAGTTTCATAGAATCTGCCGCCGCTACCTCACCTGGGTGC
Organism: Aquificota bacterium; assembly: GCA_015486105.1. Lineage (GTDB taxonomy): Bacteria > Thermosulfidibacterota > Thermosulfidibacteria > Thermosulfidibacterales > B14-G1 > WFSI01. Next base: position 712 of record WFSI01000098.1, on the reverse strand, counting down.
AGCTCTCGGTTTTCGAGGGAGAGCTCACCAATGCCCAGTTGGAGAGGCTTAAAGCAGAGCTTCGGCAGGTTATGGAGTCTGAGGAAGACTCTGTGATCTTTTACGCCTTCAGGACTCAGAGGTATTTTTCCAGGGAAGTGATAGGGAGAAAGAAGGACGATCCGGGCGAGATATTCGTGTGAGGAGAGCTGCTGCCGCCGGGTCCCCAGGGATTTTTGCACTAATGGCAGTTAGGCGGAAAAACGGCCTCTCTACGGGTCGTTGACATCTGCGTGAGTCCCTGATAGAAGCCAAACTAAGGAGTATGGCGCTGTAGTGGTTTAGAGCCTAACTAAAAGGAATGGAAACAGACCAAAACCTGGTGGAGGCCCCGCAGGGCCGTCTCGTTTAGAGCCTAACTAAAAGGAATGGAAACTAAGGATACATAGCCATGATTACCTCCTTAACAAGGGTTTAGAGCCTAACTAAAAGGAATGGAAACAAAGGTAAAATCAAGCAAAAACTCTCTCAGCTCTGGGTTTAGAGCCTAACTAAAAGGAATGGAAACAGCGCAGGCGCATAGGGAGGGTGACGTCTTCAAGGGGGTTTAGAGCCTAACTAAAAGGAATGGAAACGAGATCCAAGTCAGGCCCATATCTTTCGCCGTCCGCAGTTTAGAGCCTAACTAAAAGGAATGGAAACTAGAATTTAGGCTTGAACATCCCGCTTGGAT
>WFSI01000097.1 GCA_015486105.1 Aquificota bacterium | reverse complement strand
GGATAGCCTTACTCATTCTCCCCAGATTTCTCGATGTAAATTGGGCTATATAAAAGAGGTGAAGTTTAGTGGAATGATGGTGAAGGAATTTTCCCTGAGCGTTTCCTTTAAGTGAGGATAGAGTATGGATAGGGACTTGCTGAAAAAGGTTATGGTTGCGGTAATCTTTTTGGTGGGCCTGGGGTATGTGGGGAACGTGTATCTTTTGGGCCCCAAAAAGCGACGTCTTAGCGCCTTGGATAAAGGGATCGTTTCGGTAAGCAGGAAGATTGAGAAGTGTAATGAAGCCTTGAAGAGAGAGGATGCCCTGAAGAGGGAGGTAGCTGAGCTGGAGAAGAAGTTTGAGGAGATCAAGTCTGTACTACCTACAGAGGAGGAGATACCAGGCCTCATTAGGCAAGTATCCAAGCTGGGCTACTATAATAGAGTAAGTTACACTTTGTTTAAGCCTGGAAAAGAAAAAGTTATATCAGACAAGGGTTATGCTGCCCTTGGCATAAATCTTGAATTTCAGGCTTCGTATCCCCAATTGGTCTCCATTATAAGGGGAATATCAGCCATGGAGCGGGTGGTGAAACCCGTGGCTATGAAGGTGGTGTGCGTCCAGAAAAGGGGTGTATTGGAGAATCCATCTCTTAAGGTCAAGTGTACTTTGGAGACTTATAGATATGTGCCTTCTACACAGGGAAAGGACAAACATGGAAGAAAAAGAGAAAGGTAAGGTTTTTTGGGTTCTTACGGTTTTTCTTTTTGCAGGGATACTTCCTGGAATGGGGAGAGCTGCCCAGCAGAGAGTGGGAGTGATAGTGAGGAATCCTTTTCAACCTCCTCCTGCTGTTACCCGGAGGCTCTTGGTGAGGAAGGTGGTGCCTACTACCCCCCTTCAAAAGTATGATTTAGAGTCCTTTGTCCTGAAGGGGGTAGTGGCTGATAGGGCTATGGTGCTTTCCCCAGATGGGGAGGTGTATGTGGTGAAGAAGGGGACAAAGATAGGAAGAAGGGGAGAGGTGGTAGTGGGCGTATACAGGGATAGATTGGCCGTGAAGAGGGGGGGTAAGGTCATCTACCTTTCCTTTCCCAAGGAATGAAAATGAGGAGAGGGACCATGATGAAAGGTAGGCCTTTATTTTGGTGGGTATTAGGTATTTTGTTAGGGATTTTTCTCTCGGTGGGGGCTGAAGGGGCTCCGTATTCTCTGCAGGTAGCGGCTTCTAAGAGTCCGTCCAGCTTGCAAGAGTTGGGCAGGGAAGCTCAAGTTCTTTATGGGAAGACGGGCCAACCCGTCTTCTTGGTAAAAAAGGACTCCTCTTATGCCCTCTTGATGGGTAAGTTTGCCAGAGCGGAAGATGCTAAGGCCTTGAAAGGCCGTATAGCTGTCCTATATCCTGGCGCCTTCGTGATACCGTGGAAGGGTTTTCAAGTGCTGAAGGCCGTGGGCCAGGGGGTGCCAAGGTCTTCCGAAGTAACGGCAAGAAGGGGGGAGGAGAGGGGGAAAACCCCCCTTGAAAAGCCCCTTAAGAAGGCTAGAAGGAAAGAGATGTACCCCCGGAATTTTCTTGTTAGGGTGAGTACTTTGGGAGAAAAGCTGGTGCTTACGGGTCAGAACCCTTGGGGTTTTGTGGATTTGGAGAGATTGGAGCCTCCCCTTCGCTATGTGGTTCATCTCTTTAATACCAGACCTTCCCTTACCCTGGATACCCTTTATGCCCCTTTGAAAGGTGTAGAGAAGGCCAAGGTTCTTTTTGACTATAAAGAGAGGAAGACAGACGTGGTGCTTTACACTACAGCCATGAAGCCCTTGATTATGGAGAGGGAAGGCAAGGACCTCTGTCTGTATTTCAAGGAGGCAGGGGAGGAAACCAAGGCAAAGGGAATGCCCTCTTCTGGTTTAGGAGGGGCTTTCGGAGCCAGAAAATATACAGGCAAAAGGGTATCCTTGGAATTTAAGAAGGCCGATATTCGGGATGTGATTCGACTCATTTCAGAAGTGAGTGGCATGAATTTTGTGGTGGACCCTGATGTGAAAGGGACAGTGACAGTAAAGCTGGACAATATCCCTTGGGATCAGGCCTTGGATATCATCCTTAAGACCAATCGTTTGGGGAGGGTCATGGAGGATGGAGTGGTTAGGGTGGCTACTTTGAAGAGCCTTTCCCAGGAGGGAAGTGCCCAGGAATCAGCCAGGAAGGCTTTGGAAAAGACCAAGCCCCTGGTCATGGAAGTGATTCCCTTGAACTTCACAGATGCCAGCAAGGTTAAGACCCTTATAGATCCCCTTCTCAGTGATCAGGGCAAGGTGGATTATTTGGAGAGGATCAATGCCTTAGTGGTGAAGGACAACGCAGACAGGATTGCCAAGATAAAGAGGTTTGTTAAAGAGATCGACACCCCTACACCCCAGATCCAAATAGGGTCCAGGATAGTAGAGATTGTTACCACCTATATGAAGGAGTTGGGTATCCAGTGGGGATTTCTCTGGAGGCAGACAAAGACGGACATGAGC